>JAUNJB010000221.1 GCA_030535375.1 Clostridia bacterium | reverse complement strand
GGCTGCACAATCGGCACCAGCGCCATATACGAATACGCCGCCACAATGATGGCCGCCGTGTAATGGCTTTGCAGCACATTCGCCACAAAGATGGACGTCGGGCCATCCGCCGCTCCGATGATCGCGATGGATGCCGCATCCCGCAATTCAAAGCCGAACAGGCTCGCCATGGACAGCGTAAAGAAGATGCCAAACTGAGCCGCCGCCCCGAACAGCAGCAGCTTGGGATCGGCCAGCAGCGGGCCAAAGTCGATCATCGCGCCAATGCCGATGAACAGCAGCAGCGGAAACAGCTCGTTGGCGACGCCCGCCCGAAACAGCGTCTCCAGCACCTCCACCGCGCCGGAGTTCGGCAAATTGCACAGAATGCAGCCAAAGCCCATCGGCAAAAGCAGGGTCGGCTCCATCTCCCTTGCGATCGCCAGGTAAATCATGACGGCGCCGACCGCCCACATCACCGCCATCTGCCACGTCAGTGCGCCCAGATTGCCAAAGATTTGCGACATGGTTTCTTCCTCCGTTTCTTTTCTCTCCCGTTGAGGGAGTTCATTCGCTGTTCATCATATGCGGGCGCGCGCTTTTATGCAATATTTTAGATTTAATTCAATTATACTGTCTTTATAGACTTTTCTTGATGATTTCTGTTTTGTATTGTGCGCATCATTGCCCCCGCACGCGGGCACAATGAACCCAAGGAGCGTGATATTGTGAATCCTTTTGATCAAAAACCGATGCCGGTCGAAAAGACCTACGAGAGCTTTTCATCCCTCTATCCCCGCCAGTATCATCCGCTGGAGGTCGATCCCTACACCAAGTGCCGCATCATCCTGATGAACGGCACGGAGTTTGAGGCCGTCGGCTTCTCGCACAACATGGCGCGCCACTGCGAGGATCAATCGCTGCGCCGCGAGCTGGCCATGCTGCGCCGTACCGAGCAGCAGCAGCAAAAGAAACTCGCCAACCTCAAACCCGTGCACGAGACGATCCTCGAGCACACCATCAGCTATGAGCAGCTGGCCGTGGATTTGACAGCCCACCTCGCCAAGCGCGTCAGCACCCCGCGCGCCAAGGCCGCGCTCGATCTGGCGCTGCTGGAGGACTTCGACCATCTGTACCGCTATGCCGACCTGATGGAGATGGACACCGGAGAGCATGCCGAGCGCCTCGTCGGCCGCTACACGGAGATCATGCCCGGCCGCCCGACTGTCAGCGAGCACCGTTTCCCCGAGGACGGCATCCCCGGTGCGCTGAACAGCAAGGCCCCGCTGTTTGACCAGCTCGCCGCCAATATCATCACCGCGGCCGAACAGCAGACGATGAACTACTACATGAATGTGACCGGCTTTTACAAGAACGACCTCGGCCGAAAGCTCTATCAGGAGATCGGCATGATCGAGGAGCAGCACGTCACACAGTACGAGGCGCTTCAGGACCCGACCATGACCTGGATGGAAAAGCTGCTGATGCACGAATACACGGAGTGCTATCTCTACTGGTCCTGCGAGCAGACGGAAACCGACGACGCCATCCGCACAATCTGGTCACGCCACCTGGAGCAGGAAATCGCCCATCTGCACAAGGCCAGCCAGCTTCTGGAGCGCTATGAGGGCAAGCACTGGCAGCAGGTCATCAAGGACCCGACCTTCCCGGAGCCCGTGCGCCTCGAATCAAACATCGACTACGTGCGCACGGCGCTGCTGTCCGTACAGTTGACCTACAAGGACAAGAATCCCCTGCCCGTGCAGTCCCTCGCGGCCAACGATCCGTTCTTCGGCTATCAGGACACCGTCGTCTCCCAGCTGGACGCCGTCGCCAGCCACACGGTCATCGACCGCGCCATCAACCAGCTGGGGCAGGATTACCGCTTCCAGACCGCACCGCATCCCATCCCGGAGCTGCAGATCCGCGGCATGGACAATACGCAGCTCGGCCGTGACCCGCACATTCCCGGCTATACCGGCATTATGCAGGCATGACGGCGCCGTTCCCCGGCCAAAAATAGCACGTATCCCCCTGGACAGCGATTCAGGGGGATACGTGCATGATATGGTCTTCCGCTCGGCGCGGAGCTTTATTGAACGCGAGACAGTTCAAAGGACGCCTTACATCCTGATCAGCTCATATTCCCGCGTGCCCAGGCCGATCTTCTCGGCATGCTCAAGACAGCTGCGCCACTCGGATTCCGGCGTAGAATTCCGGAAGTGGTCATTCCAATCGATAAAGTCGGACTTGGCAAGATTGTCGGACAGCTGGCTGTTGGGCATCGGATTCGCCGCCAGGCAGGCATCCACGCAGGCCTGATCCAGCGCCAGCGGATCAAACGATGCGAACATACCGATATTGGGCAGGATGGGCGCGTCGTTCTCCCCGTGGCAGTCGCAGTTCGGGGAGACATCCACGATCAGCGAAATGTGGAAGCACGGGCGGCCGTCAACGACGGCCTTCGTGTACTCCGCCATGCGGCAGTTGAGCAGCTCATTGGCGCTGTCGTTGTCAAACTGGATGGCGTCAAAATTACAGGCGCCCAGGCAGCGGCCGCAGCCCACACAATTGTCCTGATTCACGTGCATCTTGCGCGCGGCCTCGTCAAACACCAGGCCGCCGTTGGCGCATTCCCTCTGGCATTTGCGGCAGCCTCGGCAAAGCTCCGCCTCGATGTGCGGCTTGCCGCTGGAATGCTGATCCTTCTTGCCGGCCCGGGAGCCGCAGCCCATGCCGATATTCTTGATCGCGCCGCCGAAGCCGGTCATCTCATGGCCCTTGAAGTGCGTCAGGCTGATGAACACGTCCGCATCCATCACCGCTCGGCCGATGCGCGCCTCCTTCACGTACTCGCCGCCCTTTACCGGCACGGCCACGTCGTCCGTGCCCTTGAGGCCGTCTCCGATGAGGATCGGGCAGCCGACTGTCAGCGGCGTGAAGCCGTTCTCCCATGCGCACTGCAAATGCTCAAGCGCGTTCTTGCGGCTGCCGGGATACATGGTATTGCAGTCGGTCAAAAACGGCTTGCCGCCCAGCTCCTTCACCACATCCGCGACCGCGCGGGCATAGTTGGGACGCAGAAAGCTGATATTGCCCAGCTCGCCGAAGTGCATCTTGATGGCGACAAACTTGCCATCCATGTCGATCCGGCCAATGCCCGCCTTCCTGATGAGCTTTTTGAGCTTGGT
>JAUNJB010000058.1 GCA_030535375.1 Clostridia bacterium | reverse complement strand
CTTCCGAAGCACTTCACATTTTTAAGTATTTCCCTGTACCGAGAAGCAAAGCCTGCACCATCCGGGAAAATCCCAGGGGATATTCTCTACCGAACGGCGCGGCGCATCACAGCCCGCCGCAGCCTTATATATCGCAGACCTTATAGCAAAAATATGTGCCCGGAGCAATATGATCATCGTCGTAATACAGCAGGCCCAGTTTGCTGAACCTGAATATCCGGTGATAGTCGGACTTGATCAATTCATTATAGGCCCTTTGATACGCGCCATAGTCCGCGCCGCCAATGGCAAACGTCATATGAAAAACATAGTCATCGTCATGATCCGCCGGGCATGGCCCAAATGCCCGACGCAATCCCTCGTTTAATCTTTTCTGTGCATCCACAAGCTGCGGCGTTTCCTTTGCCCGCAAGCTCATGCACCCGGATTCGACGCCGCCCAATACATTGGATGGGGATAGATCCATATCCACAAATTCAATATCAAACAGGCACAGCTCCTTCGCGAATTCATCAAAGAATACCTCCATATTCTCCAAACTCGGAATCGCAAATGGCTGCTTTAAGGAAACATGCTGCGGCAGTCTTGCCATTTCAAATCCCATCCCTCCGTACCTGTGTGCTTCCAGCATCAGCTTTCTTCCATAATTCTCCGCATCATGATCCGCAATTAAAACGATTGTTGCTTTCATTCTGACCTTCCTCCCTTTATAATTCCTTGTCCACGGCTCATCTATAGCCGCAAAATTGCCTTTCTGCTCCCGGTTCCCCACAGCCTGCTTCCGCAAATTCTCCGTTCTTCAAAGAGCCTTCATCATTTTTTCCGCTTCTCTCTTTTCGCTTTCACCCGCAGCATGAGAAAAGCACCCATAAGACCAGCATCATACGGTCTTAAGGGTGCGTTCAGCACGGTTCCACCTTAATTTTTCACTTCGGATTCTATCAAATCCTATCCTTTCACGCAGGCATACGGCAACGCTTACTCACTTCAGCATCACGGCTCTGGAATGGTCTTCATCCAATCCCGGCATAAATAGCTTCCACCAAACGCTATTCTCTCTTCATGCTTCCAATCAGACTACTCTTTCCGTCATCGCTTTTCTCATGTTCTTGTTTTATCGCGGCTTCCCGGCATGCGCCGTCCGGCTCAGGCCACGACGCCCGCAAAATTCCACTCCCTGTCCATCAGCACGAGCACGCCCGCCGCGCCCGATTCAATGCGGCCGTAGCCCTTTGCGCCCACGGAATCCGCCGGGGTGCTGGTGGCCATCGGAATGACCGTCTCGGGCGGCATATGCGCCAGCGTGATCATGTTGCGCACCGCCTGATGGAGCAGAAGCGTCGATCCGGCGAGCACGCCGCTCGCCAGCCGTGCCGCGCCGTCCTTGACGAACACGGCCTGGCCGCCCAGGTCGTACTGGCCGTCCGGCAGGCCCGCCGCTTCCATGGAATCGGAAATCAGCGCCATGCCCTTGCTTCCCTTGCACAGCGCGGCCAGCCGCAGGATGTCAGGATGCAGATGGATGCCGTCCGCGATGACCTGCACGAGGATGCGGTCATCCGCCAGCCCCGCGCCGGGCACGCCCGGCTCACGATGATGCAACGGGCTCTGCGCGTTGAACAGATGCGTAATCTGCGAAAGACCCGCATCCGCCGCCGCGTGCACATGCTCTGCCTTGGCCATCGAGTGCGCCGCACAGGTGACCACGCCGTGCGCGGTCAGGTAGCGAATCAGCTCGATCGCACCGGGCAGCTCCGGCGCGAGGGTCATCATCCTCACGCAGGTGCACTCGCGCACCATCTCCTCATACGCGGGAACGGACGGCTCCTTGAGGCATTCGCCAAGCTGCGCGCCCTTGAACTGCACAGCCAGGAACGGCGCCTCCATATGTGCGCCCAGCACCGCCGCGCCGTGCGGCTGCGGCCTGTCCACCACGTTTTGAATCCCGCGAAGCGCCTGATACGTCTCCTCCGGCCAGGCGCTCATCGTCGTGGGCACAAATGCTGCCACGCCGGTCCTGAGCAGCCCGTCGCTCATCCTGCGGACATCCTCCTCGCCGCGCATGCAGTCCGCCCCGCCATAGGCATGGATATGGATGTCCACAAATCCCGGCAGGACATAAAGCCCCTGAGCGTCGCGCACTTCCTCGCCCTCACGCGCCGCAAGCTCGCCGACCTCGGCGATCCTGCCATCCTCTATGCGCACGTCGGCACGCACAAATGCCCCGCCGATGAACGCCATTCCGTGTTTGACCAGCATATCTTTCATCCCCTTTCGATTCGGCACAGAGAATTTTTCTCCCCCTTTTCAGGGGGAGAAAAACTGGTTCATCCAAGCTCAGTCCTTCATCAGCGAGCCGGCCTCGCGATCGGTCAGAATCACGCAGCACGGATGCAGCTGCAGGATCGACGCCGGCACCTCTGGCGTGATCGGCCCGCGGATCGTCTTATACACGGCCTCGGCCTTGCTCTCTCCCGTGGCCACCAGCACAACGCACTTGGCCGCCATGATGTTGCCGATGCCCATGGAAATCGCCTGGCGCGGCACCTCATCCGCGCTCTTGAAGAAGCGCGCGTTGGCCTCGATGGTATTCTGCGTCAGCGTGACCACATGCGTGCCATAGGTAAACTCCTTAGCCGGCTCATTGAAGCCGATGTGGCCATTGCGGCCGATGCCCAGCAGCTGGATATCGATGCCGCCCGCCGCGCGAATGGCGTCGTCATACGCCTTGCCCGCCGCCGCCGAATGACCGCTGGGCAAATGGACATTCTCCGGGCGCAGATTCACCTTGCTGAACAGGTGCTCCTGCATGAACGCGTGATAGCTCAGCGGGTTCTTGTGGTCGATGCCCACGTACTCGTCCAAATTGAAGGTGCGAATCCTGTCAAAATCGATGACGCCCTTCTGATACCACTGCACCAGCTTTTCATAGGCCGGCACAGGGGTGGAGCCTGTCGCCAATCCCAGCACGCTGTCGCCTTTGCGGGTAATCTGCGCGGCAATGAGCATGCCGGCCGCCTCGCAAGCCGCCCTTGCGCTTTCGTAAACATGGAATTCCATGAAATCCCTCCTCGCTGTCTTTTTAGCTACAAGCATTATAACACAAATCTGTCAAGCTGCACATGCTTTCCGACACATTTTTTGCGATTTCCATCATTTATGCGGCGGCGCCGTCACGAACCCCGCGGCGAATTTTATGCAAATCGCTCAAATCAGCGTCCGTTTTTCTCTCTACGCGCAGATGGACATCTCCGCGTTTCTGGCCATTTGTTCCATCTGCGCGCCCAGCGTCACGGCCAGGCTGCTGACAAGGCGCGTGGCGAAGCCGTTCTTCGGATCGGCCAGACTGGTGATGATCGCCGTCTCGATCTCCTCGCGCTGGCGTCCCAGGCCCCTGCGCACGGCCGCGTCTGTCACCAGCTTTCGCGCCAGGACGGGCAGCCTGGCATGGCGCAGCGCCTTCTCCATGCCGCTGCGGCCAAGCAGCGCCAGCAGGATGCCGGCCGATGCGCCTGCAATCATCCCGACCGGCCCTGCGCTGACCAGCGCCACGCCGCCGCCTCCGCATATGCTCGCGCCCACGGCCGCCAGCACCACGCCCATCAGACCGGATACGATATCCATGCCCATCGCGTCCAGCAGAGAAATGCTCACGCCGTTCAGCCCCGCGTCCACCCTCGCCCCCGTCAGGGACATGTGCTCGGGCGGCACACCGCAGCGTATGCACAGTGCGGTCAATTCCCCCTCCAGCGTCCGCATGAGCGCATCCGTCCACTCCCGCAGCTCCTCCTCGATGCGCGCGCGCACCGCCTCCCCGGCAAACGCGCCGTCAATGGCCGCGGCGATGTGCGCATCCAGCTCATCGATCGTTCCGATTCCGCCGCGCCGCCAAAGCGCGACGGCCTCCAGCGCGCTGTCCTGCGCGGTGTCAAACAGCGCACGCGCCACGGGCGCGTAGAGCTCATGCACGCTCGCGCCCACCGCCTCGCTCAGCTTCTCCCCTCTGGCGATGGAGGCGACCTCCGCACGGAAGACCTTGAGCCGCTCATCCACCCGGCCGGCATAGGCCAGGCCGCGGGCAATGGAGCACTCCGGCTCCGGGCAAAGCACCAGAAGACTGCCTTCAAACGCCTCCCTGCACGCCTGCTGAAAGAACGCCATGCGTGACGCGCCGCCCGTCAGGATCACCACCTGCGGCGGGCAATCCCTGCTCACCTGCTGCGCCGCGCGCAGCGCATCCCGCAGACACGCGACAAAGCTTCGCCCGCCCAGCGCGCGCACCGGCTCATGGATGATCTCCTCGACAGCCCTGCCGTCGATGCTCAAATCCAGCATCAGCGTCTCGTCATAGCAGACCGTCAGCGATGCCTTGAGCGCCTTTTCCTGCCATTTTTCCTCATTCAGGAAGTATTTCTCCTTGAGCCGGCGCGCCTCCAATTCGCAGTAGCTGCGCCAGGCCGGGCTCTTGTCCATCACGCGGGCGAGCGCCTTTCCATCCGGCGAAGCGGCGATACACCGGTCAAGGATCAGCTCGTCAAGCACGCCGCCGCCCAGATTGGTGTCGCCAAAGAGGGAGAGATTCTGCTGGTGCCCGTCGACGATATAGGCAAAATCCGTCGTCGAGGAGCCGATGTCGATGACGATGGCGCTTTTCTGCATCAGCGCCGCATCCACGCGCAAGCCGCGCGCGTGCCGGGCGTACAGAAAGGCCGCCCGGGGCTCCGGCACGACATGCACGTTCGGAAAGCCGGCCGATTCCATCAGCGCCGCATACTGCTCGCGCCGGCCGTCTCCCCATCCGGCCGGACAGCCGATCACCGTGCGCGACACCTGCGCCATCAGCGCCGGCTCCGTGCGCATCAGTTCGGCCATCACCCCCTGCGCGAACGCGCGCACATCGCCCGCCGCGCCGGGATCGGTCAGGTATCGGGACTTGAAGCGCACCTTCGCATCCGTCGCGCCGGAAAGCACGCTCGCCTCCTCGCCCACGACGATGCGCCCGTCCCTCGTGCCCACGGCGGACAGCATGCTCGTGCGCCCGAAAAGCGGAATCACCCGCGGCTCAACGGTCGATTCCCCGTCGAGCAACGTGACGGCGCTCTCGCCGTCGCCCAGGTCAAATCCCAGTATCTTCACGCGCCCACGCTCCTCTCCATGCCGCACGCGGCCACGCCTCTGCGCAGCAGCCTGCCCTCCTTGACAAGCGCCGGGCGGACGGTTCTGTCGCCGCTGAGCGTCGGCAGCAAATCAAACATGGCCGCCTGATCCGCGCTGTAAAAGACCGGCTCGATGCCCAGCATGTGCAGATACTGCTCCACCTGCGAGAGACTGCGCATCGCCAGCGCATCCCTGCCGGACGCCTTCGCCTCCATCAGCGCGCACAGCAGATCGAGCGTCGCGTCGTCCACCGTGCCGGACAGGCGAAGCGCGCCGCCGTCCCGGCCGATCAGCGCAAGATCGCTCACACATATATCCACGGCCTGGCAAAGCTCGCCCATCGCGCGCACCGTCTCCGCCGCATCGTAGACGATCACACCCTCCGCCCGTGCCGTGTCCGTTTCCGTCCGCGCGGGACGCCTCATCCCGCTCAGCAGCATCAGCAGCACGCCGATCACCTGCAGCAGCGCAAACATCGCCTGTCCGTCGATCAGCTCATACGCCGCCAGCGCGGCGAGCACCAGCACGCCCGCCGCCTGCACGCCCCAGCGCTGCTTTCGCTCGGACGTCTTCGCCTCCGCCGGGCGGATCACCATGCGTCCCTCCGCCCGCGCCGGGCGCAAAAACAGCGGCGCACGGCGGGAGAGCGCCAGCACGGCCTGCTGCCGCTGGCGCGCCAGCTCATCCTGCTCGTCCTGCGCCAGCTCGCAGCTGATCTGCTCAAGCGCCATCGTGCAGGCGGTGACCGCCTGCGCGGCGCTGTCCGCCTGCTCAAGCTGTGCGCGCAGCGCATCCTTTCTGTTTTCAAACGCGGTAACTGCGTTCATATGCATGCCCCATTTCCGAAATGATCGATTCCCGTTGTAAATTCATTGTAACCCGCCGCGCAGGCTTTGTCAATTGACCGCGCTTTATGGTATAATCATCAAGCTGCTGTAAACGACGCATCCGGGAGGGCAAACATGCGCATCATCACCTATACCACCACCGATCAGGACGCGGGCCGCGCCGTGCGCAGCGTCGTGCCGCGCCGCTTCTGCCTGGGCGAACACGCTTTTCGCAGGCTCAAGGTTCAGGAGGCGATCCGCATTGGCGGCGAGCCCGTCCGCGCCGACCGCATCCTCCGCGCGGGCGAGATCATCGAAATCCGCCTGCCCAGCGATGAAGCCCGGCCCGGTTCCCACACCTCGCTTCCCTCCGACGTTCCCGCCTCATTCATCCGCTATCAGGACGACGACCTGCTCATCGTCAGCAAGGGCGCGCCGCTGGCGACGCTGCCCAGCGCGCACATCCGCACCAGCACGCTGCGCGAGCAGCTCGCGGGCATGCTCGGCGTCGCCCCCGATACATTCAGCTATCACCCCGTCAACCGGCTGGACAAGGGCACCAGCGGTCTGCTCTGCGTCGCCCGCCACGCGCACGCCCAGCGTCTGCTCTCCGGGCAGCTGCACACCGGCGGCTTCGTGCGCGAATATCTGGCCGTTGCCGAGGGTGTACCCAAATCCGAATCGGGCACCATCGACGCCCCCATCGCACGCCTTGGCTGCGGCACGCGCCGCGGCATCCGGGCGGACGGCCAACACGCCGTCACGCATTACCGCGTCGAACACACGCAAAACGGCCGCGCGCTCATCCGCCTTTGCCTGGATACGGGACGCACGCATCAGATTCGCGTGCATCTTGCGTCCATCGGCTGCCCGATCGTAGGCGACTATCTCTACGGGAAAGAATGCCCTCAGCTCGGCGGACGCTTTGCGCTGCACTCTGCATATCTGTGCTGCACGCAGCCCATCACGGGCGGGCACATCGAGCTAAACGAGCCTTTGCCTCAGGCGCTCGCCCGGCTGCTGGCCGCCAACCATTGCCAGCGATAAAAAAGGCCTCCTTCCGTCACCCTAACCGGGAGAAAACGAGAAGGAGGCCCTTTTATGAGCAGGAGCAAAAGCCGCCAGGCACCTCACGCCTGGCAATGGAACCCGCCCGAGCACCAGGAGTTCGCCGACGAGTCCTTTCACACCCGCAAGAACGTGCAGTCCGTCACCGAGTGCACGGGCCTGATGACCCACGTCCCCGACAACGAGGGCGCGGCGGAATCCATCAGCAGTCTGTACGCCATTCACGCCCTCAAGCCGCAGGGCAATGTCGGCAAGGATAACCCGAGAAACGATCCGTCGGAAATCGAGTTTCACAGGCAGTAAGCAGACAACGGAGCTGTCAGGCTCCTTCCGGGCATTCTAAGCGAGCAGTCTGCGAAGCAAATCAAGCCTTTTTCGGGCTTGGGGCTCTATCGGGGGCACTCGCATAGTCGCGCTTTCGGCGCGCCTTGCGTTCGCGAGGCGGGCGCGTCGGCCATGAGCCGAATACAGCGCCCTTCCCGATTTTCCGCCTGACTTTATCCGCCATAGGCGGCGGCAGGCTCCAGTCCCCCAACGCCCCGTGCTTTCCGTTTTCATCTGCCGGCTTCCGTCACCGACGGCGACAGATGAAAACCTCTTTGGAAACTGCTCAGCTTTTCTTAGAATATCCGGACGCTTAGCCTGACAGCCCCATTTTTACCAAAATCTGCGGCGTTCCGACAGCGGTGTGCCTCACGGATTGCAATTCTTGCACGGCACATAGCCGCTGGATGTCGCCTTGTCCCTGCTGGAGAAATACACGCGGTTTTTCTCCGCGGGCAGCGTGTGGCAGGATGTCCGGTGGAATTTCTTCGTATTCCTGTTGCCGATATATTCCGTGGAGCTGCTCTCCTTGACGGAGGAGGCCGTCTCACTTTGGCCCTTGCTTGGGTTATTGCCGCCGTAGGCCGCCTCCTTGATCTGCGAAGGCGCGGCCTGCGTTTCATCGACGGCGGAAAGCAGATCGCTGCGGATATAGCCTGCGGTGCCGTCCTCCAGCTCGACCTGATACCAGACCTCGCCCGCGTCGCTCAGTTCTGCGGCACATACCGTCACCTGCGCCCCGCGTTCCAACTGGCGGACCCGCTTTCCCTTGGTCGTCGCCTCTTCGCGGACATTGACGGCCGACTTGCCCGTCTGCGCAAGGAAAGGAAATTGGGATTCCTCTTCCTGATCCGCCTCCGCCGCCCCGACGCCTGCCAGGGCCGCCGCATCCGTCTGTGCCAGCGTGGGCAGGGCGCATAGCAGCAGCACGAGCCCGAGCAGAAGACACGCCCATCTCTTGTACATCTTCATGTTTTCCTCCTCCGATGCAGTCAATACCACATCCAGTTTTTAAACCAGCTCACGGCGTCGCACCACGCGCGCGGCACCTCAAGCCCGGAGGCCAGCGGATAGAACGCGATAAACAGCACCAGAGCGGCCGCGCAGAGCGCGGTCATCAGCACGCCGGCCAGCCTCGGCCGCCTGCGCTCGACATAGCGCAGCGCCTGCGCCGTCGCCAGGATGATAAACGGCACACTCGCAAAGTAATGGTAAATGAACGTCAGCCGCGTCACCAGCACCCATGGCAGATACGCCGACAGGAAGCCCACGGCGATCACCGGCATCGCGCGGTCATACGGATCATCCCGTCCCGGAAGTACGCGCATCGCGGGCAGCGCATTGCGATAGGCGCTGTAGCCGAGCACGAACAGGATACCCGCCAGTCCCGTCCACCAGAGGGCAGGATTGCCGAACGCCAGAATCGAGGACGCCATGCCCGCGCCCTTGTAGTCCGCCGCATAATACCACATGGGCTTGATGATCAATGGCCACTCATACCAGGGCGAGGCGAAATAATGCGTCGCCACCAGATTCTTGTGGTACTCAAACATCAGCACCTGCGCGTCCCAGATGCGCTCAAACGTGCGCAGGTTCCACTTGATCTCGCCATACGCGCGCAGATACGGGATGTAGCTGAGCACATAGATGACCACCGGCACGACCACAAAGAACACCACGCAGGCCGCGATCGTCTGCGCGCCCCTCCGGGCAAACAGATCGGCAGCCCGGGCGAACGCCGGGTCCTCCTCCCTGTGCTTTGCGGCATAGACGCTCTGGCGCCACAGCACAAAAAACCGGGAAAAGAACAGCAGCGCCAGTCCCACCGCGCCGTAGCAGCCGATCCATTTGCTGGCAATCGCCAGCCCCATGAACGCGCCGGACAGCGCCAGCGGCACAAACGTATCCCTCAGCCGCTGGTGATAGAAGCTCATCTTCATCCACCGCGCCATGAACAGGAACATCACCATCATGAACAGCACGGGGAAGGAGTCGATCGTCGCGATGCGCGTCTGCGTAAAGTGCATGCAGTCCGCCGCCAGCAGGAAGGCGCAAAGCGCCGCATAGCGCGTGCGCGAAAACAGCTGCATCGCCAGCAGGTAGATCGCCGGAATCATCAGCACGCCGCATAGCGCGCCGGCAAAGCGCCAGGCAAACGGCGTCATGCCCATCAGCCGGATACACCAGCTCATGAACACCTTGCCCAGCGGCGGATGTGTCGTCTCATAGGTGTACAGCGCATTCGCATGCTCGTAGCCGGTGCGCGCGTGGTAGATCTCGTCAAAGTACATGCTGTTGAGATAGCCGGGCACGTCCGGCACGGTATCCTGCTCATCGATGAGCAGCCGTGCATCGCTGCCTCTCCCCTCAAGCGCACCAAAGCTCTCCGCGCTCTCCGGCAGGATCACCTGACCGCCGCCGTCCACCGCCGCGACCTCCCAAAGCGCCGCGCCCGCGCCCTTGAATGTCACCCGCAGGTAACGCCCGGAGAAGGACAGCATGCCGCCGCTCGCGCCGGTGACCGTGCCGCTGTCGTCATGCGTCGGCGTGCGCATGGCCAGCCACTTGAAGCACTCGCCGCGATCGAAAAAGGCGTCCGTCTCCTCCGTGTAGCTGACGCCATCGTCCGATACCGCAAAGGAAAACTGCGTGTCCGAGATGCCGCCATAGTAATAGATGTGGAAATCCTCGTGCACATCGCCCAGATCGATCACCACGCTCTCGCCCGCCGCGGTCGATGCGTAGCCCGTCTGCGGCGCGCTCACAGCGCCGAGATTCCAGAATCCCACGACGGCGTATGCCGCCGTCAGCAAAAGCATGATCGCGATATCGCGCCGGCGCAGGTGCAGCCGGTAATCCTGGGCGTGAAGCAGCTCGTCGCGCATGCGCTTTTCGGCCGCGGTTTGCATCCCCGCATCCTCCGGCCGTTCCTCGGCCGCGCGCATATCCCGCTTCGCCGGCAGGCGCATGGGCGAATGCCCCAGCGTCAGGCAGACGGATGCCCAAACCGTCAGCGCCGCGGCCATCAGCTGCGCCGTGCCGATCAGATATCCCACCCAGAGGTTGGGCGCGATCAGATACTCAAACGCCAGCACCACGCCGATGTTCACGGCCGAGGCAGCGCTTGAGAGCACGCAGGAGATCAGCAGACGCACGTTGCCCGTCTCCAGATACGCCAGCAGCAGCAGCGCCAGCGCAGGCAGAATATAGCGCTCGTGCATTTTGGTGCCGAGCACAAAAACCAGCTGCATCGTCACCGCGCTGGAAAGGAAGAGGCGCTTCCTCCCCTCCCCGCGCAGATATACGGCGATTCCCGCCGCGAAGGAGACAACCATCAGCGCCATGCCCAATTGGCCGTAGCTCAAGGAGGCGATCACCGCCTCGCCGTTCTTCACCCAGTTGCCGCCGAGCAGGAACATCAGATTGCCCGTGGAAAGCGTGGCATAGTCGTAGCTGCTCAGCGTCTCGACGTACTTATCCACGATCCAAAGCGCGGAATCCTGCCTGAGCGAGAACGGCAGCACGATGACAGCCGTCACCGCTGCGCCAAAGAGCAATCCCAGCCCGATGTTCCTGCCCGCCTGCCTGCGCTGCCTGCCCGCGATGTCCTTGATCAGCGCGGCCACGCCAAGCGGCGCGAGCAGGCCCGCCTGCGGCTTGGCCAGCACGGCCACCGCAAAGATCGGAATGGCCGCCTGCCATCTTCCCTCGCGCGCCGCCGTCAGCATGAGCACGAGCAGCACGGCCAATACGGAGTCGATCTGCCCCCAGCAGGAGCCCGTGATCACGAACGCCGGGTTAAACGCCATCAGCGCCGCCATCCCAAGCGCACCCCTGCGGCCGGCAACGCGATCCGTTGCGCGGAAGACGAGCACGGCCAGCACCATATCACAAGCGATGGGCACGAGCTTGAGCATCATCTGCATGCCCATCCCGCCGAGCGGAATGCCCAGCAGATTGGCCAGTGCACCCAGCGCGCCCAGCACGAGCATATAGGCGGGCGGATAATCGCAGAAATACCCCTCTTCGTAGAAATTCACCGGGCCGCCGGAGGCCATCTTGCCCGCCCAGGCGGAGAAGCAGCCCATATCCACGCCGTATCCCTCGATGCCGGCCGCGAGCCCCAGGCGCACAAGCAGCGCCAGCGCGAGCATCCCGCCAAGCGCGGGCAGCCCCATCCGATTCGAGCGAATGCCGCTGCCCGGTCCGCGCGCAACCCGCAGCAGCACGAGCGCAATCGCCGCGGACGCCGCCAGGTATAGCGCGCCCACCGCCAGCAGTCCGGGAATGACCAGTCCCTGCGCGCCGGCCGACGCCGTCTCCGCCTGCTGGGGCTCGGGCGTCGCCAGATCGAGCACCGATTCGCCGACGGGCACGCTGTCCACCTGCGTCAGGCTCACGTCCGTAAACCAGGCGCGGCCCGTCGTCTCCGAGCCGTATCCGCCCAGCCGCACACAGACGGTGGCCTCCTTTTGGCCCTTTCCCGTGCGCGCATAGAGAGAAACCGTCTCCCATTCGCCGTCCGTATCGTGCACATCGCGGCTCGTACCGTAAATGCCCAGGAAGGACACGTTCGCCCCAAGCTCGCTTTCATCGCACCCCTCGGCGCGAACGCGCGCGGTCAGCAGATATGTCGCGTTTTCCCGCACCGCGACGCTCTGCTCAAAGCGCGCGTCATTGGCGGCCGCATTCTCCACGAGCACGGCACTGGTGCCGTCCTCCAGCGTCACCGCCTCCAGATACGATGCGCCCACGCTGGTGACCCACATGCCCGTGCTCCATCCGTCGGGCATGCCGTCCGTCACGGCGGAAAAATCGCCGTTTTGGAGCAGGTTTCCCTCCTGGATGGGCAAATCCCGCTCACCGCGCGTGAGCACCGCCGCCGCGCCGATGATCAACACAAGCGCCAGCAGCAACGCCAGCGCCACAGTACGTCTCCTCGCTCTGTTTTTCATGCCAAGCCTCCGGTTTTTCGCCGCCGGCGTGTCAAAACGCCGGGCCCTGATACGGGAACGCGTTCTCGATATGCGTCACGCGATCCCCCTGAATCTCGATCACATCAAATCGGGCCTGCCGATTCATCAGGCCATTTTTCATCAGATAGTACAGAGCCCCTCCGCAAATGCGCCGCTGCTTGGCGGGCGTCACCGCCTCGCGTCCCCGGCCGCCGCGCGAATCCGTCCGCAGCTTCACCTCTACAAACACGATGCAGCCGCTCCCCTGCGCAATCAGGTCGATCTCCGCGCCGGGGGAAACGAAGTTGCGCGCGAGGATTTCATACCCCCGCTCCGTGAGCCACTGCTCCGCGCGCACCTCGCCCAGCACGCCGCCCGCATGCGGCTTGATCCTCTCCTGCGCGCTCATACCGTGACAAAGTGCCCGATGAACGAGCGCCTGTGCACCGGGCACGGTCCATACGCCTTGAGCGCGGCGATGTGTTCCGCCGTGCCGTATCCCTTGTTTTTCGCAAATCCATACTGCGGATACAGGCTGTCCAGCTCACGCATGAGGCGATCCCTGGTCACCTTGGCCAAAATGGACGCAGCCGCGATCGAGTAGCACAGGGCGTCCCCGTGCACGATGCCGCGCACCTCGCCACGCACGTTCAGGCTGCTGACCGCGTCCACCAGGAAGAGATCGCAAGGCGCATCCTTCGCCGCATCGGCCATGGCGCGCTTGGTCGCGCGCAGGATGTTGTCCCGGTCGATCTCCTCGGGCGGGGCCAGCTCCACACGCGCATACACCGCCGTTTCCATGATCTGATCATAGAGCGCCTCGCGCCTCTTCTCCGTGAGCTTTTTGCTGTCGTCGACGTAGAGCAAAAGCGGATCGCTCGGCATGACCACGCATGCCGCCGCTACCGGGCCGCACAGCGGTCCCCTGCCCGCCTCGTCGATGCCCGCAAATACGCGCCCGGTCTGCCAAATCTCGCGGTCAGTCCGGCTGATCTCGATCAGCCGCGCATTCCAGTCCTTCTTCATCCCCTGTCCTCCGGCGCCCTTTGCAGCGTGATGCGCCCCAGCTTGCCGCCGCGGAACTCGTCAAGGATCACGGCGGCGCCCCGGTCGGTGTCATACACGCCGCCCGGCATCAGCCAGCCGCGTCCGCGGCAGGCCTCCTCCAGCAGCGCCACGCCGGTGGCCTGCGTATCCCTGAGCTTAAAGCGCGCCGTAACGGCCTGGGGCTTGTCCCTCATCAGCAGCTCCATCAGGCGAATCGCCAGCATCTGCTGATCCATGATCTGATCGTTGATCGTGCCCACGAACGCCAGCGCGCGCGCATCCTGCTGGTCATCCAGCCTGGGCCAGAGCAGGCCGGGCGTATCCAGCAGCTCCAGATACGGCGTGATCCGCACCCATTGATTGCTGCGGGTGACGCCGGGGCGATCGCCCGTGCGCGCGATGGACGCACCGTTGATCTTGTTGGTAAACGTCGACTTGCCCACGTTCGGCACGCCCACCACCATCACGCGGACGGTCTTCCTGACGCCGCGCGCCGCCATGCGCGCCACCTCGTCGCTGGCCGCGCGCTCGATGCGGGCAAGCACGTCCTTGGCGCGGCCCTTCGCGCTGTCAAAGCTCATGCAGTCGAGCCCCTGCGCGCGGAAATATGCCAGCCACGCGCGGGTTTCGCTCTCCTCCGCCAGATCGGCCTTGTTGAGAATCAACAGCCGGTGCTTGTTTTTGACCAGCTCGCCCAGGTCGGGATTGCGGCTGGCGCGCGGAATGCGCGCGTCGCACAGCTCCACCACCACATCGACGCGGGAGAGCTGCTCGCAAAGCAGGCGCTTGGCGCGCGCCATGTGCCCGGGATACCAGTTGATCTTCTTTTCATCGGCACGCAGGATCATATCGTCGTTCATATTCGCCCTCAATCGTTTCGTTTCTCCTGCCGCAGCGCGGCAGAAAATATGACCTAAGTTAAAAAAGACCGCCGGAAATCCGGCGGCCGGTGAAAGCACAATTACCTCTCCTTAATCTTGGCGGCTTTGCCGGACAGATTACGCAGGTAGTACAGCTTCGCGCGACGGACCTTGCCGCGGCGGAGCACCGTAATCTTATCAAGACGCGGGGAATGCAGCGGGAAAGTACGCTCCACGCCGATGCCGTAGGAAACACGGCGGAGGGTGAAGGTCTCACGGATGCTGCCGTTGCGCTTAGCGATGCAGATGCCCTCGAACGCCTGAAGACGCTCGCGCTCGCCCTCGACGACCTTCACCATCACACGCAGGGTATCGCCTACGTTGAACTTGGGGAGGTCCTTCTTGAGCTGCTCGCTCTCGATCGCACGGATGATCTCACTCATGTGTCGATTTCTCCTTTCCTCATAGACGTTCATGTCTGGCACGACTTCGCAGGCAGCGGAACGCCCGTTTCATACGGGGTCTATTATATCATCTACCGCACGCATTTGGCAAGAGAAATTTTCCGTTTTTTCTAAGAAACCTCAGCATAACGGCCATTTTTCCGCATTTGTCGCGGACATTTGCTCAGTTGGCCGCCTCCATCGCCGCCTGGAGCACGCGCAGCGCCTGTTCAGGCGTCTGTCCCTGCTCCATCACGCTGTTCACCGCCTCGCAGAACAGGCTGCGCAGCGTCGTGCCCATGCTGCTCGCGCTCAGGCACGGCAGCCAGATCGCATCGTCCTGCCAGATGGCGCGGTCGCCCAGGATCAGCTGCGTCTGTGCGTTCTCATGCAGAAAAGCGATGGCCTGCAGCGCAATCGCGCGCTGCGCGGCATCCGTCCCCATGAATGCCGCGACGCCCGCGACATCAAACGATCGAATCGGCAGCCCGGACGCCGTCGGATACGGCATGACAAACCAGTCCATGTCGCGCAGCTCGCGCGCGTGCAGCCGTTCCTCCTCATCCGTCCAGTCGATGAAGAACGCCGTCTCCCCGGCGAGGAAGTGCTCAAGCGCCTCCTCCCTGCTCCCGGCGTAGGTGATCATCCCGCCGGCGACCATCTCCCGCAGCCAGGACAGCCCTGCAAGCGTCGCGCCGTTGTTTGCCACGCACGTCTTTCCATCCTCCGAGAGCAGCGCGCCGCCGTAAATCGCCTGCACCAGCGCCTCCAGCGCGGCGCAGTCCTGCGGCTGTGCCGGCCATATCTCCAGCGCGGGTATGTCGGCGAGCATGAACTCCTCGAGAATCTGGTAAAACTCCGTCGGATACCACACCGGATGCTCGATCGTGTTCATCATGTAGCTGAGCCGCCGCTTTTCCAGCATGCGGCGGTTGACGATCATTTGCCTGTGCCGCGCCGCCAGCGGCGCCATAAATACGCTGTCCCCCTGCCTGCAGGCGTCAAGCACCTGACGCTGGATCATCTGCGCATCCGAAATCCTTCCGTCAAGCGGCACAAGCAGCCCCTCCTTTGCCCAGGGGGCAGCCTCCTGCGGCGTGCAGATGGCCAGCTGCGGCGCGCGGTCCTCAAGCACCATTTCCCGCAGGCTCTCGCCCGTCTCCTCCTGGAATACCGCCACCCACTCCGCCTGCGGATATGCCCGGCCGAGCAGCGCCAGCAGCCGCTGCGCCGTCTCCCGCTCAAGCGCGCCCTCCGCGATGTAAACCTGCATGTCCGTCTGCTCCGCGCATGCCGCCTGCATGCCCGCCGCCAGCAGCAAAAGAGCCAGCACAAGCGCGCCGAATATCCTCTTCAATCGCTTTCCCCTCCTTGTTCTCATGCTCCATATATACACAAAACGCATGCGGAACATGCCCGCTTCAGAGAAAAAGACGAAAAAAGAAGGGCATGAAAGCCTCAAGGCCTCCATGCCCTCCCGTGGGCTGATCAAATGGATTTTACTTGGAAATCGTCTCGCCGGCCAGCTTGCCGAACACGACCGTATCCACCACGGCGTTGCCGCCCAGACGGTTGCCGCCATGGATGCCGCCCGTGACCTCGCCCGCGGCGACCAGACCCTTGATGATCTCGCCGTCCGCGTTCAGCACATGCGACTCGGTATCAATCTTCACACCGCCCATGGTGTGATGCAGGCACGGGATGCGCGGGGTCGCGACCCACGGGCCGTTCTCCAGCTTCACGCTGTACAGCGTGCGGCCGAACACATCCTCGCCGCTCTCCACGGACTCGTTGAAGGCCGCCACGGTCGCCTTCAGCGTCTCAGCGTCAATGCCCAGCTTCCCGGCCATCTCATCGAGCGTATCGGCGATGTACACATAGCCCTGCTCCTCCAGATAGCGCAGAGAGAAGCCGTCGGCGGAAATCGCCTCGTCCACATCCACATAGTCGCCGTCGGCAGACTCAAGGAAGTAGAACATGCCGTCCGTCTGCTGGAGCGCCGCCAAGCAGATCTCGTCGCGGCGGCCGTCCTCACGCACGAAACGCTGGCCTTCCTTGTTGATGAAGATCTCCTGATCGGTGCCGTTGACCACGCGCGGCGGATACTTGGTCAGGGAGCCGTCCTTCAGGTTGCCCAGATACAGGAGCTGAATCTGCTCCATCTGGGAGAGCGCAGCGCCCACTTCGAGCGCCATCGTGATGCCGTCGCCCTGAGAGCAGGCGTAGCGGTTGGTGGTGCGGACCTTGGACAGATCGGTGGCCGCCCACTTCTCGGTGGTGTTGTACTCGGAGATCATCGCGCCATTCGCCGCGAAGCCGCCGGTCGCCAGCACGACGCCCTTGTTCGCGGCGATGGTATAGGTATTGCCGTTTACGTCATGCGCAGTCGCGCCGGTCACGACGCCGTTCTCGTCCACCGTGATGGAATCCGCGGTGGTGGAGGTCAGGACGGTGATCTTCTCGTCCGCTGCAATCTGGTTGACATAGGTGGAGATGAAGCCCGTGCCCATCTGCATGGTGGAGGTATGGGTGCGCTGCCACAGGGAACCGGCGCCCTGGCCGATGGTGTCGTTGAACTCCATGCCCAGGCTGCGAATCCAGTCGTAGCCCGCGATGGCGTTCTCGGTCAGCACCTTGACCAGATCCAGCTCGGCCACGTCGTCGCCGCCGTCATAGGTCTGTAGCGTGTACCAGGCCACGGAGTCGAACAGATCGGTGCGGCCGGAAGCCTTGTACGCCTCCCACTCGGCGGCCACGGTATCCTGCAGCGCCTTGTGCGCGTCGGAAACCGGCTCCTTCGCCAAGGCAGCCTCGATGGTTGTCTTGGTGGCCTCGCTCATCGTCACCTTGGACTGGAGCTCCGGGTCCGGGTTGTTGTAAATCGCGCCGCAAACCAGCGTATCGCCGCCGACTGCGCCGCACTTCTCGATGACCAGCACGGACTCAGCACCGTTCTGGGACGCGGAAATCGCGGCCGCAAGGCCCGCTCCGCCGCCACCAAGGACGACGACATCCACGTTCTTCTCGATGCTGGCCGGCTCCGCCTTCGCAACCGCATCCTGCCATTCATCGACATTCGCGCCGGCCTCGGTCAGCGCGGCCTTCGCAGCCACCTTGATCGCGGCGCTGGTAACGGTCGCGCCGGTCACGGCATCGACATTGAGGGTCTGGTTCTCCACGATCGCGGCCGGAATGGTCACAACCGGGACATCGCCCTCATATCCTTCCTCGGTCAGCGGCGCGCCGATGCCGGGGGTTTCCATCTGAGAGGTCACCTCGACCTTCTCAATCGCGTCCTCGCTGACCGTCACAGCGACGGTGATCAGGCCGTTCACGCCCTGGCAGGAGCCCTCATACGTGCCGGGGACCATCGCAGTTTTCCCCTCCGCCACAGCGGGCACAAAGCACGCCGCCAGCATGCATGCGCTCATCACAAGCGCAAGCCATTTGTTGCTCTTCATTTTTCCTTCTTCCTTTCTGCAAATTTCTGGCAAATCTGCCATCTTTATTGTACCTGATTGTGAAATTTCCGGCGCTCGAAAAGAAGAAATGATTCATTCAAAAAACAGAAATGTAACAAACCCGGTTGCGCCGGCGCGCTCACTGCGGCAGCAAAAGTAGCCCCGCTCCGTCCTCTCTGACCAGCTTTTTCGCATACTGCCGGCTGTATCCGGCCAGCGCGCGGGCGGCGGGCTTCAGCGTCTCATAGCTCTTATAGACCACAGTCTCCCACGTCAGGAGAGGTTCCTCGTTCATATCGAGCTTCACAAGGCCATACCCGTTCGTATAGCGGACCAGCGCGGAGCAGGGCGCCAGCGTCACGGCCCCTTCCCTGTGCACATGCTCCACGACGAGCTGCACACCGCCGAGATAGGTGATCCTGCCCAGGCTGACACCGCGGCCGGATAACCGGCGCAGCAGCTCGCTCACAAAGCAGCAGGTATCATGCGGATAGATAAACGGCACGCCGGCAAGATCCTCGTAGCGCAGGCCCGCGCGCCCCGCCAGCGGATGCTCCCCTGCGGCCATCAGATAGACCGGCTCCCGATAGAGCGGCACGGTGCACAGGCCGCGCTCCGCGCTTTCCCCGATACTGTAATAAAAACCGATGTCCATCGTCTCGTTGCGAACCAGCGCGGGTACGCCCGCATTGTGCACGGTCATCATGCTCATGCGCGTCTGCGGATTGGCCTGCGAAAACTGCTCAAACATCCCCAGCAGGCTGCACGACATATTGATCTCGCAGCCGCCGATGGTCAGCGCGTTCTCCGTATCCCCAACGCTGCCCACGCGCTCCAGAGCCTGATGATAGTTCTCCACGATCTGGCATGCATACGGCAGAAAGGCCTGTCCCTGCGCAGTGAACTGAAGCTGCCGCCCCGTCTTGCACAGCAGCGGCGCTCCAACCTCCTGTTCCAGCAGCCGGATATGTTTAAAGAGCGTAGAGGGCGCATACTGCATTTTCTCCGCCGCCTTCTGGTAGTTCAGCGTCTGAGACAGCATGATAAATGTTTGAAGCTGCTTGATATCCACGCGCTTTTCCTCCTCGCGGACGCTTTGTCTCGTCCGAATGATTGTGAAGTATCAAACTATATTATACCGCCGTCCTCCCCGAATTGCAACGCCAAAAGCGGCGCCGCCCATACCGGGACAGCGCCGTTCAACTCTTCTTTTATATCCG
>JAUNJB010000057.1:2580-19372 GCA_030535375.1 Clostridia bacterium | reverse complement strand
CCCTCCATTTTAGCCGTACCCCAACATATTCTATGGCTTTACTATACCATAGAAGCCGCGAAAAATCCAGTAAATATAAGGGCTCAGGCATCCATAAACAGAGGTAAGTGATTCCCATAATAAGCAACGTTGATAAAAATTCGTGAAATTCCCGTCAATGGAAAGAAGCTGGCAAGGGGGTAAAAAGAACCGGCGCAGAAAGCGAAATGCTCTCTGCACCGGTTTATGCTGGGTTACGGCATCCTTGCCGAAAAAACAATTTGAAAAAATGATTGGCATTAGCCTATGCCGTAGGTGCTTTTTGCCCAGAATGGGGTAAAAGAAAAGTACCAGCCTTTGTATCAAAAGCTGGTACTTACTATGGCGGAGAGTTAGGGATTCGAACCCTAGGAGGTTTTACCCTCACAGCATTTCGAGTGCTGCACCTTCGACCACTCGGACAACTCTCCAGAAAATGGGTCTTCCTCATGGAAGACCCATTTATTATAAGGCAAGTCACCGTGCGCTGTCAAGAGCGAAGATTTCCTCCGCGCTGATCTCCTCAATCCATCACATCTGCGCGGCGAGATCGACGATTTCCATCGAGCGGCGGATGAACTCGGTCATCTGCTCGGCCTCCAGCGGCTGCCGGGAGAGCTCGGCCAGGTCGTACAGCTGATGGGCCAACAGCACGCTGCGCTCATCCTTCTCACGCTCTGCGAGCTTTTGCACGGTGGCGCTGCGGCTGTTGAGCACCACGGAATACTTCGCGGGCATCGTGAATTCGCTGCGGCCGTAGATGCGGCCCATATCGTTGAAGCGGCGGGTCTGCTCATCCTCAATGAGCATCAGCGGCACCTTCTCGTTGGCCAGCGGCTTCACCTCAACGGTCAGATCGTCCTTGCCGGCGGCCTCGCGCACGAGCGCGGTCAGCTTTTCGGCATCGAGCGCGGGCGCTTCGTCCCCGCTAGTGAGGCTGTCAAGCTCCGCATCCACGCGGCAGAACTTGAATTTGCTCTCCGGATCGCCGCTGTACTCCATATAGGAGACGAAGTTCACATCGATCGCCTGATCCAGCACCGTCACGTCGATACCGCGCTCGGTAAACAGGCGAATCGCCGCATCCTGACGCGCCGCATCGGAGGTGTAAACCATCTTGTCCGGCAGCTTCTCGCCGTTGCGCTCCTTGTATTCGCCAAGGGTGAGGAACTTTCCGTCCGTCGTCTTGTAGAGCAGGCAGTCCTTCATGCGCTCGGCAAATTTCTCGTCGCGCATCACGCCATACTTGATGAACGGATGAATGTCCGGCCAGAATTTCTCGTAGCTCTCGCGCTCTGTCTTGAACATGCCCGTGAGCTTGTCCGCCACCTTCTTGGTGATATGGGTGGATATGCGGCGTACATAGCCATCGTTCTGGAGGAAGGAACGGGAGACGTTGAGCGGGAAATCCGCGCAGTCAATGACGCCCTTGAGCAGCATCAGGAACTCCGGAATGACCTCCTTGATGTTGTCCGCGACAAACACCTGACCGGAGTAGAGCTTGATCTGCCCCTCAATGCCGCCAAACTGCTCCTTAATCTTCGGGAAGTAGAGAATGCCCTTGAGCTTGAAGGGATAATCCACATTCAGGTGAATCCAGAACAGCGGGTCCTCGTACTCGCGGAACACCTTGCGGTAGAACTGCTTGTAATCCTCATCCGTGCAGTCCTGCGGAGCCTTCATATAGAGGGGCTGCGTGTCGTTGATCGGCTTCTCCTCTTCCTTTTCCTCCGGCTCCTTGGCAGCCTCACCGGCAGTTTCAGCTTCATCGCCCTCACCGCTGACCTTGACTTCCTCTTCCTTGATCTCCGTCAGGTAGACCGGCACCGCCATGAACGCGCAGTAGCGCTCCAGCACCTCGCGCACGCGCCAAATATCGAGGAACTCCTCCTCCGCCTCGCAGATGTGCAGCGTGATGGTCGTGCCGCGCGTCTCCCGCGCGCCCTCACTCATGGTAAAGGCCATGCCGTCCTCGCTCTCCCAGCGCACGGGCACGGCGCCCTCGCGGAAGGACAGCGTGTCGATGGTCACCTTGTCCGCAACCATGAACACGGAATAGAAGCCCAAGCCAAAGTGACCGATGATGCCGGAGTTCTCCTTGTCATCCTCCTTGGCATACTCCTCCAGGAAGGACTTCGCACCGGAGAAGGCGACCTGGTTGATGTTGGTCTTGACCTCCTCCTCGGTCATGCCCACGCCGTCGTCGATGAAGCGCAGCTCCTTAGCCGCCTTGTCCACCTCCACGCGCACGGAGCAGCCCTCCGCCAGCTTATAATCCACCAGACGCAGCTTGGTAATCGCGTCGCAGCCGTTGGAAACGACCTCACGGATAAAGATATCCTTATCCGAGTACAGCCACTTCTTGATGATCGGCATGATATTTTGCGCGTCAATCGATACATTGCCCTGAATCGGTTCCATCTTAAAATGCCCTCCTTCTATGGAAAAAGCCATATATTTCAATGCGTAAGCGTATTGTAGCGCCGATTCACGGCAATGTCAAGAGAAAATTAGCACTCATTTAAAATGAGTGCTAACAATTTGCTCTGCGGTCAGTCGTTCGGCGGATGCTTACACGCGAACCTTGACCACGATCTTGTGAACCTCGCAGGGACCGGCGCTTGTCATGCGGCGCGGCGCGTGCGCGTCCTCCGGCGCGACAATGATGAAATCGCCCGGGCGCAGCGTGACCACGCCGCTCTTTTCCGGCTCCGCGTAGAACGCGACATCGTTGTCGGACTGGTAGGGCACCGTTACCGTCAGCCCTTCACGCGGCGCATAGCCAAACGCCTCCTCGCCGGAGACGACGACCTGCACGTCAAAGTAGCGCTCGTGGCTCTCAAAGCGGCAGACATCGGGCGTGCCCGTCGTATAGCGCTGCACGCTGGCGTAAATGTCCTTGCCCTCGATCTCGATCGTGCCCTCCTCAAGCGCGGACAGATCGTTGCCGCGCAGAAAGGCGAACACCTTCTTAAATTTCTCGTCCAGGTAGTCGTACTTGTCCCAGAGGGACACATGGGTGGTCAGCATAGCATTCTCTCCTTTGTTTTTTTATGTGTTCCCGGCAATATGCCGTTCAAAACCCAAATGCCTCGTAATCCTCGCGGGTAAACCGATGATAGGTCAAATGGCAGGGCTCCACCGCAATACAGTAGCGGAAATCATCCGGCACGCCATCCTCGAAGTATACCAGATAATCGAATTCCCCGTTGTGCAGCTCCTCGACATGCACGCGATCGGAGCAGCGGCGGAACTGGTCGAGCAGCTCTTCCATTGTCGCGCCGTGCCGCTCGATGGTGCGGATAAATCCGGTGAGAAACCCGCTCTTATCGGTGATTCCATGGACATAGGCCGCGCCCTCCGGCGGCACGGCGATGCAGAAGCGCTCCCCCTTGTGGGTGATCTCCAGTGCGCCGAGCGTATCCCTCTGTGCCGCGGCGAACGCCTCAAGCTCCCGCTGCATTCGGTTTTCATCCATCGTCTCACCCATAAACGTACACAGCGACGCAAGCGGATAGTACAGCCGGATCGTTTCCTTCCGGTAGCCGAGCTTAATCTGCCCCTCCTGCACCACATCTATAATGTTCTGTCTCAGTCTGTCGGTATTCATGCGTCTTCCTCCACCGGCTCAAAGATCAGCCTGCCAAAGTCCTGCCGTCTGTGGTAATCCGGCGTATCGCTGGTGAGCTTCGCCCAGGCCAGGTAGTGCGGCGTCTGCGTCTTTTCGCCGCATTTGTAAAAATTGCCCGCCGCCTCGCCGGCAAAACCGAATGCCGGCATATACAGCCGGATAAACGACGCGGGCACGCAGAATTCGATTCCCCATCCCTCCGCCGTCTCAAACGGCTTTGGCATAAACAGCGCCCGTGTATCCGAAACGATCTGTCGCACACGCCTGCCGCGCTCCGCGCCGAAGCCAAGAAACAGCGTGCCCTTCGGGTTCCACTCGAAGTTGAAATAGCGCGCATCGTCCGCCAGCGGCGCGAAGAAGAATTCCAGGCAGCTGTCCTCACAGACCTGATCGAGCAGGCCGGTCAGCTCCGCGCGAACGGGCCTCTCCTTCGCCTCCATGCGGATATAAAGCCTTTCGGCATCGCGACAGACCTGCGCCTGCGCGCTAACCGCGCACGGCGCAAGCCACGGCATGTGCTCAAGCCTCACAGCCGGGATGACCGTCCAGTCGGGCCTGTCCACCCTCATCACCGTGTATTCGGGAATCATGCTTCATCCTCCCCTCACAGCGCAATCCAATAGCGCTCCAAATCGATGTCCTCCTTCGGCTCGTGCACGGCCGACTCATACACGCCCCGTTGCTGAGGATCGTCCGCCGGCTCCCCTCGCCGCTCTTTGCGCAGATGACCAGCACGCGCTCAGGCCCCAGCGTCCTGCAATAGGGCAGCACCTCCCTCAGCATAAACGCGGCGTATCCCCTGCGCCGTTCACCCGGGCACACGGAGTATCCGCTATGGCCCGCATACAGGCGCAGACAGTCGTTCAGCTCGTGGCGGACCTGAACACGATCCGCCCGTCGCGTTCACGCTGGCACACAAACTGCGTGGAGAGCGCCTTGCCCTCGGGCACAGTCTCTTTCTTCGCCAGCAGCGCATGAAACGCAAGCCAGTCCGCGGGATTCCCATACCGCCGCAGCGAGCCCATGCCGTCGTCCCCCGCGTCGATAAACGGCAGCGCGCAATCTCCCCGGCCAGCGAAATATCCGGAATCACCAGTCTGCATGCATCCATCATTTACCATTCCGCGTTTTTATATGTCTCCGACAGGCTGTACAGCTCGAATCCGTCGTTCTCGTATTCAAGCGTCGTTTCGTCCCAAAGCTCCTGCCACATGGTCCACCGGATCTCCTCCGGTTCCTTGCGCAGCAGGATGTAATCCGCATGCTTAAACAGGTTGCCGTTGACGCCGGGGACGATGCCGACGCGTCCCGTGCTCAGGTAGAGCAGCCTCGGCTTAAAAAATGCAATCACATCGTCCTCATCGACATGCTCAAGGACGTAGGCGAACATGTCCGTCATCTCCGGGGAATATGCCTCGTAGCGCTGATCCCGGCCGGCGCGCTCCTGCTGCTCCCAGACGATCGTGCGCCGCAGCATGCTCCCCGCCGTCAGCGCCATCAGCACGCAGCACGCGGCAAAGCAGCCCCTGCGTATTCCCGCGCCGCCGATACGCGCCGCGATCTTTCCCGCGGCAAACCGCACGCCATACGCCGCAAACATCAGCATGATCGGCAGGATATTGAACATGTAACGCAGATCCTGCACATACGGCAGCAGGTACAGCACCCCATACGTGCCCACAAGCAGCACGATCATATGCAGATGGCGGCGTATGTCCTGCGTGAGGATGCCTGCGATGATCGCCGCGTACAGCGCGATATGCGCATATTCGCGCAGCGGCAGCCATTCCGGCAGCATCGCCATCACCCATTTTCGGATCAGGCCGTCATAGTACGAAAGATTATAGAAGACCCAGGAGGTCGCCCCTCTGGCGATATGGGAGGTATTGGAGGTCGCCGCCGGGAGGTATATTCTCGTGACGCCGTAGAGCACCGCAAACACAAGCCACGGCAGGGCATGCACCGCCAGGTCCTTCCCGCGGGGCCGCTCCTTCAGCAGCCACAGCGCATGCGCCAGCAGCACGGCGAGCACCACCGTCATGCCGTTGAGCCTCACCTCGCAGGTAAACCACAGCGCCGCGCCCAGCGCGGCACCCGTGAGCGCTTTCCCGCGCGGCCGCTGTTCGCTCAAAAACACGTCGATGAGCAGCAGAGAAAGCGTGCTGACCGCCAGGCAGGGGATGTCCGTGCCCACATAGTTCGTCTCGCCGATCAGCTGAGGATGCAGGCACATCAGCGCCGTCAAAAACAGGGAGACCGCATAGGAGAACCGCCGCCTGTAAAACAGATACAGCACCGCGATGAACACGGCGAAGAACACCGCGCCGGGAAGCTTGTAAAAGATGATCGCCTGCCCCATCGGCTGATCGTAGCCCGCCAGCCTATAGACAAGGGACAGGATCATCGGCACGCCCCAGACGTATACGAGCGGCCCCTCGGCCGTCACGTCGCCATACACCCGCGGGGAGGGATGCAGCAGCGCGTTGAGCTCCGTCTGCTTTTGCACCGTGCCCTCGGCAATCGCCTTGCCCTCCAGAATGTATCCCGCGAAGTCGTCTCCCCAGACATGGCTGTCATCAAGAATGCCAAGGCCCAAGAGCAGGGCGGCTAAAAAGAGCACCAGCACCGTCAAAACTTCCCGCGCAGTGTATTTTGCGTGTTTCTCCCGCATGATTTGCGTCCTCCTCGCCCCGCTTCCGCAGGCCGCTCCCGCGGCAGAGGGGCATTTTCCTTTACTCCACCGTTACGCTCTTGGCCAGGTTTCTGGGCTTATCGACATCCAGGCCCTTCGCGCAGCTGATGTAATAGGCCAGCAGCTGCAGCGGTACCACCGCCAGCGATGTCGCAAACAGCGGCTCAGTGCGCGGCACATAGACGGTAAAGTTCACCGTATCCTCAATCGCGTATTGACCATACGTCGTGAGGCCGAAGAGATACGCGCCGCGGCTGCGCACCTCCACCATGTTGGAGACGACCTTCTCAAACAGGTCGGGCTGCGTCGCCACGCCGACGACCAGCACGCCGTCCTCGATCAGGCTGATGGTACCGTGCTTCAGCTCGCCCGCGGCGTATGCCTCCGAATGAATGTAGCTGATCTCCTTGAGCTTGAGGCTTCCCTCCAGGCTGATGGCGTGATCGAGCCCGCGGCCGATGAAGAATACATCCTTGCAGGCGGCCATCTTGTTGGCATACCACTGCACGCGCTCCTTATCCGAGAGCACGCGCTCGATCTTATCCGGCAGGGCGAGCATATCCTCAATCAGCTGCTGCTCGCGCTCCGGGGAAATCTGGCCGCGCACGGCGGCCAGCTTGGTGGCGATCAGATAGATCGCGGCCAGCTGCGTGGAATACGCCTTGGTGGTCGCCACGGAAATCTCCGGGCCCGCCCAGGTATACATCACCGCGTCGGCCTCGCGCGCGATGGAAGAGCCCACGACGTTGACAATCGCCAGCGTGCGCATGCCGCGCTCCCTGCACAGGCGCAGCGCCGCCAGGCTGTCCGCCGTCTCGCCGCTTTGGCTGATGATGATCACCAGGCCGCGCGGCTCCAGAATCGGGTCGCGATAGCGGAATTCGCTGGCCAGATCGACCTCGCAGGGGATATGCGCCAGGCGTTCGATCACCGTGCGCGCGGCGGTGCCCACATGATAGGCCGAGCCGCAGCCGATGAGATAGACGCGGGAGACGCCGGCCAGCTCCTCGTCCGGAAGCTCAAGCTCGCTCAGATCGAGGCACTTTTGCCCGTCCTCCCGCTCCTTGATGCGCGGGGAAAGCGTATCCCGCACGGCGCGCGGCTGCTCGTGGATCTCCTTGATCATGAAGTGCTCGTAGCCGTCCTTTTCCGCGGAGGCCGCGTCCCACTTGATCTCCACAAACGCCTTGTCAATCTGTTCGCAGTCGATATTGTAAACGCGCATCTCCTCCTGCGTGAGACAGGCGATCTCCAGATTGTCGATGTATACGACATTGCGCGTATAGCTCAGCACGGCGGGCACATCGGAGGCGATCATATGCCCGCGCATCTCCCCGTCGCAGCGCCCGATGATCAGCGGGCTGTCCTTGCGCGTGGCATACATCACGCCCGGCTGATCGCCAAAGAGGATGCCCAGCGCATAGCTGCCGCGAACGCGGATCATCATGTTGCGGATCGCGTCAAGCGCGCGCTCCCGCGGGCCCAGCCCCTTTTTGCCGGCCTCGGTGTAATAGCTGTCCAGCAGCAGTGCGGCGGCCTCGGTATCCGTCTGCGTCCTGAAGGCATAGCCCTTGCGCACGAGCATATCCTTGATATCCTGATAATTCTCGATAATGCCGTTGTGCACGACGACCACGCGCTTTTCCCTTGAATAATGGGGATGCGCGTTGATGGTGCTGGGCTCGCCGTGCGTCGCCCACCGCGTGTGGCCGACGCCGCATGTGCCGCGCACCGCGTGGCCGGAATCGGTCATCTCCATCAGGTTTTTGAGCCGCCCCTTGGCCTTGACCACCTCGACGTGCTCGTTTTCCTCATCGCGCACGGCGATGCCCGCCGAGTCATATCCCCTGTATTCAAGCCTGGACAAGCCGTCCAGCAGAATCGGCGCCGCCTGACGCGTGCCGACATAACCCACAATTCCGCACATAATGCTGCCTCCAATCATCCGCGCTTTGCGCGCGTGCGCTCACCGCCAAATCCTCACGGCGTTTCCTCTATCGTATCATACAGCGCATCCACGCTCTCATATGCATAGATGTTGCCCGCCGCGCAGGTGTACACCAGATGCGCTTCATTGGCGTAGGGCACATCCTTCTGCGCGGATTCCCGGCCGGAGAGCAGCACGAAGAATTTCCCGTCCATCACCCGGGAGGTATCCAGCTGCGCGCTGCCCTGCGTTCCTCTTCTCTGCCTGCGGTCCGACACGCTGCTGAAGTGCGATTTCTTCTGCAAAAATCTGTTGAGCTCCAGCTTCTTCCAATCGTCCTCCCAATAGGAGTCCGTCATGGTGTAGACCTCAATCGCTCCGCTGCTGGCCTCCGTCAGCGTCGCCGCATTCCAGAAGGTCGCATATCCCTGCGTAAACCCGTTCTGAACCAGCCACTCGGCCGCCTCCTCGTAGGCCGCCGTCCCGCTGCTCTGCTCCTGGCGCAGATAGATAGCCGACTCGAGCGCAAACACAGCGCACAGCACCAGCGGAACGGCGCGCCGCAGAAGCGCGGAGCGGCACTGCGTGTTCTGCCAGGCCACCAAAATCATCACGACCAGCATCAGCAGGCCGGGCAGGAAGTAACGCGCGAAATAATTCTCCGTCAGCGCGTTGATCACGACGCCCAGCAGGACAGAAAAAACCGTGAAGAGCAGCAGCACGCTGTGGCAAGGGGACAGCCTGCCCTCCCGGCGGCGAAGCAGCAGCTCGGCCAGCACGAGCAGGCTCACGCCCATCATGCACAGCGCCAGCAGGCTGGCGATGCCCCGCGCGGAGAACATCTGCGTCGTTTCGCGGCAGCCGAAGAATTCCGCAATGCCCGTCAGCTGCGCGAAGAACATGCCCGATTCGGGCATGGAAAGCCCCATCTGATCATAGCGCATGTAGTCAAACAGCCTGCTGAGCACCTTTTCGTTGATCACATAGCCCGCAGCGGTCATCACGGCGGCAACGGCCGCACCCAACAGCGGCCAGAAAAGCGCCGGCTCCATCGCCTGCGCGATGCGTTCATGCCGCCTGAGCGCGTCAAACACCTCCACCGCGTAGGCCGCCGCCAGCGGCACCGCGAGGAACAGCATCATCCGCACGCCGCCGGCGCCGCCCCACAGGCTCAGCAGGGCGATGACCAGAAGGCATCCCGCCTTGTGCCGCGCCCGATCCATGCCCAGAATCAGGCCCAGCAGCACAAACACGAGCATCAAATACACCGAGTAGCCGCCGTTGAAGAAGCCGACATAGGCGTATACGCTTGAAAACGGCATCGCCAGGATGGCGGCCATGTACACGCCCATCTCGCCCATTTTCACCCGGCGCGCAAAGTACAAAAACGCTGCGATGATCCCCGCCAGCATCAGCGCCGTGCCAAACGTGCGCGCCGCATGCCAATTCTGCGGAAAGAGCAGAAGCCCCAGCTGATACAGCGGCACCGGGCTGACCACCCGCAGCTCGCTTGAGTAATACCAGTTGCGGGTGAGCAGCGTTCCCTCCTGATTTTGCAGCTGTGCCAGGATCATCTCGCTGGACATGTCGGCATCCAGATTGTGCGCGCCGTTCAGCGCAAACCAGCCTACCGTTACCAGATACGCCGCTGCCAGCAAAAGCCAAGGCAGCAGCCGCGTTCCCCTCTTCATCCCCATGCTCCGTTCTCTTCTCTCGTGTCGGGACAGATACCCCTGCGCTCAATCACACGTTGAACAGCAGCTCCCCATATGTGGGCATCGGCCAGAGCGTGCCGTCGCAGATCATCTCCAGGTGATCCACCGGCGCGCGCAGCACCTCCATCGCCGGGAAAACATCGTCGTGATAGGCGCGCGCCTGCGCCTCGCCCGTGAGCACCGCCGCCTTGGCCTGCCTGAGCTTGAGCTCCGCCAGGGCATTGCTCGTCTGGCGCAGCAGCACGGTCACCCGCGTCAAAAGCTCCTTTTGCACCGAGGCATCCACACCCGCGGTTTCCACGGCGGCTACGGACGTCGCCAGATCGGTCGTATAGCGCACGACGGCCGGGATGATGTCCTTGCCGGCCATGTCGATCATCGTCAGCGCCTCGATGTTGATGCTCTTGGCGTAGAGCTCATAGGAGACGTCCGCCCGGGCGATCAGCTCCTTGGCCGTGTATACGCCATGGCGCTCGAACAGCTCGATGGACTCGCGCTTGGTCAATTCGGGAATCGCATCCACCATGCTTTTGATATTCGGCAGGCCGCGGCGCGCCGCCTCCGCAAGCCATTCATCGGTATAGCCATTGCCGTTGAAGATGATGCGCTGATGTGCCGTCATCTCCCGGCGAATGAGCGCGCGAACCGCCGTGTCAAAGTCCTGCGCGCCCTCCAGCTCATCCGCGAACCGGCACAGTGCATCGGCCGCGATGGTATTGAGCACCGTATTGGCGTCGGCGATACAGCCGGAGGAGGGCACCATGCGGAATTCAAACTTATTGCCCGTAAAGGCGAACGGCGAGGTTCGGTTGCGATCGGTGGCATCCTTGTGGATCGCGGGCAGCGTGGACACGCCCACCTTCATATTGGAGACGGACGGCACGCTCTCATCGTTGCCCGCGATGATGTGCTCCACGACCGTGGTGAGCTGCTCGCCCAGGAACATCGAGATCACGGCGGGCGGCGCCTCGTTCGCGCCAAGGCGATGATCATTGCCCGGGTTGGAGGCGCTCATGCGCAAAAGGCCCGCATGCTCGTCGACAGCCTTCATCACCGCGGCAAGCATCAGCAAAAACAGGATATTATGCTGCGGCTCCTTGCCCGGATCGAGCAGATTGCGCCCGGCATCCGTGCCCAGCGACCAGTTGTTGTGCTTGCCGCTGCCATTGACGCCCGCAAACGGTTTTTCATGCAGCAGGCATACAAGGCCGTGACGCAGGGCAACCTTCTTCATGACGTTCATCACGAGCATGTTTTCATCCGTGGCGACGTTGGTGGTATTGTAGATCGGCGCAAGCTCATGCTGGGCCGGGGCAACCTCGTTATGCTCCGTTTTGGCCGGGATGCCCAGCTTCCACAGCTCGACATCCAGATCCTTCATGTAGTTGCTCACGCGCTCCTTGATCGCACCAAAGTAATGATCCTCCATCTCCTGGCCCTTAGGCGGCATCGCGCCAAACAGCGTGCGGCCGGTGAAGATGAGATCTTTGCGCTTTAAATAGGTTTCACGGTCGACAATGAAATATTCCTGCTCCGGGCCGACGGAGGAGATGACGCGCTGTGTCTGATTGTCCCCGAACAGGCGGCAGATGCGCACGGCCTGCTTGCTGATGGCCTCCATGGAGCGGAGCAGCGGGGTCTTCTTGTCAAGCGCCTCGCCGGTATAGGAGCAAAACGCCGTCGGAATGCACAGCGTTTTGGTGTTGCCATTGTCGTATATGAAGGCCGGGCTGGTGATATCCCAGACGGTGTATCCCCTGGCCTCAAACGTCGCGCGGATGCCGCCCGAGGGAAAGGAGGATGCGTCCGGCTCTCCCTTGATCAGCTCCTTTCCGCGCAGCTCCATGATCACCGTGCCGTCGGAAAGCGGATTGATAAAGGAGTCATGCTTCTCCGCGGTGGTGCCGGTCAGCGGCTGAAACCAGTGCGTATAGTGGGTCGCGCCCTGCTCGATCGCCCATTCCTTCATGGCGCATGCCGTCGCATCGGCAACCACGGGATCAAGCTCCTCGCCAGTGACCATGCTGCGCCGCAGGCTTTTGTAGGCAGCCCTGGGCAGCCGTTCCCGCATTTCCTTATCGCCAAAGACATAGCTTCCGTAAATTTCGGGTACGTGTAGCGTCTCGCTCATCGCTCGTTCTCCTTTGATTTTCATGCTCTACTACAATACACCATTTATCCCCGAAATGCAAATGAAAAAGCATGCGGAGGCAGAAGTGCTTTGGATTTTTCCGTTTTTTCGCCGGTTTGGTTTGATTTTTGCGGTCATGGAAGGAAATCCCTTCATGCCGCCATGCCGCCGGAAGATTTCTCCCGCTGGGATTCTCTGTTTGCGGTGCTTTTGTTTTTGCCGATGTGGCCGTGCGCCGGCTTCCAGCATAAAATAAAAAAGCCGCCGCCGCCTGCTTTTTGCCCCCGGCATGAGCCAAAGCGATCCGGGAGAAAATCCTCTTGCGGCATCACGGACACATCGCCCCGCCACGGCATACTCTGCCATCAGGCGGGTCCGCCGCCGCAAAGCCGAAAAATCGGAGGGATTCTCATGGCGCACTATGCGGTACGCGAAAGCCCGCCCCTGCGGGGAGAGATACAGGTCAGCACGTCCAAGAATGCTGTGCTGCCGATCATGTGCGGCGCGCTGCTCACCCGTGAGGATGTGCGCATCGAAAACCCGCCGGATCTGACTGACGTTGCCACGCTGTCCTCCTTGCTCGAGGCATGCGGCTGCCGCGTGAAGCATGAGCCGGGGGCGCTGATCATCACCGCCGATGCCTTCAAAAATCCGGAAGATGAAGAAGACGTGCGAAAGATGCGCGCATCGGTGCTCGTTTTGGGGCCACTGCTGGCGCGGCTGGGCGAAGCGCGCATTCCTCTGCCCGGCGGCTGCGCCATCGGCCAGCGCCCGATCGACCAGCACCTCAAGGGCATGAGCGCGCTCGGCGCGAAGGTGACCTTCGACCACGGCGGCGTGACACTGTCCGGCCGCCTGCGCGGCGCGGTGATCTACCTCGACATGCCGTCCGTCGGCGCGACGGAAAACCTGCTGATGGCCGCGACGCTCGCCGAGGGCGTCACCCGCATCGAGAACGCGGCCAAGGAGCCGGAGATCGTCGACTTGGCGGCATTTCTATCCTCCATGGGCGCGCGCATTTCCGGTGCGGGCACCTCGACCATCACCATAGAGGGCGTGCCCTCGCTGCACGGCACAAGCTGGCTGCCCATCGCCGACCGCGTGGAGGCGGGCACCATGGCCTGCGCCTGCGCGATCACCGGCGGCGAGCTGCTGCTGCGCGGTGCGCGCGCCGATCACCTGCGCTCCCTGCTTTTCAAGCTCAGCGAAGCGGGCGTACATATCCAGGATACCCCGGGCGGGCTGATGGTCTTCGGCCGCGCCAAACAGCCCTTTGAAATCCGCACGATGGTTTATCCCGGCTTCCCGACAGACCTGCAGGCGCCGATGATGGCGGTCGCCTGCAAGACGCCGGGCACGAGCGTATTTCTGGAGACGATCTTCGAAAACCGGTTCATGCACGCCGCGGAGCTGGCCCGTTTGGGCGCGCACATCCGCGTGGAAAACCGCGTCGCCGTCGTGGAAGGCACGCCGTACCTGACCGGTGCGCCCGTGCGCGCCACCGACCTGCGCGCGGGCGCGGCGCTGATCCTCGCCGGGCTGTGCGCGGAGGGCGAAACGCTGGTGGACGACGAGGGCGGCCACATCGACCGCGGCTACTGCCGCATTGAGGAAAAGCTCTCCGCCGTCGGCGGCCTTGTGCGGCGGCTGGGCGCTCCGGCATAAGGGTATGCGCCCGGAACCGGAAGCAACACCAAAAGGGCTGCTGCCGATGGCATTTCCATCCGCAGCAGCCCTTTGCCGGTGGTCAGATTACTTTGTCCTGAGATATTCTGCGAATCTCGCCTTCTCCGCATGGGCTGTAGCGCACAGCAGCATGCCAAGGGCGAATATCACAGCCATCCTTTTCATTTGCATGCTCCTTTGCGCTTACTTCCGTGCCTCGTACACCGCCGTCACGCTCGCGGTCACGCTCACGCCGCCCGCACGGATGCCCGTGCCCGCGCTTCCGGCGCTGGCCTTGGCCATGTCCGCGGTGGAATTGACCGCGTAAGCCTCCGCATAGCCCCCATTTTCGGTCAGGCTGTCAAGCCCCGTAAGCGTCATCCCGCTGGCCTGCGCCATCTTTTCGGCCTTGGCCCTGGCGGCCTCAATGGCCATGGCCAGCGCCTGCTGATAAAGCTCGGAGCGCGTGGACACATCGTAGCTCACATTGTAGATCTCGCTCATGCCGCAGTCGGTTACCACGCCGATCACGCTGTCAAGCATTTCCACGTCCCGGCAGGTAATCTTGAGCGTGTGGTTCGCCTGATAGCCCGTGAGCGTCCGCGTATCGCTCTCATAATTATACGTCGGATAATAGCCATAGTCCTGGGTGATGATGTCCTCTTCCCCTACGCCCAGCTCGATCAGCTTGGTCGTCACACTCTCGATGATCCTGGAGATTTCCTCCTGCGCGCCGGCAACCGTCTTGCCACTCACAGAGGCATTCGCCGTCACGCTCACCATGTCCGGATTTGCGGAGATCACCGCGGTGCCCTGCACCGTAATATCCGCGTCATCCGCCAGAGCAATCCCTGCGCACAGCATCATGGTCAGAGCCAGCACAAAAGCCAAAATCTTTTTCATGGTATTTCCTCCTATACGTCATGTCACATGTCCGAAGTTGTTCTCGCGTTTCAGCCCCATTTAACGCAGAGGCTTCAGCTATATAGACGAAGCTTGCATCCATTTTGTTCCCGGTTCCTGGAAATTTACCGTCTGCGCCGCAAGCGCATGACCACAAGAACCGCCAGCACCAGCACGCCTATCGATCCCAGCCAGGGCAGCGCCCAGGCCGCAAACAGCAGCGCATTCCCCATCAATTCGCCCAGAGCCTGCGCGCCCTGCCCAACCTGACGCACGAGCTGCTCCGCCAGCGGCACATCCGCCGCCTCCTGTGCGGCTTCTTCCGTAATCGTCAGGCTGATCTGCGCATTCGCCGCCCGCTGATCGATGGCGTTGTTCGCCCCCGTCAGGCTGTCGATCTGCTGCTGTACCTCAAAGAGCGCATTGGTGATCGTGACGATATCCTCCATGCTCTGCGCACTCTGATAGAGCTCGTCAAGCCGCTGCTTCTGCGCCTTGGCGCTCTCCAGCCGGGATGCGTTGTCCTGATACTGTCCGGTCATGTCAATCGCCTGGCTGTACGCCCGTGTCACCGTGCCCAAAGCGCCCGTTTCCGTCAGGAAGCCGTCAAGCGCATCCTCCGGAATGCTCAGCTCGATGCTTGCATAGCGTCCGCTCTCCCGCGTACCGCTGACGTCGCAGGAGGTGATGCTCCCGCCAGCTCCGGCGGTCTGCGCCTTGACCGCCTCCAGCGCAGCATCGAGGTTATCCGTCGTGAGATCAAGCCGCGCCGAGCGCACAATCCTGCGTCCGTCATCCGGTGATCCGTCCGCATCCGGGTCGGACAGGGCATTCATGCTTCGGCTCATCATACCGCCGTCCATTTCCTCCCCGGTTATTTCATATTTCTGGCTGCTTCCGGTCTTGGCGCTGTACATCACCGTGTCGTACACCGCCGGCGTCCGCATGCCCAGCTGCGCGCCGACGCCCACGAGCACCGCCGCGCAGCAGGCGTAGCCAATCACACGCGCCGCGCGGCTCCCGCGCGATCCGCCGCTCAACCATGCCCTCAGCCTCCGCAGCGCATCCGGTTTTTGGGCGCGCTCGCGAATGACCGCGCGCCAACTGTGCGCGAACGATGCCGGCACGTCCACATCCGCGTCGAGCGCACCCGCATCCGCGAGCACGTCGCTATGCTCCATCAGCACTCTGCATGCCTCGCATACCTGTGCGTGCGCCCGCATCGCCTCGCGCTCCCGAGAGGAAATCTCCCGGCCCGAAAAGACGATCTGCTCCAGCTCTTCACATCGCATGCGCTCACCTCCTCCCCACATTCGATAGCCTGTCCTGTCCGAGCGCCGAGGCGATCCGCTCCCGTGCGCGCGACAGCCTTGATTTGACCGTTCCCTTCGAAATACCCAGCGCTTTGGCCGTCTGCTCCACGCTGAGCCCGTGCACATCCCTCAAAAGAAATACGCTGCGCATGCCCTCCGGCACATCCGACACGGCCCTTGCCATGGCCTCGCGCGTCTCGTGCGCCTGCGCGGCCTGCTCCGGCGTGGGCGCATCATCCCGCGCGTCAAAGCCCTGCTCCCGCAGCGCTTCCAGCGACGGATGCGCCTCACGGCTACGCTTCCTCTGCGCATCCGTACAGGCCGAAGCCGTCACCCGGTACACCCACGTCGAAAAGGACGCCGCCTCCCGATACTGCCCGATTTTCTGCCAAATGCGGATCATCGCCTCCTGGGCGGCGTCCTCACCGTCGTGGGCGTTCCCCATCATGCGCAGGCAGAGACAGTAGATCTTTCTTTCATATGCGCTCATCAGCGTCTCAAATGCCCGCTCATCACCCCTCGCGGCCGCGCGGATCAGCTCGCTCTCCATGCGCTCCCTCCTCTCTTCTTTCTTTAGACGAATGAAACGGGCAAAAAGTTCCCGCTCATCAAGCCGGATTGACAAAAAGCGGCCAGTGGCCGCTTCCACTCCCGAAGCACTCCACACTCCAAAGTATTTCTGTGCTCGCTGTCCGGTTTTTCGCAATTTCCTATAAGTCAAAAAAGCAGCCAGTGGCCGCTTCCACTTCCGAAGCACTCCACACTCCAAAGTATTTCTGTGCTCGCTGTCCGGTTTT
>JAUNJB010000057.1:0-2480 GCA_030535375.1 Clostridia bacterium | reverse complement strand
TTTCTGTGCTCGCTGTCCGGTTTTCCGCGCAATTTCCTATTAAGCAAAAACGGAGACCGCGCCTTTGTCAGTCTCCGTCTGTTTGTTTCCGGCTTTTCTGTCAGCCGACGATGATGCTCTTTCCGGTCATCTCAGCCGGCACAGGCAGGCCGATATACGGCAGCATGGTCGGGGCGATGTCCGCCAGGCAGCCGCCCTCGCGCAGCTTCACATCGCCCATGCCCGCGCACAGGAACGGCACGGGATTGGTGGTGTGCGCCGTAAAGGGCGAACCGTCCTCATTCTTCATCTTGTCGGCGTTGCCATGGTCGGCCGTCAGGAACATGCAGCCGCCCATCTCGCGCGTGGCCTCCCAAACCTTGCCGACACAGGCATCCACCGCCTCGACGGCCTTGACAGCCGCATCAAACACGCCGGTATGGCCGACCATGTCGCAGTTGGCAAAGTTGAGAATGACCACGTCGTACTTGCCGCTGCGGATGCGCGCGGCGCACTCGTCGGCGACCTCGTAAGCGCTCATCTCGGGCTTGAGGTCATAGGTAGCGACCTTCGGGGACGGAATGACCTTGCGGTCCTCGCCCTCATACGGCGCTTCCACACCGCCGTTGAAGAAGAACGTGACGTGCGCGTACTTCTCCGTCTCCGCGATGCGCAGCTGGGTCTTGCCGTTCTTGGCGAGGTATTCGCCCAGCACATTGGTCAGCTCGACCGGCGGATAGGCGACCTCGACGTTGGGCATGGTCGAGTCATATTCCGCCACGCAGACATAATTGACCTTGAAACGGCCGTGGCGGCGCTCAAATCCCTTGAACTCGTCGTCCACGAACACGCGGGTGATCTGGCGCGCACGGTCCGGGCGGAAATTGAGGAAGACGACGGTGTCGCCCTCGCTCACGCGGCCGCCCTCACAGGTGACGCACGGCACGACAAACTCATCCGTCACGCCCGCGGCATAGCTCTTGTCGATGGCCTCCAGCGCGTTTGCGGCATGATCGCCCTCGCCGTACACAAACGCGGCATACGCCTTCTCCACGCGATCCCAGTTGGAATCGCGGTCCATCGCGTAATAGCGGCCGGTGACGGTTGCGATCTTACCCAGGCCAATCGCATCCAGCTGATTCTGCAGATCCGTGAGGAAGCCCTTGCCGGAATGCGGATCGGTGTCGCGGCCGTCCATAATGCAGTGGCAGTACACCTTTGTGGCGCCCAGATGCTTGGCCAGGTCAAGCAGGCCGAAGAGGTGCTCAATGTGGCTGTGCACGCCGCCGGTGCCCAGAAGGCCCATGAAGTGAATGGCCTTGCCCGCATCGATGGCCGCCTTCATGTTGCGCACGAGGACGTCGTTTTCCTTCATCGTGCCATCGAGGATGGACTTGGTGATCAGCGTCAGCTGCTGATAGACGATGCGGCCCGCGCCCATGTTGGTGTGGCCCACCTCGCTGTTGCCCATCTGGCCGTTCGGAAGGCCGACGGCCATGCCGGAAGCCTCGATCGTGGTATAGGGGCAGGTGGCAAACAGCGCGTCCAGATTCGGCTTATTCGCCGTGCAGATCGCGTTGCCATAGGTCTGCTCCGGCACCCAGCCGAAGCCGTCCATGATGCAGAGCAGAACAGGTTTCTTAGACATAATAGCTCCTTTCGTGATGAAGCCGCTTACTTGTCGAAATTGACGACCTTGGAGAAATCCTCCGCCTTGAGGGACGCGCCGCCGATCAGGCCGCCGTCGATCTGGGGCTGCGCCATGAGGCCCTTGCAGTTCTTGGGATTCATGGAGCCGCCGTACTGGATGCGCACCTCGTCCGCGGCGTCGCCGTAGACCGCGCGCACCGCCTCGCGGATGACGCCGATGGTCTCGTTGGCCTGCTCGTCGGTGGCGGTCAGTCCGGTGCCGATGGCCCAGACCGGCTCATAGGCGATCACAACGCCCTTGACCTGCTCGGCCGTCAGCCCGCTCAGCGCGATCTGCGTCTGATAGGTGACCAGCGCGTCGGTGTATCCCGCCTCGCGCTCCTCCTTCTTCTCGCCCACGCACACAATCGGGGTAAGGCCCGCCTTGACCGCGGCCAGCGTGCGCAGGTTGACGGTCGCGTCGGTCTCGCCAAAGTACTGACGGCGCTCGCTGTGTCCAAGGATGACGTACTCCACGCCGGATTCGCGGAGCATCGCCGCGCTCAGCTCCCCGGTATACGCGCCGGATTCCTTCCAGTGCATGTTTTCCGCGCCGAGCTTGACGTTGGTGCCGCGGATCACCTCGGAAACCGCCGCAAAATCGACGGCAGGCGTGCAGACGACGACGTCGCACACGGCATCCTTCACCAGCGGAATCAGCGCGGAAACGAGCTCCTTCGCCTCGCTGGGGGTCTTGTTCATCTTCCAGTTGCCCGCAATAATCGGCTTACGCATGATATTCTCCTCCATAAAAGTAACCCCGGGCGGCCCCAAGGCCGCCCGGGGCGATTGGTCATACAACGTGGAAAGCT
>JAUNJB010000056.1 GCA_030535375.1 Clostridia bacterium | reverse complement strand
GGACAGCTCCTTGACGGCCAGCTCCTTGACAGCGTTCCAGGTCTCGATGGACGCGGGATGGTTGTCGTTCTTGAACTCGTCGGAGGTCCACCAAACGGTATCCTTGGAATTCTCATCCATGACGATGAACTTATCTTTAGGAGAACGGCCGGTGTAGATGCCGGTCATGACATTGACAGCGCCCAGCTCGGAAACCTGGCCCTTTTCAAAGCCCTCCAGCTCCGGCTTGGTCTCCTCGGCAAACAGCAGTTCGTACGAGGGATTGTGGATGATCTCCGTCGTTCCGGTGATGCCGTACTTGCTCAGATCAATCTTAGCCATATGCATGCTACCTCTTTCCTTGATAGAATAAATACCTGCCCGCCCTGCGGACGGCATATGATTATGCCCTGCAACAGCGAAGCCCAGTAACCTCATGGTACATATCAATAATACACGAACCGCGCTGTAAAATCAATACTATTTTGGCAGAAATTACGATGAACTTTTCACACGATGTCCGTGGCTGTGATAAATCCTTGTCATGTTCGGGGCGCCGTCGACCGGTTTTGCGCATCGGCAGGCGGAAGAATGGCCGGGAACGGGACGAAAATTGTCAGTTATTTTGCGAACTGCATGCATGCGTGCGGCGTCCGCCTGCGTGCGCGGAGCCGTTTCTACCCGACGGCGGACGCGGATGGCGATCGGTTTTTCCCGTCATCACCCAAGGTGCTTTTTCATATCCATCCGTAGAGGGGGCGATGGCATGCATCAGGTTCTGATGATTGAAAGCGTTGCGCGCGGCGTGCTGCAGGTCAACGGCTGCTTTTGCGGGCCGCTGGACGGGGAGGGACAGGCGTTTCCCGCGGGGCAGGACGCGGAAATCTACATTCAGTTTTTCCCGTTTTCCCCGGAAATAAAACCCCTGACCGCTGCGCTGGAGCTGCGGGAGGGGCAAATTGCGCGTCTGGAGCCGCAGGAGCAATGCTATGCGCTGATGTGGCCGGACGGCGTCATTCAGCTGGAGCTGCGGCCGGTTCAGGAGGGCGGCACGCAGGAGGACGGGCAGCCGGAGGCGCAGACCGCCGCCTCCGGCACGCTGCTGCGCTATCTGGCGCTGCGGCTCACCGGGGACGCGCAGGCGCAGCAGCTGCTCATGCGCCCGCAGGAGACGCCGGAATTGCCGGCGTATGACGCGGTCGTGCCCCTGCGCTTTGCGCCGCTGGCCGCCAGCGAGCGCTTTGACGAGCGCGCGGGCCTCGTGCGCCGCGTCGCGCCGAATGTGGCGGCTGTGGACGCGGCGCTGGCCGTCACCTCCCCGGCGGGGCAGGGGCACAGGCTGATCGAGCGCATCGAGGTCATGCCGCTTGCTGCGCGCCCGTGACGATGCGGTAATAGGTGCGCGAGGTGATCAGGTAGACGGCGATATACAGGAGAGAGAACGCGCCGAAGGAGGAAAGCGTCACCAGCGCGAGCAGCCGCGTGTTCATCAGGCCGAAGAGGCGCAGCAGCTTGCTGAGCATCGGGAAGGCGAAGGCCATGTGGATGCCCGCCGTGATCAGCGGAAGGAAGAAGACGGTGAGGATCTGCGAATTGACCGATTTTCTGATCATGCGCTTGGAGAGGCCGACCTTGCGCATGATGGCAAAGCTCTCCTGATCCTCGTAGCCCTCGGTGATCTGCTTATAATACATGCTCAGTGCGGTGGCGCAGGTGAACGCGAGGCTCAGCATGCAGCCAAGGAAGAGGAAGCCCGCGTTGGAATTGCGGTAATCGTCCTGAGTGGCGGCGCGCGTCTTTTGGTAGACATCGCCTACCCCGGCATCGTGCAGGGCCTGCTTCAGACGATAGGCAAGATCGATCTGCGACTGGGCGTCCAATCCGCCGGTGTCAAACGCATAAGTGGCGCAGATGTCGCTGGCGTTGCGGCCGTAGGCCTCGGCCTGCAGGCGGTTGAGCGTCGTCAGATCGTCGGCGTCCGGCAGGATGAGCAGGAGGGATTCGGTGATGTCAAAGTCGGCGGAGGCGTCGGGCGGCATGGGAATATCCGTGGCCGTGAAGCGATACGTGTATTCGCCGAAGAACGTGATGGAGCCGTCAAGCCGATGCAGCAGCGAGCCTGTAGCCAGCGCCTCGCCGGGAGCGAGCGTGTAGTCGGTGCCCAGCATGGCGTTGTAATCGCAAAGCGGGATCAGGGTGACGGCGCTGACGCCCGTGATGGAGCCGCCGGAAGACTTGAAATTGGTGACGAATTGTCCGTCCGCTGCGCGCCCGGCAAATGAGCAGCTTCGGTAGCAGAGGACGTTTTGCGGCGTGACGCCCTCCCCGGCGAGCAGCGCCTCCATGGGTGCGCTGAGCAGATCTGCCTCCGGGGTTTCCTCGCAGTAGGTGTATATGTCGATCTCGCGCGGCGTCTGGGTGAGGAGCGCGTCCTCCGTGCCGACATACAGGCAGGTGACGGCGGAGAGCGTGACCAGCACCATCGTGGAGAGGATGCAGATGGTCGCCAGGCTGGAGCCGTTGCGCTTCATGCGGTAGCTCATGCCGGAGACGGAGATGAAGTGATTCGCCTTGTAGTAATAGTCCTTGTTCGATTTGAGCAGGCGCAGGAAGTACACGCTGGCGCTGCGGAAGCACAGCTCCGTGCCGAGAATGACCAGCATCACCGCGACGAAAAACAGCGTGAACGCGTCGAGCGCGCTGCGCACGCTGACGGCCATCGCGTAGCCGGAGGCGAGCAGGACGATGCCCAGCAGCGCGGAGAGGGCGTTGGCGCGCGGCGGCGTCTCGCCCGCCTGGCTGCTGTGCAGCAGCTCGATGGGCCTGCTGCGGCAGACGGAAAACGCGCCGCGCACAAAGATCATCAGGAAGATAAAGAGGAAGATGCCGGCGCCGCTGTAAAGCAGGCTGGGCGCGACGGTGAAATCCGCAGAGGCGGGATAGTCCGTCAGCTTGAGCAGCGTGAGCTGGAACGCCTTGGAAAACAGCACGCCCAGCAGCAGCCCGGAGGCGATGCAGACCGCCGCGCAGATCAGCGTCTCAAACAGCAGCACGAACGAGACGTGCCGCTTGGACATGCCCAGGATGTTGTACAGGCTCAGCTCCCGGTTGCGCTGCTTCATCAGGAAGCTGCTGGTGTACAGCAGGAACACGGCGGAGAAGAGCACCATGATGATGGAGCCGAGATTGAGCATCGAGGCCAGCGAACCGCCGCCCGGCATGGAGCGGATAGCCGGGTCGCCGGTGAGCGCGCTGAGCACGTAGAAGATCATCACCATGCAGCAGCCGGAGAGCAGATAGGGCACGTAGAGCCGGCGGTTTTTGCGCACGTTGTCCGCGGCCAGGCGGATGTAGAGGGAGAGTTTCATTCGCGCTCACCGCCCGTCGTCAGCAGCGTCAGCGTGTCCGTGATCTTTTGGTACATGCTGTCCCGGTCGAGATCGCCGCGGTAAAGCTGGTGGAATACCTCGCCGTCCTTGATGAACAGCACGCGCGAGGCATAGCATGCCGCGCGAATGGAATGGGTGACCATCAGAATGGTCTGTCCGCCGATGTGTATTTGGGAGAAGAGATTCAGCAGCTCCTCGGACGAGCGGGAGTCGAGCGCGCCGGTCGGCTCGTCGGCCAGGATCAGCTGCGGATGGGTGATCAGCGCCCGCGCGACAGCGACGCGCTGCTTCTGTCCGCCGGAGATTTCGTAGGGATACTTGCTAAGCAGCGTTTCGATGCCAAGCCGCCGGGCAAGCTGGGACAGCCGGGGCTGCATGTCCATATAGCGCATGCCGGAGAGCACCAGCGGCAGGAAGATGTTGTCCCGCACGGAGAAGGTGTTCAGCAGGTTGAACTCCTGGAACACAAAGCCCAGATGATCGCGCCGGAAGGCGGCCAGATCGCCCTCGCGGACCGTCGTCATGTCCTGCCCGGCGAGGAGCACCTGCCCGCCGGTGGGCTTATCCAGCGCGGCCAGAATGTTGAGCAGGGTGGTCTTTCCGGAGCCGGATTCGCCCATGATTGCGACGAACTCGCCCTCCTCCACGGTGAAATTCACGTTGCTGAGCGCCTGCACGCGGTTGCCGCCCAGGCGCGTGGTGTAGATCTTCTTGAGATTCTTGACTTCGAGAATCGGCATGGGGTATGCCTCCTTGCTTGTTTGTGAGACCATGATAGCATGGGCGCGGGGCCCGCTGCCATCGATTTGCCTTACAATCCAGGGCCTCAATCTTACAATTTGGTAAGATTGGGGGATGAATCAAGGAAGGGGCTGTCAGAATAAGAATCCAGATATTCTAAGAAAAAGATAAGGCTTGATGTACTTTCCTAGAATGTTTAGAATTATTCTGACAGCCCCGGTAGGCTTACTCGCGTTCAAGCGCCTTGCTGCTCAGGTCGATTTCCATCCGCGTGCCCCTGCCCGGCTGGCTTTCGCAGCGGATGGTGTGGCCGAGATTTTTGCAGATACGGCTGCACAGGTATAGCCCGATGCCGCTGGCGCGTTTGTCGGTGCGGCCGTTGAGGCCGGTAAAGCCCTGCTCGAAGATGCGCGGCAGATCCTCCCTGGCGATGCCGATGCCCGTGTCCTCGATGAACAGCGTCCTTTCGCCGCGCAGGCCGATGCGCACGGAGCCGCCGGGCGGCGTGTACTTGACGGCGTTGGTCAGCAGCTGATCCAGCACGAAGGAGAGCCATTTTTCATCCGTCAGCGCGTCGCCGGGCAGGGGATCGAGGATGAGCTGCACGTGCCCGCGAATGAACGAGGCGGCGTGGCGGCGGGCGGCGGCGCGCACAAGCGGCTCCAGTGCGCAGGGGGCGAAAGCGTAATCCGTGCTGTCCGCGTCCAGGCGCAGATAGCACAGCGCCATTTCGACGTACTGCTCGATGCGCGTCAGCTCGCAGGAGAGCTCGCGCGCGCTGTCGCTCTCCTGCCCGGCCAGCTGCAGGCGCATGGCCGCGATGGGCGTCTTGATCTGGTGCGCCCACATCGTATAATAGCCGATGCGCTCACGGTAGCGGGACTCGATGTCCTGCGCAAGCCGCGTGTGGTCCTGCGAAACGGCGAGCAGCAGGGCCTGATAGTCCGCCTCGATGGCGCTGCGGGTGGGCGGCAGGTGCTCGGCACAGAGCAGGGCGTTTTCCCGCAGCTTGTCAAGCAGCCTATGCCGCCTTGAAAAGCGCGCGTAGCCGAATGCCAGCACCAGCACATAGGGCAGTGCGCAAAGCGCGGCCGCATAGCCAAGGGCGTACAGCGGCAGGCCGTACAGCCACAGAACACCCGAAAGGACGCCGAGAAAGACGGGCGGCAGCAGCGCCATGGGATGGGTGAACAGGTACGATATCAGCAGCGGCATGCGCGTCCTCCTATTCCATGATGTAGCCCAGACCCTTGCGCGTGGCGATCAGCGAGGAGAGGCCCAGGGGCTCCAGCTTGCGGCGCAGGCGGGTGACGTTGACGCTCAGCGTGTTCTCGTCGACGAAGCTGTCCGTCTCCCACAGGTGCTCCATCAGCGTTTCTCGGCTGACGATCTGCCCGGCGCGCTCCATCAGCGTCATCAGAATGCGGTACTCGTTTCGGGTGAGAGCGAGCGTTTTTCCCTCGTAGGTCAGGCACGTGTCCGTCCGGCTGAGCTGCACGCCCCGGTGCTCCAGCACCTGCGGGGCCGCGCTGAAATCGTATGCCCGGCGCAGCAGGGCCAGCATCTTGGCACTGAGCACGGTCAGGTCGAACGGTTTGGCGATGAAGTCGTCCGCGCCGAGCGTCATCGCGGTGACGATGTTCATGTTGTCGCTGGCCGAGGAGAGGAACACGATGGGCACCTTGGATACGCGGCGGATCTCCTGGCACCAGTGATAGCCGCTGAAAAACGGCAATGTGATATCCAGCAGCACCAGATGCGGATCGAATTGCGCGAAATCGCGCATCACGTCGGAGAAGTCGGCGGCCGCGCGCGTTTCAAACCCCCAGCCGGCGATGTGGCGGCTCACAGCCCGGGCGATGGCCGCGTCATCCTCGACGATCAGAATGCGGTACATGAGATGTCCCTCCGGAAATTTGATGATCAACAGTATACCGCACCCGCGCGCAAAAGGAAAGCCCCCGCCTTTTGCGCGCGAACCGGCGGACTGCGGAGCCGTCCGCCGGCCGCGAAGGCCCGGCCTTTTCCGGCGGCCACGGCCGTAAACGCGGGCGGATTCATGTTTCTTTTCACGGCCGGGCGCGTGACCGCCCGCGGAGCATGTGCGCGCCGGGAGGACGGCGCTCTTGCGCACCGCCGCCCGATATGTTATACTGAGAAAAGAAAATGGGAGCATTTGTGCCCGGAACAGGAGATTGAATCCATGAAAAAGGACGTCGTCATCGTCGGCGCGGGGCCTGCGGGCATCTTTACCGCGCTGGAGATGATTCGAAAGGGAAGCAAAAAGAGCATTGCCATCGTGGAAAAGGGCCAGCCGATCGAACGCCGCCGCTGCCCGAAGGCGGTGACCAACAAGTGTGTGAACTGCCGCCCGTACTGCCACATCACCACGGGCTTTTCCGGCGCGGGCGCGTTTTCGGACGGCAAGCTTTCGCTGTCCTATGAGGTCGGCGGCGATTTTCCGACGCTCATCGGCGAAAACAACGCGCAGGATCTGATCGATTATACCGACTCCATCTATCTCGAGTTCGGCGCGGACAGGCATATTGAGGGCATCGGCAATACGGAGGAGGTGCGCGAAATCCGCAAGCGCGCAATCCAGGCGGGCCTCAAGCTCGTCGACTGCCCGATCCGTCACCTGGGCACGGAGAAGGCGCAGACGCTTTATCAGGCGATTGAGGATTTTCTGCGCGAGCACGACGTGGAGATGCTCTTTGGCTGGGAGTGCGAGGAGCTGATCATGGACGGGGAAACCTGCCTGGGCGTGTCCCTGCGCAGGGGCGCGCAGACGCAGGAGATCCGCGCGTCGCACACCGTGGTGGCCACGGGCCGGCGCGGGGCGGACTGGCTGGAGAAGCTCTGCGCGGAGCACGGCATCGCGCATCAGCCCGGCACGGTGGATATCGGCGTGCGGGTGGAGTGCCGCAACGAGGTCATGGACGAGGTCAACCGCGTCCTCTATGAGAGCAAGCTGATCGGCTATCCGAGGCCGTTCAAGAACAAAGTGCGCACGTTCTGCCAGAATCCCGGCGGCTTCGTCAGCCAGGAGAATTACGACAACGATCTGGCTGTCGTCAACGGTCACTCCTATAAGGATCTCAAGAGCGACAACACGAACGTCTCCGTGCTGTGCAGTCACAACTTTTCCGTGCCGTTCAACCAGCCGATCGCTTACGCGCAGAAGGTCGGCGAGCTGACCAACATGCTGGGCAACGGCCATATCCTCGTGCAGCGCTTCGGCGATATTCTCGACGGCAAGCGCACCTGGCAAAAGGAGCTCGCGCAGTCAAATGTCCGCCCGACGCTGCCGGACGTGGTCGCGGGGGATATCACCGCCGCGATGCCGTACCGCGCGATGATCAACATCATCAACTTCATCCAGGCGGCGGACATCGTCGTGCCGGGCTTTGCCTCGGCGGAGACGCTGCTCTACTCACCGGAGCTCAAATTCTATTCGAACCGCGTCAAGATGGACGCGGAGCTCAACACCAATGTGCATGGCCTGCACTGCCTGGGCGATTCCTCCGGCTGGACGCGCGGGCTGATGATGTCCTCCGCGATGGGCGTTTTGATGGGACGCAAGCTGGTGTAAAACCGCATAAACCCAGGGGCTGCCGCCATCACGGTTCGGCGGCCCCGTGCTTTCGCCCGACGGGCGGAAATCTGGGAAGGGATGAAAAACGGCGTGAAACGGATATTCCTTATAGAGGACGACAGGACGATTGCCAAAAACCTTGCGCTGCTGCTGCGCGCGGAGGGGTTTTCGGTGGCGCACGCGTCCACGCAGAGCGACGCCCTGGCCATGCTCGCGGACGGCAAATTTGATCTGGCGCTGCTCGACCTCTCCTTGCCCGACGGCAACGGCTTCACCGTCTGCACGCAGATCAAGGAAACACAGGACATTCCCGTCATCTTCCTGACGGCGTCCGGCGAGGAGGCGAGCGTCGTCACCGGGCTGAACATGGGCGCGGACGACTACATCGTCAAGCCCTTCCGCCCGCGCGAATTGATCGCCCGGATCAAAAGCGCGCTGCGAAAGAGCGGGCGTGTGGTTTCGGCGCTCACAATCGGCGGGCTTTGCGTGGATACGGCCAGCGGCGTGGTGAAAAAGGAAGGCAGGGAGATCTATCTCTCCGCGCTTGAATACCGGCTGCTGCTGGTGTTCATCAACAATCCGCAGAGCATCATCACGCGGGACAGGCTGCTCGACGAGCTGTGGGACGCGTCGGGCGAGTTTGTGGAGGACAATACGCTGACCGTCTATATCAAGCGCCTGCGCGAGAAGATCGAGGACGATCCCGCCAGCCCGCAGATCATCCTGACCGTCCGCGGAACGGGATATCGGTTGGGAGGCGCCCATGCTTCGGAATAAGGAAATCCGGCAGTTCGCCGCGCTGTATGCCGGGCTCAGCGCCGTCTTTATCGCGGTCGGCTTTGCCGCCGGCAAGGAGACGGGCGTTTTGATGCTCGCCTTTGCAACCGCTTTGGGCGCGGCGTGTTTTCTGATGACGAGGGCGCGGTACAGGAGCATCGGGGAGATGTCCGAGCAGATCGACCGCGTGCTCCACGACGCCGACGCCGTGTACATCAGCGAGTCGGAGGAGGGAGAGCTTTCCATCCTGCAAAGCGAGATCACGAAGATGACCGTGCGCATCCGGGAGCAGAACGACGCGCTCAAGCGGGAGCGGGAGCACCTGGCCGATTCGCTGGCCGATATTGCCCATCAGCTGCGCACGCCGCTCACCTCCGCGAATCTGGTTCTGTCGCTGCTGGAGGGGGAGCACGAGGAGGGCAGGCGCAAGGCGCTGCTGCGGGAGACGGAGGAGCTGCTCGCCCAGATGGATTGGCTGATCGGCGCGCTGCTCAAGCTGTCCCGGCTGGATGCCGGGATCGTCACCTTCCAGAATGAGCGGATCGACGTGCGCGCCCTGATCGACTCGGCGCTGCGCCCGCTGCTCATTCCCATGGAGCTGCACGACATCTCGGTGCAAATCGGCGTGCCCGAGGGGACCTGCATTTCGGGCGACGCGCTCTGGCTGTCTGAGGCCGTGAGGAACATCCTCAAAAACTGCATGGAGAGCGCGGGCGACGGCGGCAAAATCACAATCGAGTGCGAGGATACGCTGCTCTTCACGCAGCTCATGCTCCGGGACAGCGGCGCGGGCTTTGACCCGCAGGATTTGCCGCGCGTGTTCGACCGGTTTTATCGGGGAGGGAAGGACGGCGCTTCCGGCTATGGCATCGGGCTGGCGCTGTGCAAGACGATCATTGTCCGCCACGGCGGGACGATTACCGCGAAGAATCATTCGTGCGGCGGCGCGGTATTCACCCTCCGCTTTCCCAAGTGACGAATCTGTCACCTGAAAGTCACCCAAATGTAAGCCTCCTCTTCTATGATATAGCCATACCATAGAAGGGAGGCTTATATCATGGATATCGTCATTGCTTGGCTGCGCGCCCGGGGCCGCGCGGGGAAGGGCGGGTGAAGGCATCATGTGCATTCGCTGCAGAGCGGCGCTTGCCGCGGTTTTCGCCGCGCTGGTATGCCTATGCGCCGTCCCCCGCGTCATGGCGGAGGACATGGCCGGACGCGGCACGCAGGAGGAGAGCGCGCTGAAGGAAAAGCTGGAAGGGGTGGCGGATTCCCTGTACGAGCTGATTGTCGAGCTGAGGCCCGGACGCGCGCAGGGGGAAAAGCCCGCCGCCCAGAGGCTGAAGGATGGCCTTCAATCGGCGGCCGGCTGGCTCATCAAGGGCATCCGCGGATTCTTTGATCTTTTGGTGGATTCCTTTGAGGGCAACGCGGACCCGAGGTGGTTCCGCATGGATGATCAGACCGGCGCGATGCTTACGCCGGAGCCGGATGCCCGCGGCGCGTTGTCCGGGACATATTGAAATGAAGGAGGCTCATCAGATGGAGTTTTTAAAGATTGAAGACCTGTGCAAGGTCTACGGCAAGGGGGAAAGCCAGGTCGTCGCCCTTGACCACGTATCGCTGACCATCGAAAAAGGGGAGTTTACCGCGATCATCGGTTCTTCCGGCTCGGGCAAGTCCACGCTTTTGCATGCGATTGCGGGCGTTGATGTGCCCACGAGCGGCAAGGTGTTTCTGAACGGCCAGGACGTCTACGGCCAGAGCAACGAAAAGCTGGCTATCTTCCGCAGGCGTCAGGTCGGGCTGATCTACCAGTTCCATAACCTCATTCCCACGCTGAATGTGGTGGAAAACATCACCCTGCCCGTTTTGCTGGACAGGCGCAAGGTGAACAGGGAGAGGCTGAACGATCTGCTCGATCTGCTGGGCCTGCAGGAGCGCAGGGGGCACCTGCCCAATCAGCTCTCCGGCGGCCAGCAGCAGCGCGTCGCTATCGGGCGGGCCCTGATGAATGCGCCGCAGGTCTGCCTGGCGGACGAGCCCACGGGCAGCCTGGACAGCCGCAACGGCCAGGAGATCATCCGGCTGCTCAGGGAGAGCCACGAAAAGTACCAGCAGACGCTGATCATCGTCACGCACGATGAGAGCATCGCCCTGCAGGCGGACCGCATCATCACCATCGCGGATGGGCGCGTGGTGCGGGACGAGAGGCAGGTGGCACGCGCGTGAACGTCCTCAACAAGGTGGCCCTGCAGGGCCTCAGAAACAGCCGCACACGGACGCTGGTGACGGTCATCGGCGTGATCCTCTCCGCCGCGATGATCACGGCGGTGACGACGTTTGGCATCTCGCTGCTCAGCTATCTGACCGAGGGCGCGGCGCAGAAGTATGGCGACTGGTACGTCGGCTTCGCGGATGTACCCGCATCCTTTGTGCAGGAGCAGGCCGCGGACGAGCGGGTTGTAGAGTCGACGTCGTTCGAAAATATCGGCTACGCCCGGCTTGAGGGCAGCAAAAACGCGGATAAGCCGTACCTGTTTATCGCCGGGCTCAGCGACGAGGCGCTTAAGATGCTGCCCGTCCGCCTGTTCTCCGGCAGGATGCCCGAAAACAGCGGCGAGGTGATCGTCTCCGCGAGCGTGTCGGCCAATGCGGGCGTCAAGGTTGCGGTGGGCGATACGCTCACGCTCGACGTGGGCAGCCGCGTGAGCGGGGGTGAAACGCTGAACCAGCATGACCCGTACCGCTATGCGGACGAGACGTTTGTGGCGCGCGGGCAGAGGACGTTCACCGTCGTGGGCATCTGCCAGCGGCCCGCGTTCGAGGAGCGCACGGCCCCCGGATACACCGTGATCACCAAGGCGGATGTGTCCTCGTCGCTCCAGCGGCTGCTGGGCAATCTGCCGCAGACGTTTGTGAGCAGCATCCCCGCCTACACGGACAGCTACAGCTTGTTTGTGAAGCTCAAAAGCCCGGGTTCCGTCCGCGCCTACGCCAATGAGACCGCGGGGGAGTACGCGCACTTTTTCAACGATGACGTGCTGCGCTTCACGGGCGCGTCCGACGCCGGGCTGCTTACCACGCTGCTGTACGCCGTCAGCGCCATCGTGATCATCATCATCATGACCGGCTCCGTATTCCTGATTTACAATGCGTTCAACATCTCGCTGAGCGAGCGCACGCATCAGTTCGGCATCCTCATGTCGGTGGGCGCGACGGAAAAACAGCTGCTTGGCTCGGTGCTGTTTGAAGGATTCTGCATCGGCATCATGGGCATCCCGCTGGGCGTGCTGCTTGGCTATGGCAGCATGGGCGCGGTGCTGAATGTCGTGTCGAGAAACTTTCAAAACATCATGTATGACGGCGTGCCTCTGACGATCACGCTGTCCGTTCCCGCCATTGCCGCGGCGGCGGTGATCAGCATGATCACCATTCTGATCTCCGCGTACATCCCGGCGCGCAGGGCAGCCGGCATGCCGGTGATGGAGTGCATCCGCCAGACGAACGAGATCAAGGTGGAGGCCAAAGCCGTCAAAACGGGCAGGCTCGCGCACCGCGTCTATGGCCTGGAGGGGACGCTGGCCCTCAAGAATTTCAAGCGGAATAAGCGCCGCTATCGCAGCATCGTGCTCTCGCTGGCGCTGAGCGTCGTGCTGTTTATCGCGACCAACTCCTTTGTCACCTGCATGCAGCAGGCGTCCGAGATGGCGGGCATATTCACCACGTATGACATCGCGCTGATCGCCCCGGACATGGACGACCGCGTGCTCCTCTCGCTCTACGACAAGATGAAGTCGCTGGAGGGCATCACGTCGGGCACGTATCAGGCGCAGGAAATGTATACCTGCAGGGTTTCCCAGGATGAGCTTTCCGACGTATACTGGGAGAAATATGAGCGGCCGGCGTCGGGCGGGGACGTGGAGCTGGAGCTGGAGTTCTATTTCGTCAGCGACGATGTCTATCTGAACCAGGTCAGGGCGCTCGGCCTGCCGGAAGAGGAATACATGGGCGAAGGCGCGAAGCTCATCGCCATCGCGAGGATGGATGTCGAGAGCACGGGAAGAAGTCATGAGATCGACGATTTTAAGGAAATGTTTGTCAGCGGGGAGATGGAGTTTGTCATCACGCCCGAAAACGACGGCAGCTCGGAGCATGCGCGCAGCGTGCGCATCACGTCCTGCGGTTTTGTGCCGCCGGACACACTGCGGGTCTTTGACACGAGGGAAGCGCCCGGGTATATCTTCCAGGCGCTGGCGCCCTATTCGCGCAAGGCGGAGCTGATCGCGCCGGACATGCAGACGGACGTCAAGGGCCTCACCTTCAGCTCGGATCAGTGCTCGCGCTCGGCCGCCCTGATGGAGGAGATCATCATGGGCGAGGGCATCACGGATTCCTACAACCTGCTCAATCTGGGCAAGCTGATGGAGGAGAGCAAGAACATGATCTTTATCGCGAACGTGTTCTGCTACATCTTCATCATCATGATCTCGCTGATCGCGGTGGCCAACGTGTTCAACACGATCTCCACAAACATCAAGCTGCGCAAGCGCGAGCTGGCGATGCTGCGCTCTGTGGGCATGTCGGAGCGTTCCTTCCAGAGGATGATGAATTTTGAATGCGTCTTCTACGGCATGCAGGCGCTGCTCGCGGGCCTTCCGCTCGCGATGCTCGCCTCCTGGCTGGTGTACAGGGGGATGCGCGCGGGCGGCGCGGACGCCATCGACTTTGTGATGCCGTGGGGCCCCATGGCGATCAGCATAGGCAGCGTGCTGCTGATCGTGTTTGTCACCATGCTGTACGCGGTCAGCAGGATCAGGAGGGAGAACATCATCGACGCGCTGCGCGATGAGCTGGAGTGACGCGTCCGGGAGCGCGGGGGATGCGCGCGGACGCGAAAGCATCATACGGGAAGGGACTGCGCGGCGGTCCCTTTCCGCATGCCCGTTGGGCGGGCAGGGCAGAAGGGAATTCCCGCTTTCCGGCGAAATAAAAGAATCATGCCGCTTTGAAAGGCGGGGTGATGGGAAAACTGCGCTTCCGGCGTCCGGATCGAGGGCGCGGCCCTGGCCATTTCAAGGGGAGCGAAGAGGGAATTCGGGGAAAAGGGCGCGTTCCTCATACGATGCTGAAGCCTTTCACCGGAAGAGCGCATAAGGCGCCGCGAGTGCACGAAGCGGCGCGGTAAAACGGAATGGAGAGATGACGGATGCAGGTGGTGAATTATTTCGACTGCGGCCGGCAGGCGCACTGGCTGGCGCAGATCGGGAAGAGCGATTGGAGCGCGGGCCGGTATCTGCATGAATTGTTGAGCCGGAACAAGTTCAAGGATGCCGTGGGGGAAAAATCGAAGGTGATGATGCTCGTGGATGAAGACGAGCTCATCTCGTTTTGCACATATGCGGAAAAGGATGATATTCAGCCGACCGGGCTGACCCCGTGGATTGGCTTTGTGTATACCTTTCCCCGATACAGGGGACATCGGTATATGGGAAGGCTGTTTGAGGAAATCAGGAAGCTCGCCGGGGCCGAAGGGGTGCGGGCCATCTTCATATCGACGGACCATACCGGATTGTATGAAAAGTACGGCTGTGAATTTTACGGGATGATGAACGACATACATGCACAGCCCTCCAGGGTGTACAGGATGCTTGTGGGGTGAAGGCGGCGCTTTCCCGCCTTGACACGGGAGCCGCGCGCACGTACAATAGGCTTATGAACCGGCCGGGAAGGACGAGGTTTTGCCCGGCGGCATTCGACGTGCTTTGAAGGTGCATCATGACAAGAGATTCCCTTGCGCCGCGCCGCATCACGGGCGCGCATGCTTTTTTACTGGGCGCGCTGCTCGCGCTGCTCCCGCGATTCTGCCCTACGGCGGGCGTTATGTCACGCGGGGGGATTTTATCGAGCAGCAGCTCCCCTTCATCCTGGAGACGAGGCGCATCCTGCGCGGCGGGCTGAACAGCTATTCGTTCAGCACCTTTTTGGGCGCGCCCGCCGTGGGCAGCTACACGTTTTACACGCTGGGCAGCGTATTCGTCTGGCCGCTGGCGCTGCTGCCCCAGGCGCTGATTCCCTATGGCATCAGCGTCATGGCGGTGCTCAAGCACGCCGTCTGCGCGCTGACATCGTTTTGCTATTTTCGCAGGATGGTTCGCGATGAACGCCTGGCGCTCACCGGCAGCGTGCTCTACACGTTTTCCTCGTTTACCGTGGTCAACACGCAGTTTTATCACTTCACGGAGGTCATCGCGTTCTTTCCGCTGATCTTGCTGGGGATCGAAATCGCGATGAGCGACGGCAACCGCCCGGGGCTGCTGGCGCTCTTTTGCGGGCTGAACACGCTCACCAACTATTATTTCATGCTCTCCAGCGCGCTGCTGGCCGCGCTGTACTTCGCCTTCCGCTTCTTCTCGGAGGATTGGCGGGGGACGAGGAGCGCGCGCCGGGTGTTTTTTACCGTGTTTGAGTGCGGCGTGGGCTGCGCCCTGGCGGGCGTTTTGCTGCTGCCGTCGGTGATGTTCATGCTCTCCATCACGCGCACGGGGGCGGGCGACGTGCCGCTTTTTGCCCAGCGCTACAGCCTCTCCGTGCTGCTGGAGCGGCTGCGCGCGGTGCTGATGCCCATCGAAAGCAACGTGGTGCACGCCTACTATGGCGATGCGGGCAGCTGGTGCTCCACGGCGGCGTACCTGCCCGTTTTCGGCCTGACGGGCGCGGTGGTCTTCGCCTTCGCCCAGAAAAAACAGCGCTGGCTGAAGGCGCTTTTGCTCGCGCTGGCGGCCGCGTCCTGCGTGCCTGCGCTGTGCGGCCTCTTTGCGCTGGAGACGAATACCGGCTACACGCGCTGGTGGTACGGCCTGTCCCTTTTGCTCACGCTGGCGACGCTCTGCGCGCTGCGCGAGCGGCCGCCGGTTTTCGGCCGCCGCGCGTGGCTTCGCGCGCTTGCGGCCTGTTCGCTGGCCGTGGCCGTGCTGACCGTGCCGTTTCTGCTGCCGCGGGCGTGGCTCGATGCGTGGGCGGCGCAGGACGGGTTCCCCGCGCGCATCGCCGGAGCGCTGCTGAACCGGCGCACGGGCGCCTATGCCTCGGATGCCTTCCGCGTGCTGTCCATCGTGCTGACGCTGCTGGGCGGCGGCGCCATGCTGGCCGTGATATCGGGAAGACTGCGGTTTGCGCCCGCGCTGGCGCTGGTGTGCGCCGTGGCGTGCGCGCAGTACGGTGGCTATATCGCCGTGGGTGACAGCGAGCTGCGCTCCGGCGGAGAGACGCCGGGCGGTGGCACGTACACGCTGGAGGAGATCGCCCGGCCGACGCTCGCGGCGCTCAACCTGCCGGAGGCGGAAGAGTACGGCCGCATCGACTACGGCCCGCTGCTGCGCAACTATGGCCTGCTGCGCGGCCAATCCTCGCTGACATGCTTTACGTCGCTGCGCACGTCGACCGTCGGGCGGTTCATCGCGATGGCGGGCTTTGGCTACGACGAGTCGACTACCGTCGCCCCGCCGGACGACAGCGCGCCCATCCGCGCGCTGCTCAGCGTCAGCGAGTATCACCGGACGGGGGAGGAGCCCGTGCCGGAGGGCTTCGTGTACGACCGGGAGGAGAACGGATTTGCCGTGTACACCAATCCGAACGCCGTGCCGATGGGCTTTTTGCAGACCGTCTGCACCGGCACGTATCATCAGCGGATGGACAGCGAAACCGTCGGCACGGTGCTGCTTGCCGCGGCGGCGCTTGGCGACGAGGAGCTTGAGCGGCTCGGCGGGCGCATGGAGCGGCTGGATGTTTACAATATTCCCGACTGGCAGGAGAGCGCCGCGCGCCTGAGGGAAAACGGCTGCGACCGCTTTGAGACGAATGCGTCCGGCTTCACGGCGCACATCGACGCCGGACAGGCGGGACTGCTTGTGTTCACCATCCCCTACGACAAGGGATTCTGCGCGACGGTTGACGGCCGGGACGCGCCCATCGTCCTTTGCGACGTGGCGTTCATGGGCGTGTGGGTGGAGCCGGGCGAGCACGAGATTGTCTTCACTTACAGGACGCGCATGCTTGGCCCGGGCATCGCGATGAGCGTGGCCGCCTTCCTTGTGCTGGCAGGATATGTGTGCCTGAGAAGGAGATGAAAACCGGACAGACGGGCGTTATTGTCCGAAAATGTATCAGATGCTTTGCCGTGTTTCCGTTTGGGACACGGCGTTTTTCTTGCCCGTTTTTTGCGCGCCTCCGCCGTGATACAATGCGAACTGTCAAGAGAAACCGGCAGCGGCCGGTGACCATAAGCGATTTTTTGAGGAGGTTATCGTATGTATTACGGCAGCGGCAATTATGAGGCTTTCGCCCGTCCGGAGAAGCCCGAGGGCGTGGACGGCAAGTCGGCGTATCTGGTGGGTTCGGGCCTGGCGGCCCTGGCGGCGGCGTGCTTCCTGGTGCGCGACGGACAGATGAAGGGCGAGCATGTGCACATCCTGGAGAAGGAGCCGCTCGCGGGCGGCGCGTGCGATGGATGGCAGTATCCGGAGCGCGGCTTCGTGATGCGCGGCGGACGCGAGATGGACAATCACTTCGAGTGCATGTGGGATCTGTTCCGCTCGATTCCCTCGATCGAGACGGAGGGCGTCAGCGTGCTGGATGAGTATTACTGGCTCAACAAGAAGGACCCGAACTACTCCCTGTGCCGCGCGACAGTCAACCGCGGCGAGGATGCGCAGACGGGCGGCAAATTCGGCCTGTCCGACAAGGCGTCCATGGAGATCATGAAGCTGTTCCTCACCCCGGATGAGAAGCTGTACAACCTCTCCATCGAGCAGGTGTTCAGCAAGGAAGTGCTCGATTCCAACTTCTGGATGTATTGGCGCACGATGTTCGCCTTTGAAAACTGGCACAGCGCGCTGGAGATGAAGCTGTACCTGCAGCGCTTCGTGCACCATATCGGCGGCCTGCCGGACTTCACGGCGCTGCGCTTCACCAAGTACAACCAGTATGAGTCCATGATCCTGCCGATGGTCAAATACCTCAAGGGCCACGGCGTGCAGTTCCACTACGGCGTGCAGGTGGTGAACGTGCAGTTTGACATCAAGCCCGGGCGCAAGGTCGCCACGCGCATCGACGTCATCGACAACGGTCATGAGGACGCCATCGACCTCACGGAGAACGACCTTGTCTTCATCACCAACGGCGGCTGTGTGGAGAATTCCACCCTGGGCGACCAGAACACCCCCGCGCCGATGAACGCGGAGATCAAGGCTGGCGGCGGCTGGGATATGTGGCGCAAAATCGCCGCGCAGGACCCGGCGTTTGGCCGTCCGGACAAATTCTGCTCCGACCCGGAGAAGACCAACTGGATGAGCGCCACCGTGACCACGCTCGATGAGCGCATCGTGCCGTATATCAAGAACATCTGCAAGCGCGATCCGTTCTCCGGCAAGGTCGTCACCGGCGGCATCGTGACGGTCAAGGATTCCAGCTGGCTGCTCAGCTGGACGTTCAACCGCCAGCCCCAGTTCCACGCGCAGCCGAACGGCCAGCTCGTCGGCTGGATCTACGGCCTGTTCTCCGACAAGCCCGGCGATTATGTGAAGAAGACCATGCGCGAGTGCACCGGCAAGGAAATCTGCATGGAATGGCTGTATCACCTGGGCGTGCCGGAGGATCAGATCGAGGATATGGCGGAGCACAGCGCCAACACCGTGCCCTGCATGATGCCCTATATCACGGCATTCTTCATGCCGCGCGAGGCCGGCGACAGGCCGGACGTGGTGCCGGAGGGCAGCGTGAACTTCGCGTTCCTCGGCCAGTTCGCCGAGACCAAGCGCGATACCATCTTCACCACCGAGTATTCCATCCGCACGGGCATGGAAGCGGTTTATGAGCTGCTGAATGTGGATCGCGCGGTGCCGGAGGTTTGGGGAAGCGTATTCGACGTGCGCTGCCTGCTGGATGCGACCGTCAAGCTTTCCGACGGCAAGAAAATCACCGAGATGAATCTGCCGTTCATCGAGAAGGTCGTGCTGCGCGAGGCGCTCAAGAAGATCGGCGATACCGACGTGATGAAGCTTCTCAAGGCGTATAACGTCGTGTGACCGGGACAAACGGATAGCCCTTAAGCGCTCCCTCCGCCGCCTTTGCGGTGGAGGGAGTCAGTCATTTCCGCGTGACAAATGCGGTAAAAAGGCGTATAATGTTTCAGAATTGTTTCATCTCCCATGAGGGAAAGAAGGCGGGATCGAGCATGAAAACGGGAATTATCGATGTCGGCGGGGGCTTCCGTGATATTTATGGCGCGGGCGTGATGGACTGGTGCCTGGACGAGGGCGTCGATTTTGACTACTGCATCGGCATTTCGGCGGGCAGCGCCAATCTGGGCTCCTTTCTGGCGCGCCAGCGCGGGCGCAACTACACGTTTTATATGGAATACGTGTTCCGCAAGGAATACGCAAGCCCGGAAAACTGGTTCAGGACGCGCAACTACGTCGATCTTGACTATGTGTACAGCACGCTTTGCAACAGCGACGGTGAAAATCCCATCGACTATCTGACGATGGAGAGCAATCCGGCCGAATTCCTGATTGGCGCGTGCGACGCGCGCACGGGCGATCCCGTGTACTTTGACAAGTCGTACATCTGGCAGGATCACTACGACGTGTTCAAGGCGTCCTGCGCGCTGCCTGTGTTCTGCAAACCGTACAAAATCGGGGAGATTCCGTGTTTTGACGGCGGAATATGCGACCCGATTCCGGTGAAAAAGGCGTTTGACGACGGCTGCGACCGCGTGGTGCTCATCCTCACCCGGCCGCTCGATCAGCTGCGCGAGCAGAAAAAGGACCGCCCGGTGGCGCGCGTGCTTGCGCACACCTATCCCCGCGCGGCGGAGCGCATGCTGAACCGGTATAAGGCATACAACGACGGCATCGCGCTGGCCAGGGAATACGCGCAGGCCGGCCGGCTGCTCATCATCGCGCCGGATGACATCTGTGGGCTGTCCACCCTTACCAAGGATCACGAGAAGCTTGAACGGATGTATCAGAAGGGATACAGGGATGCGGAGGCGATTCGCGGATTTCTCATGGATATAAAAGGATGAAAAACCGGGACTGTCAAGATAAGCCCAAAGAAAA
>JAUNJB010000055.1:1512-19700 GCA_030535375.1 Clostridia bacterium | reverse complement strand
TATGAAGCCGAGCAGGCGCCGCTGGCCCAGGAGGCGTATGAGGCCGAGCAGGCGCGATTGGCGCAGGAGGAATATCAGCGGCAGCTGGAGGAATATGAGCGCCAAAAGGAGCAGTATGCGCGCGAGCTGGCGGAGTATGAGCGTCAGAAGGCGGCGTATGACTCGGAAATGGCGCGCAGGAGCGCCGAGGCGGCCTATGAAGCCGGCCAGATGATGGATGACAGCGCGCAGACGGCACGGCGCAGGCGTGCGTCAAGCGCGGCATACAGCGACTATGTGGCGGGCGAAGAGGTGGAAACGCTGCCGAACGCGCCCGCATGGCCGCAGATGGAATCCGCAGAGCTTCCGCAGCAGGCGCAAAAGCCGAAGAAGGAGGGCAAGGCGAGCAAGGAGGGTGGATTGCTGGGCCGCATGGCCAAAATGATCGAGCCTGAGGATGAGGAGATCTCCTCCATCGCGTCGCTGCCGCCTCGCGTCGACATGCGCGATGCATATCTTCCCCCGAAAAAGCCGCAGAAAACCGGGCGGCGTAAGCGCTGAGAGGGAAAGCTGCGATGAATGAGACAATGCTCGCGGTGTTTGAGAATCTGTCGGCAGGCGTCTCGCTGGCGCTGATGGGCATATGCGGCATCGGCCTGCTTGCGAGACTGACCCGCGTGATCCGCGGGCAGGAAACAGCGGACGGCATGGCAAATTCCTATGGAAATACGCCGGGCCGGACGCTGTTTTGCGTGGCGGGCATGGCGCTGATTTCGCGCCTGCTGCTGTATGCGCTCGCCTATGCGATGTATCGTCTGCTGGGCGTGGGCGGCGGCGGATTCCTCGCCTCGTTTCGGCCGCTGTGGATTCACTGGGATACGCGTCACTATATCGGCATCGCGCAGGAGGGCTATACCGCTGTGGGGGACGAGCGGCTGCGGCTGGTGTTTTTCCCGCTGTATCCGCTGCTGATGCGTCTGGCTTCGCCGCTGACGGGCGGTGATGTCTTTGCCGCGGGGATTGTGATTTCGTTGCTCTGCGCTTCGCTGTCCGCGGCGCTGCTGTACGATCTGGCGTGTATGCACTTTGGCAGGGAGACGGCGGCGCTGAGCGTGGCCTACTTTCTTTTGAGCCCGCTGAGCGTATTCCTCTGCTGCGCATACACGGAGGCGCTGTTCATTTGCCTGACGCTGGCGGCGGTCTGCCTGCTGCGGCACAGCCGGCCATGGCTGGCGGCGCTGTGCGGCATGGGCAGCGCATTGACGCGCATGCCGGGCGTGATCATCGCGGGACTGATGATCATCGCGCTCATTGGGCGGATTTCCGAGCGCCGGGCTTCTGCACGGGATGTGCTCGCGTGCGCGGGGCAGGTGGCCCTCGTTTTCGCGGGGCTGGCGGTCTATTGGGGCATCAACTATGCGGTCACCGGCGATCCGATGACCTATATGACCTACCAAAGGGAGAACTGGTTCCAGGAGCCGGGCACTTTCTGGCAGTCGACGGCCAATACGATGCACTATTTTCTGACGACCGTCGGGGACGGCGATTGGCTGTTCACCTGGGGATTCCAGCTGCTGTGCATGATGGGCATCTATGCGCTGCTCGCATTTAGCCAGCGGCTGCTGCCGTTTGATCTGGCGGCGTACAGCTTCGTGTATGTGTCGGTGGTGCTCGCACCGACATGGCTGCTCTCCGGCCCACGATATCTGTACGCGCTCTGCGCGCTGCCGCTGCTGAAGGCGCGGCTGCCCATGGGGCGCAGGGGGCACGCCCTTGCGCTGGGAATGTCGCTTGTGCTGCTGGTGATCTGGGTATTCGGGTATACGATTGCCGTGGACGTGCTGTGAGGCCGCCTCGAAGGGGAATAAAAGGAGAGCGCCTGAACGGCCGGGAAGGACTGGAGTGGGAGCCGATGGACGACGGACAAAGGGATGCAAAAAAGAGGGGCTTCGCGCGCGTTTTGACGATTCTGCTGGTGATTTTGGCGCTGGCGGCGTGCGGCGGTTTCCTGTATCGGAGCGGCTGGCTGGACAGGATTCACTCTGTGGAGGATTTGCGGGAGCTGATCGATTCCGCGGGCTCGATGGCCAGCGTGGTGTATTTTCTGCTTCAGATGATGACGGTGATCATTGCGCCGATTCCGAGCAATATTTCGATGATGGCGGGCGCCCTGGCGCTCGGATTTTGGGAGGCGATGATCCTGGGCGTGCTGGCGGTGATCATCGGCTCGGTGATCGTGTTTCTGGCGGTGCGCAGGCTGGGAAGAAACGCCGCCCAGCGCTTTATGGATCGCGGCGTGATGGAGAAGTATCTGCCGGTCATCGAGGAGAAGCAGGAGATGTTCCTCTTTTTGACGATGCTCTTTCCCTTTTTCCCGGACGACGCGCTGTGCATGCTCGCCGGGCTCACGAATATTCCGCTGGGACGCTTTGTGCTGATCATGGCGCTGACCCGGCCGTGGGGCTTGATTTTCGCGGCGCTGCTTGGCAGCGGGGCGATCTCCATGCCGCTGTGGGGATGGGCGCTGATCGCCGTTCCGATGCTGGTGATCTTCGTGCTTGCGCTCAAGTACAGCAGCGAGATTGAAAGCCGGCTCTTTCATCTGGTGCAGAGGATGACGGCCAGGTTTTCGCGCCGCAGGGATGGAGGGGATGGGAGATGACGATACACGTGCTCTGTCTCAATCCGGCGATCGATAAAATATATCGCATCGACGGCTTTGCGGCGGGAGAGGATTATCCCGGCCAGCGCCCGGAAAGCTATGTCGGCGGCAAGGGCGTGAATGTGGCGCGCGTGCTCAGCCAGCTGGGAGCGTCCGTGTGCCTGTACGCCTTTCTGGGCGACACGGGTGGAGAGGGCGTGCGACGGGAGATGGAGGCGCGCTGCGCATGCAGGTTTGTGCAGGTGGCGGGCGCGTGCCGCACGACGGTGAATATCGTGGACGGCGCGAGCGGCAGGGAGACGGTGATCACCGAGGCGGGGCCGCGTGTGACGGAAGCGGATGTGGACGCGCTGTTCGCCGCGCTGCGGGCAGGGATCAGACCCGGCGATATCGTCTGCTGCTCCGGCTCGATCATCGCGGGCGCTCCGGAGGACATCTATGCCCGCGTCTTTCGCATGTGTGAGGAGCTGGGAGCAACATGCGCGCTTGACTGCAATGTCCGGGCGCTGCCCGCGTCGCTTGAGGGCGCGCGCTATGCGCTGGGCAAGCCCAATGAGCGCGAGCTGTGCGCGTTGCTCGGCGAGCCGCGCACGCAGGATGCGCATGAGCTTGCGAGGCTTGCGCGCAGGGTGATGCCGCCGTATGAGGCGCTGCTGGTGTCCATGGGCGCGCAGGGCGGCGTGCTGGTGACGGCGGATGCGGCATATCGGGCGCACGTGCCCGAGACAAGGGTGGTTTCCACTGTGGGCAGCGGGGATGCGAGCCTGGCGGGCGCGCTGTATGCGATGGCGAACGGCAGCGCGCCGGAGGAGATGCTGCGCCTTGCCATGGCCTGCGGCGTGGCCAACGCGATGCGCGCGCAAATTGGCAGCGTGACGCGGCAGGATTTGGCTTTGGTCTTGAAGAATATGGACATAGAGGAGCTGTGATCTCCCCATTCAAAGGACGGACGAAGGAGTGTTTCCGATGATTTACGTCTCATATGAGGAAGCTGTCGCCGCGATGGAACGCGGCCTCTTGCGCTATTTGCCGCAGGAAAAGGCACATCGCTTTGCGGAAATCTTCGCGGGCAATTCGCTGGACGGCGTGCACAGTCACGGCATGAACCGCTATCCGCGCTACCTGAACGACATGCAGAGCGGGCTGTGCGACGCGGCCGTCACCGAGGCCGAGCGCGTATCCGGCTTCGGTGCGCTGGAGGTTTGGGATGCTCACTTTGGCGTCGGTCCGCTGATCGCGGAGCAGATGGCTCAGCGCGCCATCGAACTGGCGAAGGCGCACGGCATCGCCTGCGTAGCCCTGCGCAACAACAGCCATTGGCTGCGCGCCGGCCGTTATGGCCTGATGATGGCGGACGCGGGCATGATGGGCATCTGTTTCACCAATACGTGCATGAATCTGGTGGCCTACGGCGCGAAAACCCCGTCGACCGGCAATAACCCGATCACATTTGCCATCCCGCGGGAGAAGGGCAGCCTGGTGATGGATATGGCCGTCAGCCAGTATGCCTTTGGCAAGCTGGAGATCATGGCGCAGGAGGGCAAGAAGCTCGACATGGTCTGCGGCTATGACAAGGAGGGCAACGAGACGAACGATCCCAAGGCCATCATCGAAAGCGGACTGATGATGCCCATGGCGATGTGGAAGGGCAGCGCGCTGTCCATCATGCTCGATCTGATGGCGTCTTCGCTGTCTCTGGGCCGCACGTCGCTTCAGATCGGTGATCCATCCCTGGGTGAAAAGGGCATGAGCCAGGTGTTCATCTGTATGAATCCGGCAGCCGTCGTCGATCGCGGACAGATGGAGGCGCAGATGGAGGCATCCATCGCTTTCCTCAATGCGCTGGAGCCGCGCGACGGCAAGCACGGCGTGCATGCGCCGGGCGAAAGCCTGCAAAGGACGCGCGAGCGCGGCCTGAAAAACGGAATTCCCGTCACGGAGGAGACGTGGGAAAAGATCCTCGCGGCGGGAAGGGAAACGGCATAAAGCAACAGAATCAAACGGCCGGCGCAGTTGATAAGCTGCGCCGGCCGCGTGTATCATACGCGCGCGGGCTTGTAACAGATGTCGTGCTCCACGCTCGCCCAGATGTCCATCGAGGCGGTGCGCAGCTGAATCTCCACGGGAACCATGTACCCCTGTCCGCGCAGGTGCACCGGAACGAGCATCAGCAGATGCAGGCTGCGATAGCCGCTGGGCTTTGGCGAAGCGATATAGTCCCTCACCGCGACAAATTCCGCCACGGGCGTGGAGCGGATCATCTCCGCAAAGCGGTACACGGCGCCCACGTCGCTCAGGACGACGCGCAGCCCGGCGATGTCGTGCAGGGCCGCGCAGGCCGTCGCCTGGGAGACGGGCAGGCTCTTCTTCTCCAGCTTGTCGCGGATGGAGCCCGGGGATTTGAGACGGAAGGTCATCGCGCGCACGGCGTCGGAGCCGTCGATGTCGTTCATCTTGCTGCGTGCGGCGCAGAGCATGAGCAGCGCCGTCTGTGCGGCTGCTTCATAGGGCTTGTAGAATCCAGGGGTAAATACGCTGTCAGAGGCAACCCACTGGGGCGCGTGCATCTTTTGTGCAAGTGCTGCTGAAGACAATTGGATTCACCTCAAATTTTCAGTTTTGTTGGGTATGTGTTTGCGGTGCCGGCATGCGGCGGTATGTTTGTTCTGTTTTTTTGTTCTATCCCGCAGAATCGTCGTGCGGGTTTTTCTGCAATCATGATACACCCTGGTTGTCACGTGGGTAAGGCGGAAAACGGACAAAAATGTGAGCAATCATGAAACCTTGCTTCGTCACAGGATATGTGCGGGGCCGTGCGATTATGACGGCGATTTCCCAGCAGGTTTTGCTGTACAGAATCCATTTTATTCAGTATAATAGGGAAAGAATTGATCGATGAAGAAAGGAATACGACCATGACGAAAAACTTTGTGAGCGATACATTGCGCGCGCCGCTTGGCAAAAAGCCGCCGCTCGCCGTGCAGGCGGTCCTCTTTTTGCTGGCGACGGCTGTGTTTTACGCCTTTGCGGTCTCGGCACGCTATGCGGTGCTCGACGAGTTCAGCGATTATCGCATAGCGGAGCTCACGCGGATCACGGCGATCGTGTACACGGCGATTTTCGCGATCGCCTATGGCGTGCAGCTGCGCGTGGGGCGCCGGCTTTCGCTGGATGTGCAGATCCTGCTGGGGGTGATCACCGGCGCGGTGATTCTGGCGAAGATTTCGCTGCTTGACTATGTGAGCGACGACTACACCATCTTTTTGAGCGACTGGATTTACAGCTATTCACAGCTGGGAATCAAGGAGGGATTGGGCACATACATCGGTAGCGATTACACGCCGCCCTATCTCTATCTGATGCTGCTCGTCTCCCGGTTTAAAAATTTCCCGTGGCAGTATCTGGTCAAGGCGATCTCGATTCTGACGGATGTGCTGCTCGGCTATGCGGTGATGAAGCTGTGCTCCCTTCGCGTGAAGGGCGACGGGGCGAGGCTTCTGGTGTTTCATATCGCCGGGATTTTGCCGACTGTCGTCTTTAACGGCGCATACTGGGGCCAGTGTGACGCCATCTATACGTCCTTTTGCCTGCTGGCGCTGTACATGGGGCTCACGAAGCGGCCAGTGCGCAGCATGATTTTCTTTGGCGTGGCGCTCTCTTTCAAGCTGCAGACCGTCTTTTTCCTGCCGGTGCTGCTGCCGCTGTGGCTGCGCAGGGATATCGGCCTGCGCCACGTGCTGCTGATTCCTGCGGCGTATATGGCGATGATGATTCCGGCGCTGTGGGGCGGCAAGTCGCTGCACCATGTGCTGACCGTCTACGCCCAGCAGGCGGGCACCTACAACTTTATCACCGTGAATGCGCCGAATCTGTATCAGTTCCTGCCGCAGGAGATGGACAGGGCGACGCTTTACACCATGTTCGGGCCCATGGCGATGACGCTGGGCTTTGCATTCCTGGCGGGGGTCTGCGCGCTGCTGTGCGCGCGGCGCGACAGCATTACCGAGGACGGCGTTTTGCTTGCCTGCGTGCTGATGCTCGCCGGTGTGCCGTACTTCCTGCCGAAGATGCATGAGCGCTACACGTTTGGCGCGGATGTGCTCTCGCTGGTGCTCGCGATTTACAAGCCCAGGCGCATCGCGCTGCCGCTGCTCTTTGGCTTCGCGTCGTATCTGGCGTATACGGCGGGGCTGCCGGGCGACGCGGTGATGGATCTCAAGTGGGCGGCGATGTTCCAGCTGGCGGGCATTCTGCTCACGGCGGCGGAGCTTTGGCGCTCGCTGAACGGGCGGAGCGCGGCAAATGTGGCGGAGGTGAAAGCGTGATGGACAAGATGAAGAGAATCGCGGCGCGGCATCCGTGGCTGAATGATCCGCTGCGTGCGGCGATGACGGCAAGACCGCAGGGGACGGCGAAGCTGGCGCTTGGCGCCGTGCTGACGGCGGCATTTTTCGCGGCGGCGCTGACGCTATGCTCGGGCATGGAGGGCGCAGCGGTCATCGCGCTGACCGGCGCCGTGTGCACGGCACTGCTGATCGTGGGTGCGTGGCGTTCGGCCGGGGAGCAGCCCGCGATTGTGCTTTTGTGCCTGGCCGCGCTGGCGATGCTGGCGGTGGGCGCGCATCTGGCGATGCTTGATATCAAGCCCGGCCGGTATACGAAGGTGCTCGAGCCGCTGCTGGGGGATTTGTGGAATTATGAATTGGTGACGGCGATGGCCTGGGAGGAAGGCGGCTGGTCGGGCGTGTACCTGATTGTCTGCGCGCTTTTCTCCAGACTGGAGAGCTTCTATCCGCTGTATGCGTTCAAGCTGTTTGACATGGTTTGCCAATGCCTGTGCGCGCTCGCGGTGATGAGGCTGTCCCGCATGCGCGGGGCGAAGCCGTATGGCGCGGTGGCGGGCATGATGGCCTGCGTGCTTGCGCCGACGATGCTGATGAATGCGGGCCTCTGGGCGCAGTGCGACGCGACGTTTGCGATGTTCACGCTGTGGGGATTGGCGCTGCTGCTCGACGATCACCCTCTGGCGGGTTGCGTGCTGTGGGGGCTGGCGTTGGGCACCAAGTTGCAAAGCGCATTCCTCTTTCCGCTGCTGATCGTGCTGTTTTTGCGGGACAGGGTGCAGCTGCGCCACATTCTGGCGCTGGTGTTGGCGGCATTCCTCTGCCAGATCGCCATCCTGCTGGATGGGCAGGAGCTGACGTCGCTCGTCGGGCGCTACGCGATGCAGATCGAGGAAGCGACATATGACATCGGGCTTGCCGATCATGCGCCGGGCGTATACAGCCTGATGAGCATCGCGTCCGTGCGCGAATTCAGCGGAATGGGCCTGTATCTGGGCATTGCTTCTGCGCTGCTGGTGGTGATGGCGCTGCTGCGCTCGCATAAGCCGCTGACCGGGGAAACGCTGCTGCTGGCTGCGCTGCTGCTGGCCGCCGGTTTGCCGTTGATTCTGCCGCAGATGAATGCCCGCTGCCTGTATCTGGCGGGCATGCTTGCCTTTGCCTGCGCGGGCAATGCGCGCCGGATGACGGCGGCGGTGCTGCTGGAGCTTGTATCATTGTGCAGCTACATCGAGGCGGTGTTTGCCAACACGATCATGCCGATGACGGTGCTCAGCCTGATGGCGATTGCGGCGGCGGTGCTCATCGCGCTGGAGCTGGCAGACGCGCTTTGCGGGACTGAGGCGGCCAAGGAGGCGCAGCGCACATGAGCGGGCGGCTGGCGGCGCTCGATGAGCGGCTGCGCGGGATACTGACGCGCCCGGCCGGCAGGACGGCGCGGCTGCTGTGCGGGCTTTTGACGCTGGCGGCGTTTTTTGTGCTGCTGATGACCCGCACGCTGGCGCAGCTTGCGGACGCAGGAATCGCGCTGCATGCGGGTACGGTGCTGGTGCTCTGCATGCCGCTTGCGGTGATGCTGGCCTTCGCGCTGCTGACGGCAAAGGAAAACGAGGGCGGCGTGCTGTTCACGCTGGTGCTGTGCGCGCTGTGCGCGGCTGCCATGCTCGCGCGCGTCAGCTTTATTGAGCGCTCTTCCGGGGACTATGACATTTACCTCGCCGACTGGCTGGACAGGTTGGCTGCCGGCTCATTTTCCGAGGGTATGCGGGCCAATATTGGAGAGTACAACGTGCTCTACCAGTACATTTTATTCCTGATTACGCGTCTGGGTGTGCCCGCGCTGTACGCCGTGAAGGCCGTGTCCTTTCTCGGCGATGCGCTGCTCGCCGGCGCGGCGGCAAGACTGGCACGCCGGACGGGAAGGGGAAGCGCGCCGGCATTCGGAGCCGTGCTGCTGCTGCCGACCGGCGTGCTCAACGGCGGCATGTTTGCCCAGTGTGACAGCTTGTATGCGTGCGCGGCTCTGTGGGGACTGGCGCTTTGCCTCGATGAGAAGCCGGCGCGCGCGGCGGTCTGCTTTGCGCTGTCGCTGGCATTCAAGCTGCAGGCCGTGTTTTTGCTGCCCATCGTCGTCGTGCTTTGGGCGGACAGGAAGCTCACCCTCCGCGACGGGCTGATCTTTCTGGTCACGCTGGTGATTGTGGCACTGCCCGCGATGCTGGGCGGCAAGAGCCTGACAGCGATCCTTTCGATCTACACATCGCAGACCGGGCTGTATACCGGGCTCAATTATGGCGCGGCGGGGTTCTTCGGCCTGATGGAAACAGGTGGACTGGATGTTTACGCCTACGGCAATTTTGCCATGGGTCTGGCGTTTGGCGCGTGCGCACTGATCGTCTGCTCAGGTGTGCGCAGCGCGGGACGGCTCGATGAGGATGACATCATCCGCCTGGGGCTGCTGCTCGTATTGACGATTGTATTTCTTCTGCCGCGCATGCATGAGCGCTATTTCTATCTGGCCGGGCCGCTGAGCGTCGTGCTTGCGTGCAGGCGCGGCGGTCTTTCGGTCGCCGCTGCGGCGCTGATTGAGCTGGCCTCGTTGTCAACCTATTGGGCGCTCGCCATCCCGCTGCCGCTGGCCTCGGCCATGATGCTGACCGCGCTGATTCTTGTGCTGATGGATAGGAAAAAGGGTTTTCCTAGCGCTAAAAGTGTGATATAATAATAAGAGATTGGCGAACATTGCGGGCGGCGCTTTTCTTGCCAAAGTGTAAGCATCCCGCCCAATGACAAGGCGCACAGCACGCAGAACGGAGGACGCCCATGAACCGGGAAGATATGCTCGTTTTTTTGAAGAATGAGGCGCGCGGGATTGCGACGATGTTTGGCCCGAACTGTGAGACGCTCGTTCATGACATGACCCGGAACGGCCATCCAATTCTGGCGATCTACAATGGATCGGTGACTGGGCGTGAGGTGGGTTCGACGGCGGATATCTTCGGGGACATCGGCGATTACGGGGAGACGATCCACAAGAACAAGGATTACACCAACCAGATGGTGCTCTCGCGGGACGGGCGCACGCTGAAAAGCACGACGTTCAATGTGGTGGGCGAGGATTATCATTTTGCGCTCGGCATCAATATGGATATCACGAATATGGTGCGCGCCTCGCAGATGCTCAGCGAGATGACCGCTACCAGCGGCGATCTCCGCAAGACGCTCATGCAGGATGCCCGCAGCCAGCTGGAGGAGCTGCTGCGGGAATGCATCAGCGCCGTCGGCAAGGAGCCCGAAGCGATGAAGAAGACCGACCGCATGCGCATTATCCGCATGCTGTATAAGCGCCGTGCGTTTACCTATCAAAAGGCGGTGGCCATCGTTGCGGAGCGGCTGAATGTCTCCCGCTATACGGTCTACAAGTACATGCATGAGCTGGAGGCGGCGGAGGCCGCTGACGGCGTGGTGCAGGAATAGTAAGAAGGAAGCTCCCGATAAAGGGAGCTTCTCAGTTTAATGACATAAGCATAGCCGCCATCCATGGCTGAACTTTTTTCTGATTAATGCCCGGGGTGTTTTCTCCTCCCCCCGTTCCGAGGGGAGGAGACCGTTTCGTCGTCGGTTTGGAAAGCTCTCGTCTGCGCCCCGCGGCCCGGCCATGGAAAAAGCGATACCCGACGGCGGCCGATGCCGTTTTGCCAAATTGAAAAGAAGAAGGTTTTCGCCTCTTGAAGGAGGGAAAACCTTCTGTCTATGATGGTGATTATCCCTTCACCGCTCCGGCGATCACGCCGTCGATGATGTACTTCTGGCAGAGCAGATACATGATGATGATCGGCAGCACGGTGATCATGATGCACGCCATCATCGGGGCCATTTCCACGCGGCCGTAGCTGCCGCGGAAATACTGGATCGCCATGGGGATGGTGCGGTAGCGCTTGATATCCAGCACGAGCGTGGGCAGCAGATAGTCGTTCCAGACCCACATGGTTTCCAGAATGGCGGTGGAGATCATCGTGGGCTTGAGGATCGGGAAGACGACCTGGAAGAAGATCTGAATCGGGTTGCAGCCGTCGATCATCGCGGCTTCCTCGATGGCGATCGGCACGGATTTCATGAAGCCCGTGAACATGAACACCGCCAGACCCGCGCCGAAGCCCAGGTAGATGATGCAGATGTTGAACGGCGTGTTGAGCTTCAGCGTGTCGGCCGTCTTGGAGAGGGTGAACATGACCATCTGGAACGGCACGACCATCGAAAACACGCACAGCAGATACAGCGCCTTGGAGGTCGTGCTGCTGACGCGGGTGATATACCAGCCGCACATCGAGCAGCAGAGCAGAATCAGCAGCACGGAGGAAACCGTGATCACCAGCGAATAGCCGAACGAGCTGAGGAAGTTCATCTGCGTGACGCCGTAGACGTAATTGTCCAGGCCGACGAAGGTCTCGGCGGTCGGCAGGGCGAACACGGTGCTGGTGGAGATGGACAGCTCGGTCTTGAGCGAGTTGATCAGGATCAGCAGCACCGGGTACATCCACACCACGCACAGCACGGCGAGCAGGATGCTGAGGCACGCATCCAGTGTGCGGCGTCCGCCGGAGACGGAGCCGTCGCGATAAACCTTGGTCATTACTGCTGCACCTCCTTACGACGGGTGAAGTAGAGCTGGATCAGCGCGATGGCGACCACCAGCAGGAAGAAGACCACGGCCTTCGCCTGGCCGATGCCCTTCCACTGGGCGCCGCTGCGCGCATAGAACGTATCGTAGATGTTGAGGGCGAGCATCTGGCTGGCCTTTCCCGGCTCGCCGCCCGTGAGCGAGAGGTTCTGGTCGAACAGCTTGAAGGAGTTGGTCAGCGTCAGGAAGGTGCAGATGGTGATGGACGGCATGACCATCGGGAGCTTGACCTTGAAGAGCGTCTGCATGCTGGTCGCCCCGTCGATGGAAGCGGCCTCCAGAAGATCGCCCGGCACGTTTTGCAGGCCGGAGATGTAGATGACCATCATGTAGCCGATCTGCTGCCAGCACATCAGGATGATCAGGCCCCAGAAGCCGTAGGTCGCGTTGAGCGCGAGCAGAGGCCTGCCCAGATTGGTGAGAAGGCCGTTGAGCAGGATCTGCCAGATATAGCCCAGCACGATGCCGCCGATCAGGTTCGGCAGAAAGAATACCGTGCGGAAGGCGTTCGTGCCGCGAAGGCCGCGGGTGAGCGCCAGCGCCAGCGCGAAGGCGAGCACGTTGATCAGGATGGTGGAAACGACGGTGAACGCCGCCGTAAACCAGAAGGCATCGACGAATGTCTGATCCTGGAAGACCTTGAAGTAGTTGTCAAGCCCCACGAACGTCGTCTTGCTGATCGTGGTGAACTTGAAAAAGGACAGATAGGTGCCCCAGAGGAACGGCCAGATGAAGCCGATCACAAATGCCGCCAGCGTTGGGAGCAGGAACACCGGCCAAAACTTTTTGATTGCTTTCTCCATGATGATAATCCCTCCCGGATGAATCGGTTCGGGCAAGCTGCAAAAGCGCACGATGGCGCAGCGTGCTTTTGCAGACTGCCCGGTATGGGAAGCGCAGCTTACCGCCTGTGACGGCGGAACCATAGAAAAGGGTACCCAACCGCATATGGAGCTATGCGGCAAAGCGCCAGATTTTTCCAGCGGGACCGGAAAAGAAAAGAGGGCGGACGAACGCGCCGCCCGCCCTCCTTGCGATGGCAGATTAGTGGCTCAGCTTGTACTCAGTCGCCCAGCCGTCGACGAAAGCGGATACGACGGCATCCCAATCGCCGGTGCCGGCCGCATAAGCGGTCATCGCGGAACCGAGCGCATTCTTCCACTCCTCGGACGGGATGGTGGCGAAGTTCCAGGTCACCGGGGTCTTGCCGCTGGCGGTGTAGGCCGCGTCGATCTTGACCAGCGGGTTGGTGGACTCGTATTCACCCGTGAAGGTGTCAAACGGCGTCACGAAGCCCATGTCCTGGGACATGCTCTTGCGGCCCTCGTCGGAGGTGATGACCCACTCCATGAACGCGAGGGTCGCGTCGATATCGTCCTGGGCGGCGTTGCCGTTCACGCACCAGAAGTTCTCGGTGCCGGTGCACAGGCCCTGATTCTCCTCACCGTCGACGCCGATGTAGATCGGCAGCATGGTGATGTTCTCCTCGCCCAGGGAAGCGACATCGTTCCAGGCCCAGGTGCCGTTCTGATAGAAGACGGCCTTTTCGCCTACGAACTCGGCGACGGCGTCATTGCCGGTCTTGGAGGCCAGCAGGGACGGATCGCAGGTGGAATCGGTGATGTACAGATCCCAGATCGCCTTGAAATTGTCGAGATAATCGCCCTTGATGGCGTCGGTCGCGCCGATGCCGTCGGCCTGATACTCATAGTAGATGGGCATGTTGGCCAGGTGGGTCTTGAAGCGCCAGTCGGAGGAGCCGTCCATGCCGGCGGAGGTGAAGGCGCCGTCCACACCCAGCTCGTCCTTGCGGGCCTGGATATCGTCCGCGACTTCCTTGAGTTTGGCGAAGGTGGTGATCTCCTCAGCCTTGTAGCCGGCCTTCTCCAGCAGCTTGGTGTTGGCGATGATGCTGTAGGTCTCGATGACGTACGCGATGCCCTTCACCGCGCCGCCCTCCTCGGTCAGGGCGAAGGCGTCGGAGGTCAGGTGCTTATAGATCTCGGTGTCCTTGAGATCATAGCAATAGTCAGTCCAGTTCGCCAGACCGACGGGGCCGTTGACCTGGAACAGGGTCGGCGCGTCGCTCTTTTCGATCTCGGACATGAGGGTGGTTTCATACTGGCCGGAGGCGGCGGTCACCACGGTGACGGGGATGCCGGTCTGCTCGGTATAGAGCTTGGCCAGCTCCTGCCACTGAGCGTCCTGCTCGGGCTTAAAGTTGAGGTAGTAGACGGATCCTTCCGCGGAGACTGTCATGTACAGGGCCAGACAGAGCACGGCGGCGAGAACCAAAGCGAGGATCTTTTTCATTAGGAAGATCTCCTTTCGATGATATCTGTACGGGAATCCCATCCCGCAAACAGTTTTAACGGCATGCGCAGATCCCATACACCGCGAAATTGTGGGATGCTGTGCACAAGTTCATTATAGGCTGGATAATCTTGGTTGTCAATAATAAAATAATCTTCGACTCAATATTATGACTGATTTTACAAAAGAATACGCGAAAAAAATGGAAATGCGTTTTTGACGCCGGTTTTGAGCAAAAGACGGCAACGCGCGGCGAAGCGCCTGCGCCCGAATGATCCGGCGGCGCTTTCAGGAAACGCGCGAAGTGAAGAAATGGGATTGGGCGCCAGCCCAAAGGCGTAAAAGGAGACGGCGTCAGGGAGCGAAGGGATGCCGGAAGAGCGCACGGATGCACGAAGGCCGCACGCGGCGGGGATTGATCCCCGCACGGCGGTTCGGGCTTTTTTTCATGCGCCGGCGAAAAAATTAATTTTTCTTTCCTCAAAGGGTTTAAAAATCCGGGCGGATGCAGTCTAATTATGTAGAAGGAGGGAAGCAGGATGAATGTTGTCAAGGGCCCTGACGATTTTCATACAGAAAAGCTCAATCAGATGATTGAGCGATATGAAAAGGATTTGCTTCGAATCTGCTGCGTCTATCTCAGGGATATGACGCTGGCGGAGGATGCCGTGCAGGAGACATTTCTTAAAGCATACAAGGCATTGGACGCATTCCGCGGAGACAGCGGAGAAAAGACCTGGCTGGTCAGGATTGCGATCAATGTGTGCAAGGATATTCGCCACAATGCGTGGTACCGTTTCGTGGACAGGCGGGTGAACTATGAGCGGCTAGAAATCGCCGAATATGAGCGGAACGAGGTCAGCCAGTCGCTCATGGCGGAGATCATGCGGCTGCCGCGAAAGTACATGGAGGTCGTATTGCTCTACTATTATGAGGATCTCAAGCTGGCACAGATTGCGCCGATGCTGGGAATTTCGGAGACGATGGTCTGCAAGAGGCTGAAAAAAGCGCGTGAAATGCTCAAAGGTATGCTGGAGGGAGTGAACTGGAATGAAGAATGACGAACTGATTAGAGCGCAGGTGCACGCCTCGATTGACAAGGGGCTTGCGCATATAGAGGAACGGCCTTCTCTGCGCTATGAGATTATGCAGAAAGCGAAAGGAGAGCCAAAGGTGAAAAGAAAGATTTCTGTGGCGCTGGTGTGCGCCGTTGTGATGATGGTTGTGCTGTGCAGCGCGGCGCTGGCTACGGGACTCAAATTGTTCGACCACTTCAGCGAGATCAAGATGGACGATCAGCCCTGGGATGCCGAGCGGCTGCTGAAGCTGAACGACAACGCCGTGACAATCGGCAAGACCTTCCACCTGACCCTGCCCGTGTTTGACGCCAAGGGAGACACCGACAGGGACAAGCTCGCCGCGAGCCTGGGCGGGCGCGAGTTTGACCTGACGGTCGACGACGTATACTGCGACGGCCGCAAGCTGTATTACACCTATACGCTGGCGTATGGCGAGAATCAGGTGTTCACCGGCGAGGGAAAGCCGACCGGCATCGACAAATGGGATATGGAATGGACCGGCGAAGAATGGGAGAACATCGCCTCGTTCGGCCATTCGGAGTTCTGGGACGAGGAGGATGCCTGGTTCAAAGCGCAGACGGGGCCGGGCTGGTTTGCCTCCCAGAGCATCGCGCTGGGCGACGGCCTCGATCTGGCCGACGGCACGGAGCTGAGGATCTGGGATAGCTGGCTGGAGCAGGACGTTGACGAGCATATCTGGAAATCCTATTACGAGGTGGCGCTGCCCGAAGGCTATGAGGCCGGCGAGAGCGTGGATATCGTGATGACGGTGATGTACGGTGTGACGCTCAACTATGTGGACGACACGGGCGTATACTGGGCGCGCATCGCGCCGGAGGAGAACCGCGGCTTCCTGCGCGTGCCGCTGACGGTGCCCGTGACCGGCAGCGCGGCGCAGCTTGCGGGCGAGAGCAAGCAGAGCGCGTACAGTGCGGAAGCGGAGGTTTTCGTCTCCGACGTCGATGTGTCCGGCGTGGCGATCGTCCATGGCCCGGCGGACTGGAAGAAGGCCTACGATTACGACAGCGAGGAAGAGGGCGGCAACTACATCCGCGACTTCCTGCTCGTGGCGGACGGCGAGACGCTCACGGACATCTGGGGCGGCCTGCGCGGCGCCGGCGAGGACGGCGCATATGAAATCGAGCTGCGCTACAACCTGCCCGAATCGACGGAATCCCTCGCCCTGCGCCCGGTGTACAGGGATGGCACGATCCCGGAGGACGAGGACATCGTGCTGAAATAAGGACATGGAAGCCGGCGGGCGGGATGCCCGCCGGCTCAATTTGGAGGATGCGCTATGAAAATCATGAAACGCGCGCTGGCCGCGGCGCTCGCAATGCTGTTTCTCCCCACAGCCGGCCTTGCGCAGGAATACTACACCCTGCCGGAAATCCGGGAGCAGGCGGCGGAGGGGTGGCATGAGACGTACACAGATAAGTATGGCAGAACAAGGCAGGTTGATATTGATATCGAGGTGTTTGGTGAGGAAACCGCACCAGTCATCAAGGCCTGCTGGGGAAAACCTGATGAATATTATTTTCGGGGAGGGGTTGATCCCAGTTTTTCGGGCATAGAGGCAAAGGAAAAGGGGAAAGGTGTAACAATTGCACCTTATAAATATGTGCGTGGCATGAAAGTGGATGTTAATCAGAAATATGCAGAAGAATATGGGAACGACTTGACAGTTGGAGAAATGTATGCGTTCATCCAAGAACTGATGCAGGAACAGGGGATTGAACAGAAATATACATGGGAACGACCATATAAATTCACTATGGCATATAGCGCGAATAAGAAGACGGGCGACTTACTGATACCTGCATATTATGCCGTGGAACTTTGGCAAGAGGAGTATGGCTTACCGATTTTGACACATATAGCGAATTCATTTAAGCGGGATATCAGCGGTCCGGTTGTACATCCAGGTCTCGGTTTTTCCATGAGAGATAAAGATGAGTATTCCGGTTGGATTACTGATTTTGATGTGAAAGAGATCCTTGCGGAGGATATCCCGCTTTGTTCAGTGGAGAAAGCGACAGAAGGCGCACGGAAGATGATCGAAGACGGTTATATTCAGCAGGTGCTTTCTTTGCGGTTTGGATATGTCATCTACAGCAATCCAGATGAGGAATGGGGAAAACAAAGGTCTGCATATGACATGGATACGTGGTATCTGGTACCATCGTGGGTGATGGAATGCTACATTCTGGACGATCCTAAGGTGGACGAGCTGCGTGAATATCCCAGTATTACGGAAATGACCATTAACGCACAGACGGGCGAGATGATGGACTACTTTGATACGAGCCTGTATGGACGCGGTGATGCACGGTACAAGGGCTTCATCTCGTGGGAGGATGTGCGATAAGGAGGAGACGAATCGATGAAGAAATACGCGGGGATGCTCGTGGCGCTCATGTTTATTCTGCTTTGTGCGGCCGGTCTTGCGCAGGAATACTACACCCTGCCGGAAATCCGCGAGCAGGCGGCAGAGGGGTGGCATGAGACGTACACGGATAAGTATGGCAGGACAAGGCAGGTCGATATCGATATCGAGGTGTTTGGAGAGGAAAACGCGCCAGTTATCAAGGCCTGCTGGGGAGAACCCTATCGATATGATTTTGAAGGAGAGGTTGCTCCTGGTCTTTCGGTTATTGAGGCGAGGGAAAAAGGAAAAGGCAAAACAATTAAGCCTTATGAAGGGGTTCGAGGCGTGAGCGTAAATCTAGATCAAAAATACGCAGAAAAATATGGAAATGACCTGACAGTTGGAGAGGTATATGCATTCCTTCAAGAAATGATGCAGGAGAAAGGCATCAATCAGGAATATACTTGGGATCGGCCATACAAGTTCAGCATAACGTATAGTGAGAATAAGAAAAATGGTGATATACTCATCCCCGCATATTATGACATAGATCTCTGGCAAGAGGAGTATGGTTTGCCGATTTTGACGCATGTAGGATGGTCATTTGAGCGGGATATCAGCGGCCCGATTGCAAATCCGGGCCTTGGCTTCGCTATGCGAAACCGAGATGAGTATTTCGGTTATATCATTGATTTTGATGTGAAAGAAATCCTTGCGGAGGATATCCCGCTTTGTTCAGTGGAGAAAGCGACAGAAGGCGCAC
>JAUNJB010000055.1:0-1412 GCA_030535375.1 Clostridia bacterium | reverse complement strand
ACGCACAGACGGGCGAGATGATGGACTACTTTGATACGAGCCTGTATGGACGCGGCGATGCACGGTACAAGGGATTTATCCCGTGGGACGATGTACGATAAGGAGGAGGGAATCGATGAAGAAATACGCGGGGATGCTCGTGGCGCTCATGTTTATTTTGCTTGCAGTAACCGGCCTTGCGCAGGAATACTACACCCTGCCGGAAATCCGGGAGCAGGCAGCGGCAGGGTGGCATGAGACGTACACGGACAAGTACGGCAGAATGGTGCAGGTCGACATTGACATTGATGTATTTGGCGGAGATCAAGCGCCGGTTGTCAAGGCCGATGTTCCGGAGTTTGTAGAGTATCGATATCATGCTGGCTATCCTTATGACTCTGTTACGGATGTAGCGAGAAAGGGGGGAAAGAGAACGCATCCCTATCGCACATATGGCGAAGAGGTCAATTTGGATAAAGCTTATGGCGCGGATTATGGAAACGACTTGACGGTTCGGGAAGCGTATGACTTTTTAGCCGAGCTTCTCGAAGAACATGGGCATGGATATTCCGTGGATGATTTTATCCTGAATCCACCCGACAACTTTGATGTGGTATACAGCAAGATGGTGGCTACAGGAGAAGTGCATGTACCGGCACTTTATAACATTACGTTGTGGCAGCAGATGCACGGATTGCCGATTATAATAGGGGCAGAGTGGGGATTTAAAAATGAAGGCACGAGGAGCTATGATCCCCGTCTATTCTTTCAGATGCGCAACAAAAATGAAAAAGAGCATTCATTGATTCTTCGACCGTTGCGTGAAGTGGAGGTACTTGCCGAGGATATTCCGCTATGCTCTGTGGAAAAGGTGATTCGTAGCATCGAGGGGTGGATTGAGGGCGGCTATGTTCAGCATGTCATGTTGCTTCAATTTGGCTATGTAATATATAGCGATCCGACCATCCAGAACTTCCGCAAATCCAATTCCATTCAGGAGGAAGAGTCTTTTTATCTGGTGCCCTCCTGGGTGTTGGTGAGTATATTCTCTAGTAATCCAAAAGAGTATGATAAGATTGCTATTGACGCATTGAATCCGGACGATGATCGGTTTGGAGAATACACGGCACGTTCTTACCTGATTATTAACGCTCAGACAGGAAAAGTACTCGATTATTTTGACACGAGCAAAAATGGTGGTGGAGATGGGTCATACAAGGGCTTCATCTCGTGGGAGGATGTGCGATAGGGAGGGGACGGATCGATGAAGAAATACGCGGGGATGCTTGTGGCACTCATGTTTATTTTGCTTGCAGTAACCGGCCTTGCGCAGGAATACTACACCCTGCCGGAAATCCGGGAGCAGGCGGAGGCAGGCTGGCATGAGACGTACACGGATAAGTATGGCAGGACAAGGGAGGTCGATATTGATA
>JAUNJB010000054.1 GCA_030535375.1 Clostridia bacterium | reverse complement strand
GCCGGCGGGAAAAATGGATTGCCACGCACGCGGAGGCATGCTATAATTTTTAAAGAAGGTTTTTCCCAATCGACATGGCGGAGGGTATGGATGATGGATCAGAAGAAGAAGCTTCGCGGCCGCGTGACGATCCCTACCGATGTGGATGTCGTGCCGCAGACGCTTGAGCTCTATGAGCGCTGGGGCGCGGACGCCATTCGCGACTGCGACGGCACGGATTTTCCCGCCGAGCTGCGTGAGATCGGCGCGAAGGTCTATTCCACCTACTACACGACACGCAAGGACAACGCCTGGGCCAGGGCCAATCCGGACGAGGTGCAGCAGTGCTATATCATGACGGGCTTCAGGATGGCCGGGGAGGGGCCGCTCTCCATCGAGCTGATGGAGGGTCTGTCCGCCGAGCTGCTGGAGCCGAATACGCGCGACGATATCCGCCGCTGGTGGGAGGTCATCGACCGCACGAGCGGCGAGCCGCTCTCCCCAGACGATTGGCGCTATGCGGATGGCCGTGTGATCATCGACCGGCCGCAGCCGTATCACGAGTATACGGTGTCCTTCCTGTGCTACCTGATCTGGGACCCTGTGCACATGTACAACGCCGTGGTCAATGACTGGCAGGGCGTGGAGCACCAGATTACGTTTGATGTGCGCCAGCCCAAGACGCACGCGTTTACCATGGAGCGTCTGCGCAGGTTTATCAAGGAGCATCCGTATGTGAGCGTGATCCGCTATACGACGTTCTTCCACCAGTTTACGCTGGTGTTTGACGCGCTGAAAAGGGAGAAGTACGTCGACTGGTACGGATATTCCGCGTCGGTGTCCCCGTATATTCTGGAACAGTTTGAGCGCGAGGCGGGCTATCGCTTCCGCCCGGAATACATCATCGACCAGGGCTATTTCAACAACCAGTACCGCGTGCCCAGCCGTGAATTCAGGGATTTCCAGGCGTTCCAGCGCCGGGAGGTCGCCAGACTGGCCAGGGAGATGGTGGACATCACGCACGAGTATGGCAAGGAGGCGATGATGTTCCTCGGCGATCACTGGATCGGCACGGAGCCGTTCATGCCGGAGTTTGCGTTAATCGGGCTGGACGCGGTGGTGGGCAGTGTGGGCAACGGCTCAACGCTGCGCCTGATCAGCGATATCCCCGGCGTCAGATACACCGAGGGGCGCTTCCTGCCGTACTTTTTCCCGGATACCTTCCACGAGGGCGGCGACCCCGTCCGCGAGGCGAAGGAAAACTGGGTCACCGCACGCCGCGCCATCCTGCGCAAGCCGATCGACCGCATCGGCTACGGCGGCTATCTCAAGCTCGCGTGTGACTTCCCGGAGTTTCTTGATTACGTGGAAAGCGTGTGCGACGAGTTCCGCCTGCTCTATGAGAACATCAGGGGTACCACGCCGTACTGCGTGAAGACGGTCGCCGTGCTCAACTGCTGGGGCAAAATGCGCGCCTGGGGATGCCACATGGTGCATCACGCGCTCTATCAAAAGCAGAATTACAGCTATGCCGGCGTGATTGAGGCGCTCTCCGGCGCGCCGTTTGACGTGAGGTTTATCAGCTTTGAGGATATCCTCGGCGACGCGCACGCGCTTGACGGCATTGATGTGATTCTCAACATCGGCGACGGGGATACCGCGCACACGGGCGGCGCCTATTGGGAGAACCCGAGGATCGCCGCGGCCGTTCGCGGCTTCATCGCGCGGGGCGGCGGCTTGATCGGCGTGGGTCAGCCGTCCGGCCATCAGTATCAGGGACGCTATTTTCAGCTGGCGGGCGCGCTGGGCGTGGAGCGCGAGACGGGCTTTACGCTCGGCTACGACAAATACAACTGGGACGAGACGCCGGAACACTTCATCATGGCGGACTGCACCGGGCCCATCGATTTCGGCGAGGGGCAGAAGAACATCTACGCCCTGCCCGGCACGACCATCCTGTGCCAGCGTGAGCGGGAGGTGCAGCTGGCGGTGAACGAATGCGGCGCGGGCCGCGCGGTGTATCTCTCAGGCCTGCCGTATTCGTTTGAAAACAGCCGTCTGCTCTATCGCAGCATTCTCTGGAGCGCGCACGCGGAGGACGAGCTGAACCGCTGGTTCTCCTCGAATTTCAATGTCGAGGTGCACGCTTACGTGAAGAACGGCAAGTACTGTGTCGTCAACAATACCTATGAGCCGCAGCACACCACCGTTTATCGCGGCGACGGCACAAGCTTTGAGCTTGACCTGGCGTCGGATGAGATCCGGTGGTATGAGATATGAGCTTTGCCTGCCGGGGCCGAATCGGGCATTGCTTTCGCCGTAAAAAACGAATCGTCCGGCGGTTGAGGCCGGGGCATCAACAGGATAGGCATCACAAAAGGAGCGCATCATGAACAAAAAAGTCCTCGTGCTGGACATCGACGGCACGCTGACCAATTCCAACAAGGAGATCACCCCGGCGACGCGCCGCGCGCTGCTCGCGATCCAGCAGATGGGGCACATCGTCGTGCTGGCTTCCGGCAGGCCGACGGGCGGGCTGCGCATGATCACGGGCGAGCTCGATTTTCCGCGCTATGGCGGCTACATCATCAGCTACAACGGCGCATGTGTGACCCACACCGGAACGGGCGAAGCCGTTTTCAAAAACGCGCTGCCGGACTATGTGGCCGCGTGGATGCACGCCTACGCGCTGGATCACGACCTGGGCATGTGCAGCTATGTCGGCAATGAGCTGATCTGCGGTACGCGTGTGGACAGATACCTCGAACGGGAGACGCAGCTCAACCGGTTTGAGCGCCGCATGGTCGACAGCTTTGAGCCGTATATGCGCACCGATCTGTACAAGGTGCTGCTCACGGCGCAGCCCACGCGCGCCGAGGAGCACGAAAAGCGCCTGGCGCGCAGGTTTATGGGCAGGCTGAGCGTATACCGCAGCGAGCCGTTCTTCATCGAGGTGATGGCGCGCGGGGTGAGCAAGGCGGACGCCATCGCCGGCCTGCTCGAGCGCCTCGGCTTGGAGCGGGAGGATACCATCGCCTGCGGCGACGGGCTCAATGATCTGTCGATGATCCGCTACGCCGGTCTGGGCGTGGCGATGGGCAATGCGCAGCGGGCCGTCAAGGACGCGGCGGACATCGTCACGCTGAGCAACGACGAGGACGGCCTTGTGCCGGTCATCGAGAAATACATCCTCGGCGCGCAGTGACGTCATTTGCCGCGCCTGCCGATGGCGTGCAGCAGCGCCCGGCCGCTGAGCGCGAGCGTCAGCAGTTGCGCGCAGGCCATCGCCAGAATCGCGCCCCACAACCGCAGCGCGGGCAGCGCGGCCAGCAGATACATCAGCAGCACGGACAGAAGGCTTGACACGAGGGAGATGCGAAGCGACGCGCTTTGCAGCCCCAGCCCGTTCATCATGCCGCCGGTCACCTGGTTGAGCGAGAGCACCGGCACCAGCAGGCAGCAGCGCCGCAGCATCGGCAGGAGCTCGGCCTGCCGGTAGAGCGTCTGCGCGATCAGCGGGGCGGCCGCGTAGACGGCCAGCATCGCCATCGCGCCGATGCCGAGCGTCGCGCCCAGCACGCGCAGCACCAGATTGCGCAGCGGCCTGCCGTCCTGCTGGCGGCGCGTGAGCTCCGGCGCGGCGACCATGCACAGGCTGCCGGTGATGAAGGAGGGCATCATCAGCACGGGCATCATCATGCCGTTCATCATGCCCAGACGGCTGAGGGACTCCGCCGCGCTCAGGCCGGAGAGCTGGAGGCGCGCGGGGATCAGCGTGGCGTTGACCGTGCGCATCAGCGAGTGCACAAGCTTCATGCCGGTCAGCGGCAGGGCGAGGAAAATCATCTCGCGGAGGACCGTCCGGCGGCTTCCGGATGCGCGGGAGAAAAAGATCGCCTTCAGCGCGATGAGCAGCATCAGCAGCAGGCCGATGGTCTCGCCGACCAGCGCGGCCGCGGCGGGGATCGCCGCGCGCAGCATCATCGGCCAGCCGCGAAGCCCCGTCACCAGCCGCAGGCAGAGCAGGAAACGCACGATCTGCTCCAGTATCTCGCTCAGCGCGGGAGGCACGGGGCGCCCTGTTCCGTAGTAATACCCGTTGAGCGCGCAGGACGCGCCCAGGATCGGGATACACGGCAGATAGATCACCAGCGCGGGCAGCGTCCGCACGTCGCCCAGCCACAGGGCCAGCGGTTCCCGCAGGCAAAAGGCCGCGGCCGTCAGCGGCAGGCTGACGCCCAGCGCCAGCGCGAGGCCGCAGCGCAGCACGCGCACCTGGCCGGGCTTGTCACTTTTCGCGCTCATGCGCGATACGGCGGCCGGCAATCCGGAGATGACCGGCGTGATCAGCAGCATCTGCGCGCTCTGCGCCAGCTCCACCAGGCCCATCGCCTGGGGCCCCAGCTCGCGCGAAAGCCATATGCGCATGACAAATCCGATCACGCGCACGAAGAAGTGCGAGCAGCTTAAAAACATCGTTTGACGAACCAACGCGGCCATCCTCATCCGGCATCCCTCCGGCCCAGCGTATGCTGTGCGGGCGGATGCCCATGACAGCAATCTGCCGCGCCGCAGACGCTTCACAATGTCCTGAGGGAGGAAATGACATGTTTGACAAATGGGATCATCGGTTCATGGAGATGGCGCAGCTGGTTTCCACCTGGGCCAGCTGCTATCAGCAGGACAGGAAGATCGGCGCAGTCATCGTGCGGGACAAGCGTGTGATGACGACCGGGTACAACGGCGCGCCCGCAGGCGTGAAAACCTGCGTGGAGCGCGGGGAGTGCCTGCGCAAAAAGCTGGGCATTCCCTCCGGCACGAGGCATGAGATGTGCTACGCCGTGCACGCGGAACAGAACGCCATCATCCAGGCGGCGAAGCTTGGCGTGAGCATTGAGGGCGCCACGCTTTACTGCACGCATCAGCCGTGCATCCTCTGCGCAAAGATGATCGTTAACTCGGGCATCACGCGCGTGGTCTACGGCGTGGGCTATCCCGATCCGTTTGCTCTGGAGATTTTCAGGGAGGCGGGCGTCGCCGTGGAGTGCTATCAGGAGAGGTGACGGCCCGGCGGAAAAGGGAGAGGGATACTCCCGCACCTGTGGTTCGGTTAAAAAACAGCATGATGCCGGCGGGCGCGCACAGCTCGGGCTGATGCCGGCAGGCCCGGCCGGGCGGCAAGGAATGCCCCCGGCTCTTTGTTTTTTCAAAAAATTTCGTTTTCCATGGGACAAAACGCCCCTTCTGCGCGTTATATAGGTGAAAAGCACGCGGGCTTTGAAAGGAGGACGAGGGACAGTGATGGATGAGCAGGGCTTTGTGACGGAGGTCACGGCGATGCGCGATATGCTCTACCGGCTGTCCGTGAGCTATTTGCATAGCGATGCGGACGCGCAGGATGCCGTGCAGCAGGCGATTGAAAACGCCTGGCGGCATAGAGCACGTGTGAAGCCGGAGCGCTTCCGGCCATGGCTGACGCGCATCGTGATCAACGAGTGCATCTCGCAGCTGAGGCGCGGGCGGCGTGTGCTGCTCACGGGCAGGATGGAGCTCTATGGCGGACAGGCGGAAATGCCGGACCCGACGCTCTCCGATGCGCTTTCGCACCTGCCGGAAAAGCTGCGCACGCCCCTTCTCCTGCGCTACATGGAGGATTTTTCTGTCAAGGAGGTTGCGCAGGCGCTCGGCGTGCCGGGCTCGACGGTCAGAAACCGCCTGGCCAGGGCGCGCAGCGCGCTGCGCGCGGAACTTGGCGGCGAGGAGGGAGGCAGAGCATGAATCGAGATGAGAGAAGCGAACTTGACCGCGAGCGCCTGCTGCGGGCGTTCGGTCAGACGCCGTCCGCTTTTTCGGCGGGCATCGATGACACCCTCCGCCGCCTGCAAAGCGAACAGGAGGCGAAGCAAGTGAGGAGAAAAATAAAGTTTGTGCCCGTATTGGCGCTGATTCTGGTGTTGCTTGCGGGCATGGCCGTGGCGGCGGCGCTATACCCGCGGACGGCAGAGCGGTTTGGCGCGCTTTATGGCGAAGCATTCAGGGACAGGCTGGAGCAGGGCGACGCCGCGCAGCTCGATACAAGCTGCACATTGGGCGACGTGATCTACACGGTGACGGATGTGATCTATGAGAACGGTGTGCTCTTCGGCACGGTGGTCATGGAGCCGCGGGAGGGCGCGAATATCGTGCTCATTCCGGAGGATACGGACGTCGGCGACCCGGCGGGCTACAACATTCACGCCGGGGAAGAAGCTCCTGCGGACGCGAAGAGCTACGCGGAAATCGCCGGGGAGCGCGGCGCGCGCATCGTGCTGGCGAAGTGCGTGCCGGATGGCTACGTGTTGGACGGCGAGCTGCTTGTCGGCACGATCGGATACTTCGACATGGTGACGACGGATGGGACGATCGTCAGCTCGTTCGAGGTTTCCGGCTGGAACGGCGGTATCGACCGCGCCGAGACGTATACCCTGCGGATGAATCCGCACAATTGGGAGATCACGCCGGATGGCGAGTGGCTGCGCGGTCAGGATGATGATACGCAGAACACCTGGCTTCGGGCCGAGTGGGACGTGATTGTCTCGCCCGTGATGGCGGAGAAGGAGGAAGAGGAGCCTCTGCCCGTCAGCGCGGAAGGGCTTCAGGTGATGACGCCGGAGGGATTCTCGGGCACGCTGCCCGTCTATGGCATCACCGCGGCGAACTATCTGGATGTGATGCGCCCGGAGCTCATCACGAGCGCGGATATCGCAAAAGAGGAGGCATCCGACGGCGGGCGAAGCTTCACGTTTGTGGATGACGACCTCCTGAGCGTCAGCGGGGAAAGCATCTTCTTCTACGCCTATGACGGCACGGAGGAGATCATCTATGAGAACGAAGCCGGAAGCGCGTTCGTGAATACCGTCGCGAAGGATGAGGTGCCGGAGTATTTGGCCGATCTGGCCTCCTGGGAATATTTTGAGGCGGAGGACGGATGGGGCTATGCTCAGGCGGAGGCGGCCGCGGATCTTTCCGCGGTGACACTGGTGCAGGCGAAGACGAAGCTGGAGGAGCTGACGGGACGGCTGGGCATCCGGAACGCGGAGATGGTCTATGCCCGCGCGATGGACATGGAAAGCGCCAGAGCGCTCAGCGATGCGCGCAATGCCATGATCGAGGCGGGCGCGTGGCTCAACAGCAATCCGTATGATCTCTCGGGCATGACAGAGCGGGACGAGGGTTACGTGCTGGTGTACAAGGCGCGGATTGACGGTGTTCCGGCCGAGGATGAGTACATGAGGATATTCGCCTATGTGACGGTGGACGGCATCCGCCATCTGTCCCTGTACGCGCCGTTCGTGCTGGGTGATGTGACGGCGGAGCCGGACGCGCTGATTTCCGTGGAGGACGCGCTCGCGCGTGCGGTGCAGGAGGCGAAAAAGAGCTGGATTCCGGAGCTTGCTGACGGTCTGACGAACGCGCTGCGCGCGGAGCTGATCTACGTGGTGAAGGACAGGAACAGGCTGATTCCGGCGTGGCGCTTCTATGTCGGGAATTCGAAGGAGGGCGTGTTTTCCGTGGATATTTCCGCCGTGGACGGCGCGCTGCTGAAAGCGCCGTGGATGTGAGTATGCTCCCGCAAAAACGCCGTGCCGGGCGCGGCCTGACGGCAAAGCCCCGCGCCTAAGGCGCGTCGGAGGAGCCGCTTAAAAGATGGAAGGCGTCCCGCCGGGGAGTGGATAAAGCGAATCTTCGCTTTTCCTCCGGCGGGACGCCGATTGCTTTACAACGCCCCGTGCACACGGTATAATAAAGGAACCGGAGGGGCGTATTTCATGCGGGGAGAGGATGCGCGGAATGGATATCAGACTTGCTGTGCCGGAGGACGACCGTTTAGCGATCAGCCATGTGTACGAGGAAAGCTGGAAATACGCTTATCGCGGAATGATTCCCGATGCCTTTCTTGACGGCATGCCCAAGGGGCGATGGGCGGAGCGGATCGACACGCCGGGATGGCATTCGCTGCTCCTGCTGGATGGCGGGCGGATTGCGGGCACATCCACCTATTGCGCGTCCCGCTTTCCCGAGCGGGCCGGCTGGGGAGAGATCGCGTCCATCTATCTGCTTCCGGAATACATGGGCAAGGGATATGGCGGGGCGCTGCTGCACGCGGCGCTTGACGGTCTGGCGGCGATGGGGCTTGGACGCGTGTTCCTCCGGGTGCTCGAGGAGAATGCGCGTGCCCGGCGGTTTTATGAGCGGATGAGGTTTCGGGCGAGCGGAATCGTGCTGACGGATGAGATCGGAGGCAGAACCGTCCGCGAGCTTGAATACATCTACGACGGCATGGAGGGGACGGAAAAGTGATGATCAGGACAATGCGGATGGAGGATTATCCCGCGGTGTATGCGCTGTGGATGTCCTGCGCGGGAATGGGGCTCAATAATCTGGATGATTCCCGGGAGGGCATCGCCCGCTATCTCGCGCGCAATCCGGATACATGCTTTGTTGCGGAGGAGGATGGGCAGATTGCCGGCGTGATTCTGTCGGGGCACGACGGAAGGCGCGGCTTCATCCATCATACGGCGGTCTTGGAGGCGTACAGAGGGCGCGGAATCGGGTCGGCGCTGGTTCGCTCGGCGCTCAGCGCGCTGCACGCGTGCGGGATACACAAGGTGGCCCTCGTCGTTTTTTCGCGCAACCGGCAGGGCAACGCGTTCTGGGAGAAGCAGGGCTTTACCGCGCGGGAGGATTTGACCTATCGCAACTGTGCGCTGGATGCCATGGAACGGATCGATACGTGAGGGAGAGAGGCGCGAATCGGGCAAATGAAGCGAATTATGAAAATGCTCCGGCTTTTCCCGGATGGGGGAATAGCCGGAGCATTTTTCGGATCGTTTGATTCCAGCCGGGAAGGGAGCGGCGTTACGTGCGCATTTCCCGGTTGAACGGCTTGCCCAGCATCGCCGGGCCGACGTGCTTGCTCTGGCCCACGAATACCAGCACGACGATGACCAGCACGTAGGGGAGCATGACCAGAAATTCGTAGGGGAAGGTCGTGAAGCCGTAAGCCTGCACGGCCAGCTGGAGAGCCTGGGCGAGGGAGAACAGCAGCGCGCCGCCCATCACGCCCACGGGCGACCAGTGCCCGAAGTACACCAGCGCGACGGCGATGAAGCCGCGGCCGCCGATCAGCGTATCGGTAAAGATCTTCGCGTAGCACAGCGACAAATACGCGCCCGCCAGCCCCGCCATCGCGCTGCCGAAGGCCAGCGCCTGATAGCGTGTGCGGCTGACGTCGATGCCCATGGAGTCCGCCGCGCGGGGCATGGTGCCGCAGGCGCGCACGCGCAGGCCCCACGGCGTTTTAAACAGAATATAGCTGACGACGGGCACCATCAGGAAGGCGAAGTAGACCATCGGATTGCAGCTGAAGAGCATCTTGCCGAAGACCGGAAGATCGCAGAGAAACGGGATGCGGATCGAATCGATGCCGGCCACGCCCTGGGCGCCGCCGATAAAGTGCCGGTAGAATGAGCCGGCCAGGCCGGTGCCAAAGAGCTGAAGGCCGATGCCCGCGATGCCCTGCGGCGCGCCGAACTTGATGACGACCACGCCGAAGAGAAGGCCCATCAGCGCGCCGACGGCCGCCGCCGCCAGCAGGCCGCAGACGTTCACATACCAGGCGACCTTGCCCGCGCCGCCAACCATAAATGGAATCAGCATGCCGACAAACGCGCCCATGCTCATCACGCCCTCACAGCCGAGGTTGAAGATGCCGCTGCGCTGGTTGACCGTCTCGCCCAGCGCGGCCAGGAGCAGCGCGCTGGAGAGCGGAATGCCGACCGTCAGGAACAGAACGATAAAGTCGAGCATATCAGGCGGCCTCCTTTCTGTGCAGCAGGGCGTCCATGCGCCGCTGCGCGCGGTCCATCAGGTACGGATTGGCGATGATCAGCTTCGCGGCGACGATCACCAGGATGACCAGCCCCTGCAGGACATCGATCATGTTGCTGGGAACGGGAATCTTGTTGATTTGCAGCGCGGAACAGCCGAACGAGATCACCGAGAAGAAGAAGGCCGCGGGGATGACGCCCAGCGGATGAAGCCCGCCGAACAGCGCCACGACGATGCCGGAGAAGCCGTAGCCTCCCGTGCAGTTGCCCAGGCCCCTGTGGTGCACGCCGAGTATCTCGACCGTGCCTGCCAGGCCGCAGCATGCGCCGGAGATCAGCATCGCCAGCACCAGATAGCGGCTGACGCTGATGCCGCCATAGCGCGCCGCGCGGTCGGACGCGCCCGCCGCGCGCATTTTGAAGCCGGTGGGCGTCTTCCACATGAACAGGAAGACGATCACGGCCAGCAGCAGCGCGATGAAGATGCCGGTGTGGAAGCGGAAGCTTTTGTCAACCTGGAATACCTCGCTCAGCCGGGGGAGCCAGACGGAGGTATCGAGCTTCACGGTCTGCGGGTCGCCGGAGCCGCCCGCCACGGCGGGATCGAGCAGCGGCACGCGCAGGCAATAGGAATACAGCTGCGTGGCGATGTAGTTGAACATGACGGTGGAGAGTAGCTCGCTCACGCCGAATCTGGCCTTGAGCAGCCCCGGGAGCGCGCCCCACAGCGCGCCGCCGGCCATGCCGACAAGCAGCGTGCCGATCAGGCCGAAGGGCGCGGGCAGGCTTGTGCCCAGCGCAAAGACGATGGCGCACAGCAGGCCGATGATCATCTGCCCTTCGCCGCCGATATTGACGATGCCGCTGCGATAGGCCACGCAGATGCCCACGCCCACGATGGTCAGCGGCGTCATGATGTTGATGACGCCGGACAGATTCTTGAGCGAGGTGAACGGATAGCAGAAGATGACCCAGAACGTGTCAAGCACGTTCGCGCCCAAAACCGTCAGAATCAGGGAGGCGATGACCAGCGTCAGCAGCACGGAAAGCACGATGACGCCGGCGGTGTATACGAGTTTAAATTGCTTCATTGTCTTTCACTCCTGCCATCATCATGCCGAGCTTGCGCTGTGTGGCCTCGCCCTGGCCGAGCGTGCGCTGGATTTGTCCCTTGAAGATGACCGCGATGCGGTCTGAGAGGTTGATGATTTCCTCGAGCTCCTCGGAGATCAGCAGGATGCCCACGCCCTGGTCGCGCAGGGCAAGCAGCTGCTTGTGGATGAACTCCGCCGCGCCCAGGTCGAGGCCGCGGATGGGATAGACCGCGACGAGGAACTTCGGGCCGCGGGAGATTTCGCGCGCCAGAATCACCTTTTGAATGTTGCCGCCGGAGAGCGAGCCAGCCGCGATCTGCACGCCGGAGCAGCGGATGTCGAACTTCTCGCGCAGCGACTGGGCGTTTTTCTCGATCCTGCCGTTGTTCACGATGCCGGCGGTGGAAAATGGCGGCCGCCCGATATCCTTGAGCACAAGATTCTCTTTGATGGACATGGAGGGTACAATGCCCTCGACGTTCCTCTCCTCGGGCACATAGCCCATGCCCTGGGCGATGATCTGCTTCGGGGATTTGCCCACCAGGTTTGAGCCGTCCAGCAGGATATCGCCGCTTTCCACGGTGCGCAGGCCGGTCAGCGCCTCGGCAAGCTCGCGCTGGCCGTTGCCGGATACGCCCGCCAGGCCGACGATTTCGCCCGCCCGCACGGTCAGATTCAGCTTGTTGAGGGCCATGTTGCCCCGGTCGCCGCGCACGAACAGATCGCGCACCTCGAGCATGGGCTTGCCCGGCGCGCGGGAGGATTGATTGACGGGGAGATAGACCTCGTGGCCGGTCATCAGGCTGGCGATGTCGGCGGAGGAGTGATCCTTCGTGTTGCCGCGGAAGACGAGCTTGCCGCCGCGCAGGATGGCCACCTTGCTTGAAAGCGCCTTGACCTCCGCCAGCTTGTGGCTGATGAAGATGATGGACAGCTCGCCCGACATGCGCCGTAGCAGCCCGATGAGCTCGTCCGTCTCCTGCGGGGTGAGCGCGCTGGTGGGCTCGTCGAGGATGAGGAACTTCGCGCCGAAGCACAGCGTTTTGACCAGCTCCACGCGCTGCTGCTCGCCGACGGACAGCTGCCAGATGTATGCGTCGGGATCGACCGCCAGGCCGTAGTGCTCGGAGATGGCGACGATGTGCCGGCGGACGCCGGCCAGGTCAAGCCTGCCCGCGCGGCGGAGGCGCTGGGCAAGGGTGCCGCCCTTTTCGCGCATCTGGCTCATGCCCAGCGCGATGTTTTCCGTCACCGTGAGATTGGGGACGAGCATGTACTGCTGATGCACCATGCCGATGCCGCAGGCGAACGCGTCGGATGGGGACTTGAAGACAACCTCTTTGTTGTTGATGTAGATCTTGCCCTCATCCGGGGTATACAGGCCCATGAGGATGTTCATGAGCGTGGTTTTGCCGGCGCCGTTTTCGCCGACGAGCGCGAGCACCTCGCCCTTGCCCACGGACAGGGAGATATCGCTGCACGCGACGATGCCGGGGAAGCGCTTGGTGATGTGCTCAATGCGAAGGCTTGTGATCGCTTCGGGTGTCATAACGTACCTCCGTGGCTGAAAGAGAAGTCCGGGGAATGCGATGAAAATCTTCACAAAAAGACTGCCGCGCCGCCCTTTGAGGAAGGGCGCGGCAGTCCGTCGAATGGATTACTCCAGGGTGACGCTGCTGAAATCGATGGTGTCGGGGGCTGCGGTGACGGCGTCGAGCGCGGCCTGCGCGGCGGCCTTCACATCCTCCGGGAGCAGCTCGGTGTTCTCGGAGAAGGTGTAGATGAAGCCGCCGTTATTGTAGTTGAGCGGGATGCAGACGCCGCCGGTCTCGCCGGCGCCGGTGCGCTCGATCAGGGAGATGATCACGGCGGAGTAGTCGTAATCGGCCGCGGCGGACACGACGCTCGGGAAGTCGACGAGCTGGGAGGTGGTCTGTCCGACCCAGATGACGCCCTCGGCTGAGGCCACGACGCGGATCGCGCCGACGGCCTGCTGGGACGGGCCGACGAGCACGTCGCAGCCGTCCTCCACGAAGGTCTTGCCGATATCGCCGGCGCCGACGGTGTCAGAGAAGCTGCCGGTCCAGGCGAGCTTCATCTCGCAGTCGGGATTGACGGACGCGAGGCCAAGCTTGAAGCCGCGGATGAAGCGGGCGGAATCGCCGCCGTCGGTCGGGCCGACAACGCCGACCTTGCCGACCTTGGTGGTCAGTCCGGCGATGACGCCGTTGATGTAGCCCGGCTCCTCGGACTGGGGCATATAGGTGAAGATGTTGTCGCCAAGAATCTGGTCGCTGGTGCCGATGGCAAACACCTGATCCGGGTATTCCTCGGCGACCTCCGTGCAGGCGGCGGTGAACTGCGCGCCATGCACGATGATGATGTCATAGCTTTCGGCGAGCTGATCGAGGGTGTTCGGCGCATCGGAGACAGCCACGGATTCCACCGGCGTGTACTCGATGTCGTAGCCCTTGTCGATGGCGTTCTTGATGCCGGTATCCATCGTCTGGCACCAGCCCTTATCGTCCACCGTGTCGGAGTAGACGACGGCGATGGACACGCTCTCGGCGACGGCCGCGGAGGCGATCACCAGCATCAGCACGCAGGCGAGCAGTGCAGCAAGCTTCTTCATGACGAAAACGCTCCTTTGTGTGAAATTCTGACCCGCAGATGACGGCAGGCGCATGCTGTGGGTTCTCCGCAAGATATTACGCGAAAACCCGCGAAATGTCAACACAAAATCCGATGATTTCGGCGGTAAAAAATATAAATGTTCGGATTTCGCACAAAAAACGGCCACCGACGATCGGTTGACAACGCCCGCGCATTTCCCTATAATGGATGCGAATACAACGGCCGTTTGGCGCGGCGGAGGAATCCTATGGCAAGGTACAAGACATATGTGATGGCGCAGTCGCTTGAGGAGGCGTACACGCTCAACCAGAAGAAGTCCTCGGTCATCGTGGCGGGAAATATGTGGCTGCGCATGTGCGGGCTGAACCGCCAGACGGCGATCGATCTGTCCGCGCTGGGGCTGTCCGGCATCGAGGAGACGAACGATGCGTTTGTCATCGGCGCCATGACCACGCTTCGGGAGCTGGAGACGGACGCGGCGCTGCATGCGGCCTTTGGCGGCGCGTTTGCCGACGCGCTGGTGCCCATTGTGGGCACGCAGTTTCGCCATGGCGCGACGGTCGGCGGGAGCATCTATTCGCGCTTTGGCTTTTCTGATGTGAGCGCGCTGCTGCTGGCACTCGACGCGGAGGTGATTCTCCACCGGCGCGGCGCGGTGCCGCTGCGCGCCTTCCAGCAGGAGGCGTGGGACAGGGACATCATCACGCACATTCGCGTGCGGAAGGGACAGCGCGCGGCGGCAAAAAGCGTCCGCCTGAGCGGGACGGATTTTCCTGTGCTCGTCTGTGCGGCGGCGCAGGAGGGCGGTGCGCTTCGGCTTGTCGTGGGCGCCAGGCCCGCGCGCGCGGTGGTGGCCGCGGATGGCGTGTCTCCCTGGGCGGATGAGGCAGAATTTGCACGGATCGCGGGGAGCGTTCCGCTGGGATCGAACATGCGCGCCTCGGAGGCGTATCGAAGGAAGATTGCGCCGGTGCTTTTGCGGCGCGCGGCTGCTGCGTGCCTGGAGGGAACGAGAGATGACCATTGAGTTTACGCTGAACGGCAGGCGCGTGAGCGCGCAGGTCGATGCGGATGATTCGCTGTATCACATGCTGCGTTCGCTGGGGATTTCCAGCGTGAAATGCGGATGCGAGACCACGAACTGCGGCCTGTGCACCGTGCATATGGACGGAAAAGCGGTGCTTTCCTGCTCGGTGCCCGCGCCGCGCTGCGCGGGGCATGAGATCGTGACGCTGGAGGGCGTGCTTGATCAGGCGAAGGCGCTGGGCGACTGCCTGGCGGACGAGGGCGCGGAGCAGTGCGGCTTCTGCGCGCCGGGGCTGATGATGAACGTGCTCGCGCTGGCGAAGGAGAATCCCCGCGCGACGGACGCGCAGATCGACGCCTATCTGGCGGGGAACCTGTGCCGCTGCTCGGGCTATATGAGCCAGCGCCGGGCGATCCGGCGGTATCTTGACGGGCTTTGCGGGGAGGTGCGCGCATGAAAGCGGTGGGCGTGAGCGTGCGCAAGAAGGACTCCGCGGCGCTGCTGTCCGGCAGGCCGGTATACACGGAGGATATTGCGCCGAAAGACTGCCTGTGCGTGAAGCTGCTTCACAGCCCGCACGCGCACGCGATGATCGAGGAGATCGACGTCAGCCGGGCGCAGCGTGCACCGGGGGTGGCCTGCGTGCTGACATATCGCGATGTGCCGGATGTGCGCTTTACGCTTGCGGGGCAGACCTATCCCGAGTTCAGCCCCTATGACCGGCTGATTCTGGACAGGCATCTGCGCTGCGTGGGCGATCCGGTCGCGATTGTCGCGGCGCAGACGGAAAAGCAGGCGCTGGCGGCGATGAAGCTGATCCGCGTTTCATACCGGGTGCTCCCGGCGGTATTCGATCCGCAGGAGGCGGTGGACAACCCCGTGGTGCTGCACCCGGAGGAGAACTGGCGTGCGCTCGTGCCGGACTGCGGCGCGGACAATGCGCGCAATCTGGTGGCGCGCGGCCAGGATGCGGCGGGCGATGTGGAGGCGGAGCTGGCGGCCTGCGACGTGGTCATCGACAGGGTATACAGCACGCGCGCCAATCAGCAGTGCATGATGGAGACGTTCCGCGCGTTTACGCGCTGTGACGCTTATGGGCGGCTGGAGGTCGTCTCCTCGACGCAGGTGCCGTTTCATGTGCGGCGCATTCTGGCGACGGCCCTGGGGTTGCCCAAAAGCGATGTGCGGGTGGTCAAGCCGCGCATCGGAGGCGGCTTTGGCGCCAAGCAGACTGCGGTCTGTGAAATCTATCCGGCGATTGTGACGGTCAAGACGGGCCGGCCCGCGATGATCATCTACACCCGTGAGGAATCGATGACGCTCTCCTCGCCCCGCCACGCCATGCGCATGCACGTGCGTCTGGGCGCGATGCGGGACGGCACGATCCGCGCGATCGATCTGCACACGCTCTCCAACTCCGGCGCGTATGGGGAACACGGACCGACCACGGTCGGTTTATCTGGTCACAAGTCGATCCCGCTTTATACGCACAATATGAAAGCATTCCGCTTCGCATGGGACGTCGTCTACACAAACACGATGAGCGCGGGCGCATATCGCGGCTACGGCGCGACACAGGGCCTGTTTGCCGTGGAATCCGCCGTCAACGAGCTGGCACACGCGCTTGACATGGACCCGACCGCTTTGCGCGCGCACAACATGGTGCGCGAGGGCGAGGCGATGCCCGCCTATTACGGCGAGGTGGCGGGAAGCTGCGCGATTGACCGCTGCCTGGCGCGCGCCAGGGAGATGATCGGCTGGGATGAAAAGTATCCCTCCAGAACGCTTGAAAACGGCCATATCCGCGCGGTGGGAATGGCGCTGGGCATGCAGGGCTCCGGCATCGCAGGGGTGGACACGGGTGCCGTCATGATCCGGCTGGGGGACGGCGGCATCTACAATATGTCCATCGGCGCCACGGATATGGGAACCGGCTGCGACACGATCCTGGCGCAGATTGCGGCCCAGAGTCTCGACTGTCCGGTGGACAATATCACCGTGCACGGCGTGGACACCGATACATCGCCGTATGACTGCGGCTCCTATGCGTCCAGCACGACCTACGTGACCGGCATGGCCGTGGTGAAGACCTGCGAGGTGCTCAGAAAAAAGATTGTGCGAGCCGGCGCGAGGATGCTCGGCTGCGGGACGGACGATGCGCTGTTTGAGGGCGATTGCGTGCGCGACGCGAGGAACGAACGGAGCGTGACCATTGCCGAGATCGCGAACGCGAACATGATGGTCAATGCGGAGGATCTGTCCGCCTGCGAATCGGGCGGATCGCCGCTCTCGCCGCCGCCGTTCATGGCGGGCTGCGTGGAGATTGACCTCGACCCGCTGACCGGCGAGGTGGAGCTGGTCGACTATGTGGGCGTGGTCGACTGCGGCACGGTGATCAATCCGAACCTTGCGCGCATCCAGACGGAGGGCGGCATCATGCAGGGAATCGGCATGGCGCTGTATGAGTGCCCGCGCATGGACGGGCGCGGCCGCACGGTGAGCAACTCGCTGATGCAGTATAAGATTCCTTCGCGTGTGGATGCGCGGAGCGTGCGCATCGACTTTGAACCGAGCTATGAGGCGACGGGGCCGTTCGGCGCAAAGTCGATCGGGGAATGCGTGATCAATACGCCTGCGCCCGCCATTGCCGACGCGGTCTACAACGCCTGCGGCGTGCGCATCCGCGACCTGCCCATCACGCCGGAAAAGATCCTGCTGGGTGAGCGGTCGTGAAGCTGGGCGCGGTCCTGCTGGCGTCGGGCCTGAGCCGGCGTTTTGGCACGAACAAGCTGTTGGAGCCTCTCTGCGGCAGACCGATGGTCTGTTATGCGCTGGATGCAATGCGGGCACTGGATGCGGCGCGCTGGGCCGTCGTGACCGGAGATGAGGCGGTCGCGCGCCTGGCCTGTGAGCGTGAAATGGAGATCATCAGGAATGATGCGCCCGAGCTGGGACAGGCGCACTCCATCGCTTTGGGCGCGGAGGCCATGCGCGATATGGATGCCGTGCTGCTGCTCGCGGGGGATCAGCCGCTGCTCAGCGTTGAATCGCTGCGAATGCTGGTGCAACAATTCTCACAGAGCGGCATAGGAATCGCCTGCTTGAAGGATGGAACGCACTTTGGAAATCCGGCGGTGTTTTCCGCGGAATATCTGCCTGAATTGACGGCGCTCAGGGGGGATCGCGGGGCGAAAGCGATCCTGCGTGCGCATGCGGATGATCTGCTGATCGTTCCCTGCGTCCGCGAATGCGAGCTGACAGATGCGGATACGCCGCAGGCGCTGCTGCGGATTGCAGAAGCGATGAACGGCAAATGAGTCCGGCCGACCGGTTTTTATCGGCCGGCCGTTTTTTCTGTGCGCCCAAGGATATGCCTCACGCCCCATCGGATGACGGAGACGGGATTTTTTTGTTCAAATTCGCCCGTGACGGGCGCAATGTGCTGGTGATTCTTGCATCTTGCAAAGCGGGGAAGAAGCGAGTATAATACCGCTGTTTTCGCGGAGGAATGTCTCCGACGACTCGCAGTAGCAGTGAGGAAGAACTATGATCAAGGATTTGACGCAGGGGTCTCCTGCCAGGCTCATTCTGGGGTTTGCCGTGCCTTTGCTGGCGGGCATGCTGTTCCAGCAGCTGTACAACTTGGTGGATACGATGATTGTCGGGCGCTTTTTGGGCGTGACTGCGCTTGCGGGCGTCGGCGCGACGGGCTCCATCAACTTCCTGGTGTTGGGATTCTGCATGGGCATCTGCTCCGGATTCGCGATTCCGGTGGCTCAACGCTTTGGCGCGAAGGAGGAGAGCCGCATGCGGGAGTTTGTCGCCAATGGCGCTTGGCTGGCCGCCGCGTTTGCCACGGTCATCACCGTGCTGACGGTGGTGTATTGCCGCGACATTCTGACCCTGATGAACACGCCGGAGGACTGCCTGCAGGAGGCATATAACTACATTGTCGTCATCTTCGCGGGCATTCCCTTCACGTTCCTGTACAATCTGCTCTCCGGTTATCTGCGCTCCCTTGGCGACAGCAAGACGCCCCTCTTTTTCCTGATTCTCTCATCGCTGCTCAATGTGGCGCTCGATCTGACATTGATTCTGGTGTTCCATATGGGGGTTTTAGGTGCGTCGCTGGCGACGGTGATCAGTCAGGGGATTTCGGGCATGCTGTGTCTGCTGTGGATTATCAAACGGTTTCCGATCCTGCATATTTCCCGTGAAGAGTGGCGTATCCGTTCCGCGCGAATGGCAGAGCTGTGCACATACGGCGTGCCGATGGGACTGCAATATTCGATTACGGCGATTGGCAGCGTGATTTTGCAGGTGGCGGTCAATTCCCTGGGCTCGATGGCGGTGGCCGCAGCAACGGCGGGCGCAAAGGTTCTGAATTTCCTGGCCTGCCCGTTCGACGCGCTTGGTTCCACGATGGCGACATACGGTGCGCAGAATGTCGGCGCGAGCCGTTACGACAGGCTCAGCCGTGGCCTGTTTTCGGCCTCGGCGATGGGATTTGTTTATTCGGCGATTGCGTTTGTGATCGCATGGTTCTTCGGGCGCAGTCTGACCGGTCTGTTTGTGACAGGGGAAGGCGGTACAGAGCTGATCGAGCTTGCTCAGACGTACATGCTGATCAACGTCGCATGCTATCCCCTGCTGACGCTGGTGAATGTCGTCCGATTCATGATTCAGGGCATGGGCTTTTCCATGTTTGCGATCATTGCCGGCCTGCTTGAGATGGTCGCGCGCAGCCTGGCGGGCATTTTTCTGGTTCCCGTGCTGGGCTTTCAGGGGGCTGCGCTCGGCGGACCGCTGGCCTGGGTGTTCGCGGATGCGTTCCTTGTGCCCGCCTATTTCAGGTGCCGCCGCTTGCTCATGGGGCGTGTGCACCATGTCCATGTTGTCGATAATGCATAAATATCACAAGACGCTCATCTGTGGCGGATGGGCGTCTTTGCGCACAACTTTTTCATTTTTTGCGATTTTCGGGTTGACAAAGGATGGGAATCCGTGTATAATAAATCTCGCTGATTGAGCAGCAGCCATTTGTGGAGAGTTGGCTGAGTGGTCTAAGGCGCACGACTGGAAATCGTGTGAGGGCTGATACCCCTCCTAGGGTTCAAATCCCTAACTCTCCGCCATAG
>JAUNJB010000053.1 GCA_030535375.1 Clostridia bacterium | reverse complement strand
AGCAGCAGCACCATCAGCAGCACCACCGTCGCATCGCATGTGCGCTTTGCCCTGGGCAGCCTCTTCGTCATGAAAACGCCCCTTCCGACCGCTCAAAATTCGTCCTCTTTCGCAGCCGGCAAGCGCCCCGCTTTACACAAGCGCCATGACCTTCTCCTTGAATATCCTGCCCCTGTCCTCGTAATCCGTAAACATGTCAAAGCTCGCGCACGCCGGGGAGAGCAGCACGCAGCCGCCCTCCTTCGCGCGTTCCCGGCACGCGGCGATGCACCGATCAAAGTCGTATCCCGTCATCGTGAACGCGGTGTAATGCACGCGTTCCAGCGCCTCCCTGATCTGTCCGGCCGTGTCGCCGATGAGCACGCAATGCTCAATCTGCGGCGCTTCCCTGATCGCCCCGGCCAGCGAATCGAAGGACACCTTCTTGTCGCTGCCGCCGAGGATCAGCACCGTCGGGCGCGTCATCGTCGCAATGGCCTTCAGCGTCGAATCGACGTTGGTACCCTTTGAGTCGTTGATCCAGGTGACGCCGTGAAGCGTTCTGACCGTCTCAATCCGATGCTCCACACCCTTGAAGGTGCGCAGCACCTCGCGCATCGCCTCGCAGGGCACGCCCATCACGCCCGTGATCACCACGGTGGCCAGCGCATTCTCCAGATTGTGCGGCCCGGGAATGTACACCTCGTCGCAGCGGCAGACAGCCTGCTTGATCTCCCCGAGCTTCAGCATGATGCAGCCGTCCACGACGCACGCGCCGTAGGGCACATCCTCCCTGCGGGAGAACCAGGCGATCTGCCCTTTGAGCCCCTTCGCCATCTCCCGGCAGGTCGGATCGTCGTAGTTGAACACGGCGACATCCTGGGCCGTCTGCCTGTCAAATATACGCCGCTTCATGGCGATGTAGTTCTCCATGGAGCCGTGGCGGGCAATGTGATCCTCCGTGATGTTGAGCACCGCGCCGACCTTCGGATGGAAGGTGCTGATTCCCTCGCACTGGTAGGAGCTGACCTCCGCGACCGTCACATCGTCGTCCTTCGAGATGCCCGCCGTCGCGGTGATCGGATAGCCGATGTTGCCTACGACATGCGTCGTGCGCCCCGTAGCCCGAAAGAGCTCTCCCACCAGCGTGGTGGTGGTGGTCTTGCCGTTTGTTCCGGTGATGGCGACCAGCGCGCCGCGCGTCAGCCTCGCGCCCAGCTCCAGCTCTCCCATGACCTCGATTCCCCTGCCGAGGGCCTCCTGCACAAACGGCTTGGCCCAGGGGATACCCGGGCTGATGACCAGCATATCCTGCTCGCCAAGATATGCCTCCGGCCCCTCGCCCAGTGCAAAGCGGCAGCCCAGCGCGCGCAGTTCGTCCAGCGCGCCGTCAAAGGCGCTCTCCTGCTTGAGATCGCTGATGGTCACCCGGGCGCCCAGCCCGCACAGCAGCCTGGCCGCCGCGATGCCGCTGCGCGCCATGCCGCATACCATCACTCGCTTGTCCTTTACAACCATCGGATTCTGCCTCCGTCTTACAAGAAATGCCGAAGGGCATTTTCTCCCCATCCGGCGGAGAACATGCCCTTGCGGCCCGGGTCATCACAGGATGCCCAGCAATGTGATGATGCACAGGATCGCCGTGGTGACCATGTACATCGTGACAATCTTCGTCTCGTGGATGCCGCACAGCTCAAAATGGTGGTGAATCGGCGCCATCTTGAACACGCGCTTGCCGTGCGTCGCCTTGAAATAGGTGATCTGGATGATGTCCGACAGGCTGCTCATCAGCATCCAGAATGCGATAAGCACCAGAATCAGCGGCTGACGCAGCAGCATCGCCGCCGCCACCACCGCTCCGCCGATGAACATGGAACCCGTGTCGCCCATGAACATCTGCGCGGGATACGCATTGCGGGAGAGGAACGCCATGCATGCGCCGCACATCGCCGCGCAGCCCACGCCCAATTCTCCCAGGGAGGCCGCGCCCGCCAGCACGGCCAGCGTGCCAAAGTCCACCATCGACACGCTGGTCAGCAGGCCGTCAAGCCCGTCGAGCAGATTGGCGCTGTTGGTCGTGCCCACGATGATGAACATCATAATCGGGATATAGAGGATGCCCAAATCCCATTCCACGCGGAAAAACGGCACCTTGATCGAGGAGCCGACCTGTGGATGAACATAGCAGTACACCGAAAACGCCAGCGCCAGAATCGCCTGGAAGAACATCTTCTGCTTCGGCGTAAGACCGCCGTTCTTGCCGCGGCGGATCTTGGTCATATCGTCCGCAAAGCCGATGCACATGTTGCCAAGCGCCATCAGGATCATCGCCAGCAGCATGTTCTGCGTGAGCGGCGCGCCGTAATCGTTCATCACCAGCGCCGCCAGAATCGCCGCGCCCGCGATCACCAAACCGCCCATGGTGGGCGTACCCTGCTTCTTTTTATGGGCCTCCGGTGCCAGCTCGTAGATATTCTGCCCGAACTTGAGCCGGTGCAGCACGGGGAGCATCAGCTTGCCCAACACAATGCCGACCGCAAACGCGAGCAGCAGAGCGATCATCATCCTTTGCATGGTTCATTCCTCCGAATCTGGGCGGTATCCCGCCGAAATCTGTATTATTCCGTCTTCCCTCGCATGCCGGCCTGCGCTCAGTCCTTCTTCTCGGTCTTCATCTCCTCGAGAAGCTCGGCAACAATCACCTTCTCGTCGAACGGATGCTTGACGCCGCAGATGTCCTGATACGTCTCGTGGCCCTTGCCCGCCAGCACGATGATGTCCCCGCCGACCGCCATCTCCATGGCCTGGCGAATCGCTTCGCGGCGATTTTCGATCACTTCATATTTCGCGCCCGTAGGCTTGATTCCCTGCTCAATCGCGGCAAGAATCGCCATCGGGTCCTCGCGGCGCGGGTTGTCGCTGGTGAGGATGGAGTAATCCGCCAGCCGCCCCGCGATCTCGCCCATCATCGGGCGCTTGCCCTTGTCGCGGTCGCCGCCGCAGCCAAAGAGCAGGATGATGCGCCCGCGGCAGAATTCCCGCACCGTGCGCAGGATGTTTTCAAGGGCGTCCGGCGAGTGGGAGTAATCGAGGATCATGCGGTACGGGGTGTCTGTGGCGAGCATCTCCACGCGCCCCGGCACGGAGACGACCGCTTCCAGCCCCGTCTTGATATCCGTGAGCGAAACCCCCAGAATCAGCGCGCACGCCGCCGCCGCCAGCGCGTTATAGACGTTGAACATGCCGGTGAGCAGCAGGTGAATGCGCTCCGTATGCAGGTTGCGCAGATTGAGCGTAAAGGATACGCCGCTTTCGGTAATTTCGATATCCCGCGCGAACAAATCCGCCTCGCCGCTGATGCCATAAGTGAGCAGCGGGCAGGTCAGCCCCTCGCACACGGCCTTGGAGGATTCCTCGTCCACATTGACCGCGGCGTTTTTCACCATCCTGCCGGTGAACAGCAGCCGCTTGGCCTCAAAATACCTCTCCATCGACCCGAAAAAGTCGAGGTGATCCTGCGAGAGATTGGTATACGCCGCCGCCTCAAAGACCACGCAGACCAGCTTGCGCAGGTACAGCGCGTGCGCGGAGACCTCCATGCACACCACCTGCACACCGGCGTCCGCCATAATCCGCAGAATGGCGAACATCTCAATCGGATCGGGCGTGGTCAGATGGCTGGGCAGCTTTGTCTTGCCCGCGATGCAGCCGGTGGTGCCGATGATGCCGCAGCGCATCCCCGCCGCCTCGATGATGCTCTTGAGCAGAAAGGTCGTGGTCGTTTTGCCCTTGGTGCCGGTGACGCCGATCAGCCTCATCCGGCGCTCCGGATGGCCGTTGAAGGCGCTGGCGATGCGGGTCATCGCCGCGCGCACGTCGGTTACGACCACCTGCGGGCAGTCGATCTCCAGCCTGCGCTCCACCACCAGCGCGCAGCAGCCGTTTTGAACGGCCTGCGGCGCGAAGTCATGCGCGTCCACCGTTCCGCCGCGGATACAGAAGAACAATCCGTTTCTGCACTTCGCCCTCGAATCCGCCGTCAGTGCTTCAATCTGTGTGTCGGCCCCAGATGTGATGGAAACCAGCTCCGGCATGTCTTCCGTCAATTGTGCAAGATTCATCGTCATTCCTCCATTGTTTGCTGTACAGATGGGTTGCGGGGGCCTCCGGCTGCGGGCCCGCCAATCTATGGTTCGTAATTGGTTTCGCTTCTCTACTGCGGCACTTCAAACGTCACCGTGACCGTATCGCCCTGCGCGGCGTATTTCCCTGCCGCCGGGCTCTGCTTGACCGCGATGCCGTCTCCCTGCGCGTCCATCTCCAGGCCGCTCTGGCGCAGGGCCTGCGCGCATTCGCGCGCCGGAAGGCCGAGCACATCGGGCACCTGGGTGTAATCTTCCACCGTGGGCGCCGTGCTGCCCGTGACATAGAGCATCGCGCAGAATCCCTCCGTGACCGTCGTGCCCGCGGGCGGGAGCTGGCCGGTCACCGTCTGATTCGTGCCGTCCGTGATGCTGTCGATGCCCGCCTCGCGCAGGATCGCCTTGGCGTCCGTCACATTCATGCCGGTGACATCCGGCATGGTCACCTTGGCGCGCTCGGCGCTGCCGTCCGTCTTGGGAACGCCCAACAGCGGCAGGATCTCCGTGAAGATCTGCGCGGCAAACGGCGCCGCCGTCGTGCCGCCGTAATCCGGCACGACCTTTGCCTCGTCCACGATGACCATCACCGCCACCTGCGGCTCCTCCACCGGGGCGAATCCCACAAAGGAGCCGATGTGCAGGTTGCTTTCGATCTTTCCGTCCTTATAGATCTGCGCGGTGCCGGTCTTTCCGCCGACGGACCAGCCGCTGATTTTCGCATTCTTTCCGCCGCCCTCGGAGACGACGCTCCCCAGCAGCTCGCGCATCGTCGCACTCGTCTGCTCGGAAATCGGCTGGGAGACGACCGTAGGGCTGATGGTTTCCAGCGTGTTGCCGTCCTCATCCTCGATGGCCTGCACCAGATACGGGCGCATGAGCCGCCCTCCGTTGACCACCGCGCACGCCGCCGTGATCATCTGGATCGGGGTCACCGCGACGCTCTGGCCGAAGCCTATGCGCGCCAGATCGACATTTTTTACCCGGCTCTGCGCGATCAGTATGCCCGACGCCTCACCGTACAAGTCGATCCCCGTGCGCTGTCCCAGGCCAAACGCGTGCAGATAGCGATAAAACCGCTCCGTGCCCAGCCGCAGGCCAAGCTGCGTGAACACGGGGTTGCAGGAGTTTTGCAGCGCCTTTTTCATCGTTTCCGCGCCATGCGGTGCGCCCCAGCAGCGCACGGTGCTTCCGTCCACCGTGATGCGCCCCGAGCAGTAAAAGCCCTCGTCCGGCGTCGTCGCGCCGCAGTCGATTGCCGCGGCGGCCGTGAGCATCTTGAACGTCGATCCCGGCTCGTAAACGTCGCTGAGCACGGTAATGCGCATCAATTCGTTGAGCGTATCGATATCGTCCCTCGGCGGATCGGCCGGATCGTAGCCCGGATACATCGCCATCGCGAGCACCGCGCCGGTGTTGACATCCATGACGATCGCCTGCACGGTCTTGGCGTCGTTCACCTGCGCGCATTCGCGCACGGCGCGCTCCACCGCGGCCTGCACCTCGCGATCGATCGTCAGGCGCAGCGTGTTGCCCGCCTGAGCCGGGATGTACAGCGTCACGCCGTCGGGCAGCGTCTTCGCGCGCGCGTCCACCTCGGTGACGATCTTGCCCGGTTCGCCCGCAAGCACCTCATCGTACTTGAGCTCAAGGCCGCTCTGCCCCACGCCGTCCACGTTGCACAGCCCCAAAACCTGGGAAAGGTCGCTCCCCATAGGATACCATCTGCTGACGTCTTCGTCAAATGTTATTCCGCTGAGTTTCGCCGAATCCGCGTTTTTTGTGTCCGCGCGAATGGCGCGCAGCCTGTCGACATCCTCACGGTCGACCTGCCGCGCCAGCGTGACGGAGGCCGCATTGGTCTGCTGAAGCTTCCTGGCCGTCGTCTCGCTGTCGATGCCCAGCTCGCGCTCGAGCACCTCGGCCAGCCCCTCGGGATCGCTCACATCGCGCGCCCTCGCGCTGATGATGTAGCTGGTGATCGACTGTGCCAGCAGCTTGCCGTTCCTGTCCACGATATCGCCCCGCCGCGCGGAGACGATGCCGCTGCGCGTCCATTGGCGCATGCCCCTGTCGGTGAGCTCCTGCGCCTGCACGACCTGTAAATCGACAAGCCGCGCGACAACGCAAAGAAAGAGGAGAAAGAATCCGCCCATCAGCAAGACCAGCCGCTTTCGTACGGTGGCTCCCGGTGAACGCAAGCCCTCTCACTCTCCTATATGGAACACATTGAGCAGACCCAGCAGAATATCGAGCAATTCCATTCTGGGCTCCTCGTTTTGCTGTACCGTTCCTCCTGCCGTGCTGTCCGGCACCTGAATGTATATCGTCTCCGTCTGCGCGCGCTCCGGGCGCAGCATGTTCAGTTCGTTCTGTGCGAGATTGCGGATGCGCTCGCCGTTCTTCGCCTGCTCAAGCTTTTGGCTCAGCCGCTCGTTTTCCTGCTGGAGCGCGACGGTCTGGCTCTGATACTCCGCGATTCTGCGCTGCGTATCCACACCGGCCACCATCTTCTGTCCCCACGCGGCGGTCAGCATGAGAATCACCGCGATCAGCGCGGCGCACACCATGACGTCCTTCTTCTCGCGCCTGGCCTCGGCGATCAGGCGCTCGGTCAGCGTCATGCGCCGCGGCTGCTTCGGGCGGACCATCGTCCGCGCAGGCGCCTGCACCGAGGCGGCCTCCGCCTCAAAGACGGGCGTAGGCGTTTCGTGCCACGGGCGCTCGCTGCGGTAACCGACGCGGTTGAGGTCGCGCAGGCTGTCCTGTCTGGAGCCTGCGGGCACACTGGCGATGTACATCGGCCGCTGATCCTCTTCCTTTTGTTCCTTCCGCGCAAAGGCAGTGTATCCCGCCGCCGTGTAACGGCCCCGGCTGCTGCGCGCCGTCTTGGCACCTGCCATCAGTGTATTCACCCGCCTTTCCTTTGAGAACCGAATACGGTTCCATTCTCAGCATACTGTTTTTATGCGTCACACGCGCCGTTCATACCGCCCATGTCCGCGGCATCAGGTCGGATACTTCTGGTAAACGTAATCGACCAGGCTGTCGAAATCCTCTTCCGTCTGGGATTCGAACTTGGCGTAGACATCCGCATCCCAGATCTCGATATAGTGGTTAAGGCCCACGAACACGATGTCGCGCGTAAGCCCGATCTTGGCCCTCAGTTTTTGGGGAATCAGAACGCGGCCCTGCGCGTCGATGTTGTTTCCCGAGAAGGAGACGCTCATCAGGTACCGCTCGTATTGCAGCCCGATTTTGTCCATCGGGTTGATATGAGAAAGCCGCTCCAGCTGCACGTCCCAAACCTCCTTGGGATAGATGGCCACCGCGGTCTTTGTGGGATTGATGGTGATGGTGAAGTCCTCGCCGAGCGCCTCACGGAAGGAGGCGGGAATGATGACGCGGCCCTTGCCATCCAGCGAGTGATCAAATGAGCCAGAAAACGCCAAATGGGCCATGTGCGGCATCCCTCCTTCCCCAAATCAACCACTTTACACCCTTTCCCAATTACTTTACACCATTTTCCTCCACTTTTCAAGCACTTTGCCGATGAAGATTTTGCTAAATCGCCCGAAGGCTCGTAACAATTGTGTAACAAAATGCGCGCCGTGCGCGCTCCCGCTTCCGAAGCACTCCACACTCCAAAGTGTTTCTGTGCTCGCTGCCCGGTTTTTCGCGCAATTTCCTATCAAGCGAAAAAGCGCGCCGTGCGCGCTCCCGCTTCCGATAATCGCTGCAAATCACCCGATGGGGCGAACGCGGCCGTTTTTCACGCAATTTCCCATCAAACAAAAAAAGGGCGTTCTGCCCGCAGGCAAAACACCCTGTCTGTTCAATTAAAATCCTGTCGGCGCCTCATGACCCCGCCGTTCCGCGCGCAGACGCATTCGGGACGGAGGCTCAATCCTTCCCGCCCGATCCGCGGAGCGTGATCTCCTTGAGCCGAAAGCCCAGCGCGTCGCAGGAGACCAGATCATACTGTACACCATTATACACGCCGCAAAAGCCGCGCTGTACACTCTGGCCGTGCAAATGCCCGTAGACGCAGCGCTGCACGCCATATGCGGTGAGCAGCCGGGTAAACTCCGTGCCGGCGCGCAGCGTCTCCGGCAGTAGCGGCGGATAATGCATCATCGCGATGATCGGCCGCCCACCGGCCATTTGCTGCGCCGCGCGCAGCGACATTTCCAGCCGCAGCGCCTCGCGCTTGTAGAGCTTTTCATCCTGCGCGCTCGTGCCGGTCTGGGGAATCGACCAGCCCCGCGTGCCGCAGAAGACCGCCGCGCCTCCGTCAAACGCGTCATTCTGCACGGCATGCATGCCGGCAGGCAGATTGGTGCGCAGCTGCGTCAGCGAGGACCACCAATAGTCGTGATTTCCGCGCAGGATGAGGATTGTGCCCGGAAGCCGGGCGATCTCGCGCAGGTCGTCAAGGGCGGCATCCAGCTGCATCGCCCAGGAGATATCCCCCGGGATGAGCACAATGTCCCCGTCGTCCACCCGCGCCCTCCAGTCCTCACTGATGCGCGCGAAGTGATTCTCCCAATGCGGGCCGAAGATGTCCATGGGCTTCTTGTCGCCGCCCGGCAGATGAAGATCGCCGATCGCAAATATGCTCACGCCTTCACCTCATCCCGGGCAAACAGAGCGCCGCTCAAGTTTCCTCTTCCTCTTCGTCGTCCGCCTCGGCTTCCTTGCTCTTTTCCTCCTCAAGGGAAATCTGCTCGCCGATCTCCTCGGGCATATCCTCCGGGAGCGCCTCCAGCTCGATCTCCTCCATCTCGGAAACATCCTCCATATCCAGGCTGACGTCCGAAGTATCTGCATCTTCCACGGAATCATCCCGGATGCCCTGCTGCTGGTTCATCTCCTTGTAGCACAGCAGGCATACGTCCTTGCCCGGCATCACCGGGTTCTCGTTGCAGATCGAGCACAGCTCGAACGGATCGTCATGCGCCTCGCCCTTCATTTCGCGCTTGCAGACCGAGCAATACTGCTCCTCTTCCCTGATGTAGTTGAGTTCACATCTCGGACACTTGATAAAGCCCATAGGCCATCCTCCTGATAACGTATATTTCCATGGCAACTTCCTGCCAAATTCGTTGAAACCCGCATCCCTCACGCGCTACACTGTCAAAGAACCCGAAATCATCCATCTAAGGAGAAAATAAGGAGGTACCCCATGAAGACGATGATCAACCTGTTCCTCAAAAGTGCGCTGACCGCGCTGGCAGCGCTCACCCTGACGGCGGGCCTTACGGGCGCGCTTGCCGCGGATACGACCACTTTCGACGCACATTATACATCAGCTTCTTTGTCAGCGCAAGAGCAGACAGCAGGAAATCTTCTGAATTCCGATCGCGCGCGCTACCAGCTCGCCCCGCTCACCATCGATCCGGAGCTGTGCCGCATCGCGCGCATCAAATCCGAGGACATGCGCGACAACCATTATTTCGCGCATCAGTCCCCGACATACGGCGACGTGCGCAGCATGCTTCAGAAATTCGGCTACAGCTACAACGCCGCTGGCGAAAATATCGCGCATCACGCCACGGTGGAAAAGTGCGAGGCGGCCTTCCTCTCCTCCCCCGGGCACAGGCGCAACATCATGAATAAGAGCTACACCAAGGTAGGCATCGGCATCGCGTTTGATGCAAGCGGCTTCGTCTACCTGACGCAGATCTTCTGCCGCTGATTTCACTCACGGGTTCACACGGGCCCTTTACGCCTGCGGGCGCCGGGGGCCCCAAGCGCGCAGCTTAGGCATGCGCACGGAAAATGCATCCGTCCGGCCCGATTCGCCGGGCCGCCAGGCGGCCCTGGCATGGTGCAGCGCGCCGTATCCCCGCACGTCCCGCGCGGGAATCACGGCCGCCTCGATCGGCGTGATCGCGGGCAGAAACACGACGTCCTCAGGCGATGTATTCTGCCTTTCCAATTTCCGTTTCATACAAAAATCCCTCCCGCTTTCATCGTATGCGGCGAGGGATTTTGGTTCTACCTCTTTTTCGCCATCATGAGCATCAGGCGTTCCAGCGCCGCATCCTCGCGCAGCGCGCCGCGTTTGATGTCGTAGTCCGTCCGGACGCACTCCTCCACGCACGCTTTGAGTTCCTCATACGGGCGCTTCCCCACCTGACGGGCAAGACGCGTGAGCGCAAACGGCGGAATGCCGAGCGCCTTGGCTATCTGCCCCTGGGGCATACGCTGCGCCTGCATGGCGCACAGATGCATCATTTGGCGGTAATGGCGGGTGATCATCGCCAGAATGCCGATGCGCTGCTCCCCGCCGGAGAGCAGCACGTTCAGCAGGGTGAACGCCTGCTGTGCCTGCCCGGCGGACAGCGCGTCCACCATGGCGAATACCGTGCACTCCGCCGTGTGCGTGGCAATCTGCTCGATATCCTCCGGGGTGATGGCCTCGCGCTCTCCCACATATGCCGCAAGCTTTTGCAATTCGCCGCTGAGGAGCGTCAGATCGCGCCCGCTGGTGAAAGCCAGCGCGTCGCACGCGGTCCGGTCCATCTTCTTGCCCAGGGGGCGCAGCGCCTGGTTCATCCAGCGCGCCAGCTGAGCGTCGTCGAGCGCATCAAAGGAGACCGCGCCCGGCTGCTTCAAAAGCGCCTGACAGAGCTTCTTGCGTTTGTCCACAGCCGCTCCCGCGTCAAAGACCAGGCAAGTCGTCTGCGGCACGCGGGAGAGATATTCCGCGAGCAGCGCGCTGTCCTGTGCCTCATCCTTGGCCTTGCCCGATGCAAGCAGCGCGCAGTCCTGCACGACGATCAGCCTGTAATCGCTCATCATCGGCAGCGTTTCGCAGGTTTCGATCACGGCCTGCGCGGAGGGGTTCTGCATGATCGTGCGGTTCATGCTCTCCAGGCCGGGCATGAGCACCTTCTTTTCCAGCGCGGCCAGCGCGCCCTTGCGGATGTACCCCTCCGGCCCATAGAAGAAGTACACATTGCGGATCGTTCCGGCCTTGATCTCGTCAAAAAACGCCCACTGATCCATCATTCCACCACCATTCCGGGATTGCGCACAAACGCGCCCCGCATCTCCAGCCCGCCGGCCAGCGCGCTCACCTGCTCCCCCTCAAAGAAGAAGATCACCCTGGAGGCATCCATGCCCTCTGTCAGCGTGTTGACCATCGCGTAAACCGCCGAGCGCTCCCGCTTATGGGACAGCGCGCTGAGCGCGCCGGCAAAATTCTGCGACAGATTGACGGCGATGGCGTCCGCCCCGACGTGCACGGCGAGAATATCCGCCTCCGTCAGCCCGCCGGGCAGGCAGACGGCGCCGTCCTCCCCGGACAAACGGATCAGCGCCGCCAAGCGTTCGCGCGGATCGTCCTGGCGCTCCTGCGGCAGCACGCGCTGCACGCGCCGCAGCCCGCCGCTCTCCCCATCCTGCGTGTATAGCGTGGCCGGCGCGCCGGCATATCCCACAAAATCCGCGCGGGTCGCCAGCGTCTGTGCAAACTCAAGCGGCACGCCCGCGGGCGTCTGCTCCGCGGACAGCGCGGTCACCACCTCGGAGCCGATCGTCACCCTGATGCCCTCCACGCCCGGCACAAAGCCCATCAGCGTATCGGTGAGCATTGCCAGATAGATGCCCCGCGTCAGCCCCGCCTCCGCGAGCGCATCGTCAAGCGCGGCGCTGAACCGGATGTCGATGGCGCGGTACGCGCCGTCCTCCGTGCGTGTGATCTCCGGCATCTCTTCAATATACTGCATCGGCGCGGGAATGGCGCCCGCGGCGAGCGAATGATTCGCGCCCTTGCCCAGCTCCTCGAGCAGCGTATACAAAAACTCGATCGGAGATACCACCGAGTATGCGACGCTGCGCACCTCCGGCAGCAGCATCGCACCGTCCGCCGAGGGGAAATACAGCGTCGTCAGCAGCGTGACGCCCTGGCTGCTCTGCCTCAGCTCATAGAGCCTGTTGTAGCGCGCCAGCGCTTCCATATCCTCCACGCGGGTGAACGTGCCCACGGGCAGCGTCGCGCCGAGGTCAAGCCCCTCCTCCCGGCCGCCGACCAGCACGTTGACGTAGGAAATCTCCTTGAATTCGGTCAGCGTGTCGGCGATCGCCAGGCGCACGGCATAGAGCTCCTCCTGTGAGAGCGTTCTGGCGCGCGCCGGCAGATCGACAGTCGCCACGCCGCCGGATACCTCCAGCAGGCGTTCCGGCCTCGCCGTGCCCAGATCGGGCCAGGACACGCCGCGCTCCCCCTCCTGCGGGCCATCCAGCAGCGCGCTGAGCGCGGCATATGCCCGGCTGCTGCCGTCCTGAAGCGTGACCTCGCGCGTCACCGCGCTCAGATGCTCGCCGTCCTCGCTGAGGAAATAGAGCGTCACGCGCTGCGTGCCCGGGTCCCAGCCGTCCTCCCAGGGCGCGCTCATCGACGGCTTGATCTCCGTCCCGCTCAAATCCTCCATGCTGCGCTGCGTCACCTGGCTGACACAGCCGCTGAGCACGAATAGCAGCGGCAGCAGAATGCACCACAGCGCAGCGCGCCTTGCGTATTTCATCTCGTGGTTCATGGCCCCTTCATTCCTCGTGAACGTATTTTCCGCATGTACTCGCCCGCGGTCTCAATCCCGGATCATCAGCGAGCGCAGCGTTTCGGTGGTCATCGCCCAGTTGTCCGCCCAGCGCGTGAGCGGCACAACCTCCCGGACGAGGCGCACATCGCCGCCGTCTGAGCGGATACCCGCGTCAAGCACGAGCGTCGCGCTGCTGCCGTCGATGCTCACCGTGCCGACGGACACCTCGTAATCCAGCAGCGTCACATCCCGATCCTTCATCTGCGCCTCAAACACGCTGAATGTGGGCAGCGGCTCCTCCTGAGCGGGCGCCATCAGCGTGTAAAGCGTCTCCCAGTCATGCTCCTGCCAGGCGTCCATGATCATGCGCATGGCCCGCTGCGGCGTGAGCAGCGCCTGCTCGTCGCGCGAGCCGGCGGCCAGCACGATGGACGCATCCGTCACCTCCGTATCCAACAGGGCCATGGGAATGCGCTGGGGAATGTCGTCATCGCTCTGCGCGACGTAAAGCTGCACGCGCTGATAACGCCCTTCCTCGGTCAGCGCCAGCACGACGGACTGCACCGCCAGCCTGCGCCGCAGCGCAGCCTCCTCCTGCCACTCCGTCAGATCCTCCCAATCGGAGGGCGCGCCGTCGGGCTTCCCGAGGAACGCCATGGACAGCGTGACAAACGCCGTCGTTCCGTCGCCGCTCACGGAGAGCACCTGCGTGCCCTGCGGAAATACGCCGCTCAGCCTCTCGCGCGAGACGCCCGGTCCCTCCACAAGCTGCTGCACAATGCGCATGGCAATGGTCTCCTCGCGGCGGATATCGAGCTGAATCTGCTGCGCGCCGAGCACGCTCGTCTGCCCGAAGCGGAAATAGAGCGTCACATCCAGCATGTCCGACGCCTCGCGGCTGCCCAGCTGCTCGGTGAAGTTGGGGGTCTCAACGGCCTCCTCCGATTCGGTCTCCCGTTGCGGGAAGGCGGCGGACAGCGCTTCCAGCAGGGACTGACGCACCTGCCGCTGCGAAACGACGCAAAACACGAGCGTCAGCACCACGCAGACGATCGCCTTCTTCATCCGGTCTTCCCCCTTTCCTCATTTCACCGGGAGCTGTACGGTAAACGTCGTACCCTTGCCCCGCTCGGACTGCACCGTGACCGAGCCCGCGTGCAGCCGCACGATCTGCTGCACAATCGACAGGCCGAGTCCCGTGCCGCCCGTGTCGCGCGAGCGCGCCTTATCCACGCGGTAGAAACGGTCAAAAACGTGCGGCAAATCCTCCTGGGGAATGCCCACGCCGGTGTCCGTGATCTCCAGCACGGCATCGCGCCCGGCCTTGCGCAGCGTCACGGTAATCGTGCCCCCATCGGGCGTGTACTTGATCGCGTTTTCGATGATGTTATAGCAGACCTGGGCCAGCTTGCCGGGATCGGCGAACATCTCGCAGCCGTCCACGATCTGAGTCTTGATCTCCTGGCCGCGCTTTTTCGCCAGAGGCGTGAGCCTCGCGACGCTCTCGCGCACCGTATCCGCAAAGATCATCATCTCCCGCCGCAGCCGCAGCTTGTGGCTGTCGATGTGCACCAGCGTCAGCAGATCCCCCACGACGGAGGAGAGCCGGTCGATCTCCTTGTCGATGTCGCCCAAAAACTCGCGGCGCAGCTGCGGGTCCATGTCGTCCTGATACATCATTGATTCCACGAGGATCTTGATCGTGGCCAGAGGCGTCTTGAGCTCGTGCGACGCGTTGGAGACAAACTGATTGCGCGCCTCGTCGAGATTGTGCACCTGCTCGCTCATCTGGTTGAACGCCGCGGCCAGCTGGGCCATCTCGCTCCTGCCCGGCACATGCACGCGGTGCTGATAGTCTCCCTTAGTCATGCGCTCAATGCCGGCGGACAGCTCCGCCACCGGCTTGGTGACGATCCGCGAGATCAGCCCCGCGAGCATCATCACCACCAGCAGCGCCAGCAGGAATATCCCCAGCATCTGATCGCGCATGGAGGTGAGGGAATCGACCGTATCCTGCACGGAGGTTACCAGCAGCAGCGCGCCGGTTCTCTGCCCGTCCGCAAACAGCGCTGCCGTAAAGCAGCCCTCCCAAACCTGGTCGATATCCCGGCCGGTCAGTCTGTCCAGCACGGAGGGCATCTGCTGCCTGCCCTCGCCCTCCGTCAGGTGGAAGCCGTAGTCGCTCTCCCGCTCGCCGCGCAGGAGCGTATACACCTCCGAGAGCGCCAGGCGCGTGCCGCAGCGCTCGTCATATGTGTCAAACTGCACCTTGCCGTCCATATCCACGACCAAAAGGCGGCCGCCGCCGGAGCGGGCCGCCTCCACAAGCCGCTTGTAAAACGCATCCGCAGTCTCCGTCTGCATCCGTTCGCCCAGCGTCGCGGCGAGCTGGGACACGCTCGTCATGCCCGAACGGATGGCGTCCTCAAAAAGGGAATCGCCCACCAGCTGAATCGTCGAAGCCGCCACCAGATAGAACGACACGCCGATGACCAGCAGGAAGGCGATGAGTATTTTTGTCCTGACGGAGTAAAACGGGTTAATCCTTGTCCGTGAAATAGTAACCCACTCCCCATTTGGTCAGGATGAATTCCGGGCCGGAATCGTCGCGCTCGATCTTCTCGCGCAGGCGGCGGATGTGCACGTCGACCGTGCGCATATCGCCCATGTAATCGTACTTCCAAACCGTCTCCAGCAGCGCCTCGCGGCTGTACACCTTGCCGCGGTGGGTGATGAGCAGCTGAAGCAGGTCAAATTCCTTGGCCGTCAGCCGCACGGCCTGGCCGCCGAGAACCACCGTGCGGCTCTGGCAGTTGACCTCGAGATCGTGCACGCGGACGATGCGCTTTTCCTCCACGCTCTCCTGCGCGGGCGCGCTGCGGCGGAAAATCGACTTGATGCGCGCCTTGACCTCCAGAATATTGAACGGCTTGGTCATGTAATCGTCCGCGCCGTACTCCAGGCCGAGGATCTTATCCATGTCCTCGCCCTTGGCCGTCAGCATGATGATGGGCACGTTGGAGCGTTCGCGGATGCGCTGGCAGACCTCGATTCCATCCACGCCGGGCAGCATCACGTCCAGCAGGATCAGGTCATAATTCCCGTCAAAAAACTTGGAGAGCGCCTCCTCGCCGTCCATCGCGGACTCCGTCTGATATCCATCCTGCTCCAGGCTGTATTTCAATCCCTTGAGGATCAAGGGCTCATCGTCAACCAGCAAAATCTTCTTCGGCATGCTTTCCATCCTCATTCCCGCGCCCAAGCCGGCCACGCCCGCCCAAGCCTGCTTAATATATCCCTATTGTAACGCAAATCGCCGTTAAAAATCAAGAACTTGGAAATATTTTCCTGCACAATTTGTAACATTTACGAGCCTTCGACACAGAATCGAAATATTTCCACCCATCTTGCATGCATTGAGCGCTGTACAATTTGGGAAAAAAGTGGTATATTAAAAATGAAATGATTTGCTCTTCAGCAGACAGACAATGAATTGACGCCGGATGGAGGGAAATTCTTGTTCCACCGCCTGATTGCGCTGCTCTTTGCGGCGGCGCTTTTGATACTGCCCCCCGCGTGCGCGGCCGCCGAGGACGATTCTCAGCAGGAGCGCTTTGTGGCGCCCGAGCTTCCGGAGGGCGCGATTCCTTATGACGAGGCGCATCCCGAGCTTCTCGATGCGGACATGCTTTACGCGCAGAGCGCCATTTTGATCGAGGCCGACACCGGCGAGGTGATCTTTGAAAAAAACGCCGATGTGATGATGTACCCCGCCTCGACCACCAAGATCCTGACCGCTTATATCGCCCTGCAGATGGCCGATCTGGAAAACGACGTGGTCACCGTCTCCCAGAATGCGATCGACCTGGTGCCCTCCGGCTACCAAACCATACCGCTTGTGGCCGGAGAAAAGGTGAACATGCTCGATCTGGTCTCCGCCATGCTCGTACGCTCCGGCAACGAAGCCGCCAACGCCATCGCCGAATACCTCGGCGGCGGCAGCATCGACACCTTTGTCGACCTGATGAACCAGACGGCGCAGATGCTCGGATGCTCCTCGGATACGCACTTTTCCAACCCGTCCGGCCTGCACGAAGAAACCCACTACGTCACCGCGCGGGACATGGCGATCATCGCCCGGGCCGCGATGCGCAACGAGAACTTCCGCAGCATCGTCTGCAAAACCTCGTATGACATGCCCGCCTCCGAAAAGGAGGACGGCTCTGCCGCGCACCCCCGGCGCACAATCGTCGGCAGCACGGCCATCCTCGATCCGCAGAGCAGCTACTACTACAGTTACGCCATCGGCGTCAAGACCGGCTTCACCATCCCGGCGGGCTACTGCTTCGTCGGCGCCGCCAACAAAGGCGGCATCGAGCTGATCTCCGTCGTCCTCTACGACGGCGACACCCGCCGCTACATCGATACGAAGCGCCTGTTTGAATACGGCTATACGCAGATCGAATCGATCAGCCCCGAATCGCTCTACGCCGAAAGCCCGCGCGTCATCGACATCACGGGCTTCGCGCTCGACGACGAATCGCATGGCGAGCTCACCCTCGGCATCCGCGCCGTTGACGACACCAAGGATATGACCATCGTGGGCAACAAGTCGAGCATCGACATTCTGCGGGAGAATTTCAGCCAGGTATCCTCCATCCGCTGGACACGGGAATTCCGCGCGCCCGTAAACGTGGGCGACGTCATGGGCATCCTCACCTTCTACTCCGAAAACAACGGAACCGCCGAATATGAGCTCGTGGCCACGCGCTCCATCGCCGCGCGCGAGGACGCGCCGCCCACCCTTGAACAAATCGTGGCCTATACCAACGCGGACGAGAATCCCTGGCCGCGCTTCAGCTGGGATCTGCTCGTTCCCCCCGCAGCGGCGCTGCTCCTGTTCATTCTGCTCGTCCGCTTCATCCAGAAGCACCACAAGAAGCGGTCAAAGGCCCCGAAGATCAAGCCCATCAAAAAGCGCTATCTGCGGTAAGACTCCCTGTTTTCTCATAGGAAAAGGCGGCGGGCCTCTCAGCCTGCCGCCTTCTTCTCTTCGATCTTCTTCTTTTCCTTCCAGGGATGGTACGTCGGCACTACGTCGGCGATCGCCTCCACGGCGCGCTCGTCGTTCTTATCCACCACGAGCTCCAGCGTCTCCATCATCCGGTCAAACTGATCGTCGTCCACCTTATCCACATTGGCCACAAAGATCTTCTTATGGGCCGTCTTGGTCATCTTGTCGCGCTCGGAATCCATCAGCAGCTCCTCGTAAAGCTTTTCGCCCGGGCGCAGGCCGATGATCTTGATGGGCATATCCACATTGGGCTCATAGCCGTAAGCGCGGATGAGCTTCTGCGCCAGATCCATGATGCGCACCGGCTCGCCCATGTCCAGCACAAAGATGGAACCGGACCTGGCGATGCCGCCCGCCTGCAAAACGAGCTGTGCCGCCTCGGGGATCGTCATGAAATAGCGGGTCACATCCGGATGCGTAACGGTGACCGGCCCGCCCTTGCGAATCTGCGCCTCCATCAGCGGAATGACGCTGCCATGGCTGCCCAGCACGTTGCCAAACCGCACGGCCATGCACTTCATATTCGTCTTTTCGCCGTAGCGCTGGATGAGCATCTCGGTGATGCGCTTGGTCGCCCCCATGACGTTGGTGGGATTCACAGCCTTGTCGGTGGAGAGCTGCACAACGCGTTCCACATTGTGTGTGCTGGCCGATTCAAGCAGGTTGCGCGTGCCAAAGACGTTGTTTTTGATCGCCTCCGCCGGGCTGCGCTCCATCAGCGGCACATGCTTGTGCGCCGCCGCGTGGAAGACCACCTGCGGATGATACAGCTCGAATACCTCGTCAAGGCGCGCTCTGTCGCGGATGGAGCCAATCAGCGTGACCACGGGGCAATCGCGCCCGTACTTTTGATGCAGCTCGTATTCAAGCTCATAGGCGCAGTTCTCGTAGATTTCGAAGATGATCAGCAGCTTCGGCTTAAAGCGCATGATCTGGCGGCAGATTTCCGATCCGATGGAGCCGCCGCCGCCCGTGACCATGACCGTCTTTCCGGAAAGATAGCCCGCAATCGAATCCGTATCCAGCTCGATCTCATCGCGCGAAAGGAAGTCGGAGATATTCAGCTCGCGGATGAACGGCGTGGCATCGCTGCCCATAGCGTCGGTATCCGCCGGTTCGGAGATCATGCGCGTATGACAGCGGGACTGATTGCACAGCTCCAGAATCTCCTGCATGCGCTCGCCCGTGCCCAGCGACGGGATCGCCACGATGATCTCGCGGATGCCGTAACGGGTGACGAGCTTCGGAATGTCATGGGTGGTGCCCCGCACCGGCACATTCTGGATACGCAGGCCCTGCTTGCTGCGCGCATCGTCCACCAGCAGCACGGGCTTGCCCAGCTGCTTGGGATTCTTATTGCAGATGTTGACGGCATATGCGCCCGCCTCGCCCGCGCCCACGACCATGACGGGCATCGCGTCGCCCAGGCCGCCGGGAATGCGGTCCTTGGAAAAGACGCGCCAGAGCATACGGCTTCCGCCGATCAAAAGCGTTCCCATCAGGGGTACATAGATCAGCACGCTGCGGAACAGCCCCAGATTCAAAAACTGGTTCAGCGCAAGGGTGAGCCCGCCGGCGATGCCGCTGAGCAGACACAGCCGCGCCACATCGCGCACGCCTGCGTAGCGCCACATGATCTGGTAAATGCCCCCGAAAAAATAGCACGCCATATATGCGCACACGATGAACGGCATGGCCGCGCGCATCGTCTGCGCGTGGCGCACGGGCACATACATCTCAAAGCGCAGCTCCATGCTCAGATATATAGAAAAAATGATCAGCGCAATGTCCAGCACAAACATGCCCAATTTGCGCAGCCATATATACTTATTAAACAGTTTCATCGCTTGTCTCCCATCAACGGGTTGCCCCTGAAACGGGGCGGTTCTTCCCTTCTCTTCTGTCACAAACAGCGCGCAGCCTTTTGCGAAACTGCGCACTTTTTTTGATTATATCATATCTGAGGCATGCATTTCAAGTGGAGCCGCCCTTTTCCCCGCTCAAGGCTGTAGGAGTACAATACATCTTGGACATAAGAGAAAAAAGAATAGAAGGATGCGG
>JAUNJB010000052.1:2175-19828 GCA_030535375.1 Clostridia bacterium | reverse complement strand
CCTCCGGTTCGGGGGGACGCAGCGCCAGCAGCGCGCGGATCATCCGGCGCATGCCAGCCTCGCCGCGGGGGATGTAGAGGCCGTCCGAGCCGGGCTGTCCGGCGAGCAGCTCGCTCAGCAGGGCGCGCAGAAAAGCGCGCTGTTCATGCATGGGATCGCCTCCTTCTTTAAACGATAGCATATCACAGCGGGATGTGGAATGCAAGCGGCTTGATTATTTATGGATTCTGTGTTATGGTATAAAGATCAGGGAATGGACGGCAGCGTCCACGCTCCCCGCACAGGCAGAGAGACAATAAACAACTGAACCGGAGGAAAGAGCTTGTGAAAAGACGTGTGCTTCTTGCTTTCCTGCTGATGATGACGGCGGCGTCCGTGTGCGCCGCGCAGATGAATTACGACCTGATGTCGCCCTATCTGATCTACACGCAGCTTGGCGGCGAGGAGATACTTGAGCTGATCGACGTGCACGGCGACGCCGCCGGCGGCGCGGAGGATGCAGGCGATGTGAGCGCGGACGACGGCGCGGAAATGATCTCGCTGGAGGAGCTGGCACAGGCCGAGGAGGCGCTTGAGGCGGATGTGTGGCCCAAGACGTTCACCATCACCGTCGCGGGCGACACGACGCTGGGCTCCACGGATGATCTTCGCAAGCGGGACGATTGCTTTGAAAATGTCGCGCAGGAGAAGGGGTACGGCTGGTTCTTCTCGGGGCTGACGTCTCTGTTCGGCTCGGATGACCTCACGCTGATCAATTTTGAGGGCACGTTGACCGAGGAGACCACGAAAACGCAAAAGAAATTCAATTTCAAGGGACCCGCGGATTACGCCGACATCGTCACGCTGGGCGAGGTGGAGGCGGTGAACATCGCCAACAACCACATCATCGATTACGGCGACCAGGGCAAGGCCGATACGATCGCGAACCTGGAGGCGGCGGGCCTGATTGTATCGGGCGGCGGCCTGCTGGGCATCTTTGAAAAGAACGGTGTCAAGGTCGGCATGACGGGCTACTGCTTCCCGTATAAGGACAGCAAGAAGGACATCAGCGCCGACGTGAAGGCGCTGCGCGAGGCGGGCTGCCAGATTGTCGTGGCGACCTTCCACTGGGGCAGCGAATATCAGGCGGACTTCACGGCGGAGCAGCGCTCCATCGGACGCGCTGCGCTCAAGGCGGGCGCGGATATTGTCGTGGGCCATCATCCCCACATTGTGCAGGGCATCGAGGCGTATAACGACAGCTACATTCTCTATTCGCTGGGCAATCTCGTCTTCGGCGGCAATGTCGATCCCGATGATCGAGACGCCTATGCCGCGCGGCTGACATTCACGGTTTACGAGGATCACGCGGATGCGCCGGAATTGACCATCGTGCCGCTGCGCCTGACGGAGCTTGAGAAGGGGACGGATTACCGCCCGGTGCTGGCCGAGGGAGAGGAGGCCGACCGCATCGTCAGCCGTATTCTCAAAAAGTCTTACAACATGAGCGATTTTGTCAATGGCACCTGGTGAGCATTCCGAAAGGGCGGAATGCGCGCCGTGCCGGACATGAATGGTAGAAAGGACGACATCATGGCTTCTCATTTTGCGCTGTTCGTGGATCTTGAAAACTGCGGCGGCAAGAAAAGCATGCTGATGGATGTGATTGAGCGGGTAAAAATACGCGGAGACATCCTCATCGGCAAGGTATACGGTTACACGGACAGCTATTCCGATCTCAAGGAGACGCTGCTTTCGAATACGTTCACCGTGGTTCCCTCGCTGCGCTTTGGGCGCAACCAGAAGAACAGCATGGATATCCAGCTTGTCATCGACGCGCTGGACGTCGCCTACCGCAACGAATTGATTGACAGCTTCTGCATCGTATCCGGCGACAGCGACTATGTGCCGCTGGTCGGCAAGCTCAAGAGCATGGGCAAATTCGTGCTGGGCATCTCCCGCAGCGAGGCGGCGTCCAGCGTGTTCATGAGCGCGTGCAGCGAGTTCCAGTTCCTGGAGAGTGTCGCCAGCGGCAAGGAGCGTACAAACGCCGACGTCGCCGAGGCGCTGACGCTTTCGGATGTCAACGAGCTGATCGTCACGATTCTTCGGGAGAGCGACAGCGGCGAGATGCTCGCCTCCGAGGTCAAAAGCGTGCTTTTGCGCCTGCGGCCGAATTTTTCGGAAAAGAGCGTGGGCTATTCCACGTTTGGCAAGCTGCTCACGCGGCTTTCCCAGCAGTTCGGCTCCTTTTCCGTGGCCAGCGAGCAGTATAACCTGATCGTCAGCATGAGCCAGGCGCATGCCTCATCCGGCGAGCAGATCACGCGGGAGAATTATGTCAGCATCTTTGCGCGCATTCTCTCCGAGTACAAGGAGGATGGCTTTGACCGCGTGAATCCGTCGATTCTCAAGTCGGCCGTGCAGGCGGATTATCCCGATTTCACGGAGCGGCAGATTGGCCTGCGGCGCTTTTCGGATGTGCTGCGCGCGCTGGAGCGGGAGCGCCTGCTGTCGCTGGAGACCGACGAGGGCGGCAACATGCTGGTTCACATCCGCTGACCGGGAGGAATCCCCTTCGGCGGAAACGGTTTGAGGAACGCATATGAAACGGATCATTTCAGCGCTTGTTCTGCTGATGCTCTGCCTGCCCGGCGCGTGCCTGGCGCAGCGCATTGAGATGGATGAAGCGCATCTCATATTCGATTATCCGGATACCTACACGGTCGTTTCGCCGCAGCTGGCGCTGATCTATGAGCGGCTGCTTGCCGACATGGGCATCGATGCCGAGGCGCTCGCTCAGGAGATGACCGAGCAGGGGGTGCTCAGCCGGGCGTATAATGCGGATTTCAGCGAGTACCTGAGCATTATTGTGCGCAGCGACGAACTGTCCGAGGAGATCTTCGATATTTCCAAGGCGACGGACGAGCAGCGGCGCACGCTGCGCAGCCGTGCGCAGAGCAACAGCATCTGGGAGACGACCGGCCTGCGCGCGCAGGATGTGGAGTGGCAGCGAGAGAACGGCGAATACTGGCTCTATATCCACTACACCAAGACCTATGCGCAGGAGACCGTCGGCCGCGGGCTGCGCTATATCACCGTACACAACGGCATGTATGTGATGATCGACTGGCAGCTGAGCGGACGGCGCTTTTCCAACAGCGATCTCAAGACGTTCCGCGCGCGGACGCATGATCTGACGGTCACGGCGCAGCTGGAGGAACCCATGCGCAGCGTGACGCTGACGGCGGATATCCCCACGGAGACGACGACCTCGTCGCTTCAGATCACCGGCAAAACGAGCGCAAACGCGACGCTCATTGTGGAGGCCCCGGACGGCAGCGGACAGATGCGGACGCTTTCGGTCGGCGAGGCGGGCGCCGGCGGCTCATTTTCGCTGCTGGTGGAGCTGCCGGAGGAGGGTACGTATGACATCACGCTGACGGCCAGCCGCGAGGGCATGAACCCTGCGAGCGCCGAAGGCACCGTGATATACAGCGCCAAGACGCTGCCGGTCTCCGGTATGCCGGAGGAGAATTCCGTTACCACGGTGACCAGCGATACCGTGACGCTCTCGGGCAAGACACTGGCGGGCGTGCAGCTCCAGCTGGTGACGCCGTTTGGCATGTCCAAGAAGCGGTCGGGCAATGACGGCAGCTTCAGCTTTGAGCTGACGACCAAGGATGCCGGGGAGTACAATTACACCCTCGTATGCGACAAGAGCGGATACGACCAGCGGCGCATCTCGTTTACGCTGAACCGTGTGCTGACCGAGGATCAGGAGCGCGAGACCATCCGCAAGAGCGCGGAGAAGATCTCCTACAAGAATCTCCAGCGCGACCTCGAGGAGAACCGGGGAAAGGTGATGAGCCTTTACGGCCCGGTGACCGAGGTGAGCAGCAGCGGCAATCAAACGTATATCCGCATGCAGTTCAACAAGGACGGCAGCGGCACATGGTATAACCCGATCGTCATTGTCACCGGAGAGGAGATCAGCGTCCGGGCGGGCGATATGCTCACCGCGGTGGTGACGGTCGGCGGCGTGTATGAGGAGCAGGATGCCAGCGGCGCGGATGTGATGGTGCCGTGGTTTGACCTGGTATTTGTGGACAAGGTGGAATGACGGAGCGCTCCCCCGGAAGCCGGGGCGCTTGGCGGGGGAAGGCGAGGAGCGTGCGGTATTCTGCGCTCCGCGGAGGCGAGCCCGCGTGATCTTCCGCGTGCCGTTTCAGAGGCGAAAAGAGAATAGAAATGGGCCTGCAAAGCAGAAATGCTTTGCAGGCCCTGTCGCTGTCATTCCGTCACAGAAATCTCAAAGGTCTCACCCGGATTGCCCGCGAAGACCACATAGCCGCTCTCCGGGAGCGCGGCGGTCACCGTGCCGGTATCGCCGTATGCGCCGGTGGCGGCGACGGGCACGGCATCCTCCGTGTAGACGGAGAACGAACCGTGCTCGGGTACTACGGCCGTCAGGGTTCGGCCGGGCAGCGCGGGGGTGACGCTGAACCAACGGGCATAGCCGTCCTCGCCGATGGTCACGCTCTGCCGGGATTCAAGGGGCACTACGGCCGCCTCTTCAACGTATAGATAGCCAGGAGCGGTGATATACTCCAGCCCGTTCTCGACAAAGAGCTCGATATCCAGGGCGTCGCGCCCGCCGGTGCCGGGAATTTGCACGACGGCCTCCGCGCGGCCGGCGCCGGTTATTCTATCGGCGCCGATGTAGCCGGGCAGCGCTTCGTCAAAGGCGACGTAGGTGTAGGGCATCGCCAGCGCGTAAATCTGGGAATTATAGCGCATATTCAGCATGAAATAGCGCTTGCCGTCGCGCGCCGCCCAGGCGCTTTGCGCGTCCTCGTCCAGATCCTGCACGGGCTCAAGCCTTTGGCAGGCGTAGCAGGCGGTGCCCATCAGCGTCAGGCCGGGAATGGGGGAATAGCCCTGCTGGAAGAGATACGTTTCTCCGTTGCTTTCGGTGACCAGGCGCACGAGCACGGTGCCAGTCTCGTCGCGGAAGCTGCCGTCGTCGTGATAGGAGAAGGTCTGGGTGAACGCATACTCGCCCTCGCCCTGCGTCAGGGAGAGCACGCCGTCGGGCGAGACAGCGACGTCGACTACCGCGGTGGAGGTGGCGTATTTGCCGGCGAGGGCGGCCATTTCCGTGGGCATCTGTGCGGGCTGCGCGGCGGGGAGGATGGCCTCCTCGGCAACGGTTACGCCCTGAGCCGCGAGTGCGTCGATGATCAGCCGGGCGGCCAACAGCTGGTTGTACGTGCTCACGCCGCCGGAGGAAAGCACCGCGGCCGCCATGCCATACTCGGGAAGGACGACCAGCGCGGCATGGTACAGATTGGTGTCGCCGCCCTTGCACAGGGCCTGAATACCGCTGAGGCTGAAGGGCAGCATGTGCACGGCATCCCAGCCGAGACCATAGCTCAGCATGTCGTGCGCGCTGTCCGCGGGCCACATGCCGCGCGCGTATTCGTCCGCCGCCATGGCAGTCAGCGAGCTGAGGGAGAGCAGACCGCTCTGTCCGGCCAGCATGCCGCCAAAGCGCGCGAGGTCGCGTGCGGTGGCGTAGAATCCGCCCGTACCGGTGATTGTGGTGCTGTCGGCCGCGACGGGCCGCGCCGGATCGAGCGGCAGATAGGCAGGGGCCAGACGCGTGCGGTCAAAATCATCCTGGCAGGCGTATGTATCCTCAAGCGCCAGCGGGTTGAAGAACATCTCGCGCATGAAGTCGCCAAGCGGCATGCCGCTCACGCGCTCGATGACCAGCTGCGCCAGCGTAAAGCCCGTATTGCAGTACACGCTGTACGCGCCGGGATCGGCGATCAGCCGCTGCGTGCTCAGCTCCGTGAGGAGTGAATCGACGGCGGTCGTGTTCTGCGGATCGTCAAAGAGGAAGGCATCGCGCATGCCCGCGAACATCAGCCCGGAGGAATGATTGAGCAGCATGCGCATGGTGATCTGACGGTAACGCTCGTCCGCCATGGTGAATTCCGGCAGATAGGCCGTCACCGACTCGTCGAGCGAGAGCTTGCCCTGCTCCGCGAGCTTCATTGCGGCCGCTGCCGTGTATACCTTGCTGACCGAGCCTATTCCGTAGAGCAGCGTCTCATCGCCGGGCTCGCCGGCGCCGAGGCTGCCGGAGGAGACGATGCCGCCGTCCGCAAACAGCGCCCACTGGATGCTGGAGGCTCCGCCGTACTGCATGGCCAGCGCGGCGGCGGCGGAATCCTGAAGCCCGGGCGCTTCTGCCTCGCCAGCGGCGGGAGTGTCCTGCGCAAGCGCGGGCAGGCCGCACGCGCTGAGCGAGAGCGCGGCCATCAGCGCGCACAACCATCGGGTAAGACGGTTCATAGACATGTCCTTTCTGTGGTCGAAGAGAAAAATGATCATCAATTGATGATGTCCAGGCCATTATATCACTACGATTGAGGAGAAGTCAAACTCTATTGATGATAAAAATCCGCGATAGAGTTTTTTCTTTTGGCGGGAAACGGGATATAAAGAAATATACGTGTCACAGGATGGAGGAACATGCATGGCTGGACACAGCGAGGAAAATAAGGACAACGCGCTCGTCGGTCAGCGGATCCGCAGACGCAGAATGGAGCTGGGGCTCTCCCGGGAGAAGCTGTCGGAGCTGTCGGAGGTTTCCGTGCAGTTTATTTCGGATATCGAGCGGGGCAACAAGAGCATGACCATCAGGACGCTGAAGCGCCTGGCCAACGCACTGGACGTCTCCAGCGATTACATTGTGTTCGGCATCAACAGGAGCGTGACGACTGACCCGATCACGCATTTGCTCACACTGCTCTCCCCGCGCCAGCTCGAATGCGCGCAGGAGATCCTGCGCCAGCTCGTGCGTATGGCCGAGATCGACGATGAGCGGCCATAGGGCGAAGGCGGCAGCGGCGGGCGGCCCCGCCGCGCGGAAGGGATAAAGCCCTTGCGCGCGACATGGGCGTTGACGCGGGGCGCGGCGTGCTGTATAATGGATGCATCAAAACATCATACACACAGACGGGGTGTCCGGGGGCGGTGGCCGCCCGGGTGAAAAGGGAAGCCGGTGTGAATCCGGCACAACAGCCATTACTGTATTTGGTGAGGCGGGCAAGGAAGCCATTGAGCGCTGCGCTTGAGAAGGTTTGTCCGCCGGGAGCGATCCGCACCATGAGCCAGGAGACCTGCCCCCTCTGTGAGGAACGGATTTCTCGGGCAGTGGAGAAGGATGGCCAAAGGGAGGACATGGGCGCATATGCCCGTGTCCCGGTTGTGCGTCTCCATGCGCTTGGCAGGGGACGCTTTTTTTCGCTGCCGCGCATGGAAGACGGGGCTGTTTTTTTGCTGCCGTTGCGGGCATGTGATGCGGGGCCGCAGGGGGCGGCAGCCGCTGCGCATAAGACGAGCGATAGCTCAAGGAGGATACACCCATGAAAAGGCTTTTGACCATGGTTTTCGCGGCGGCGATGATGCTTTCCTGTGTGGGCGGCGTTATGGCGGAGGAGCCGGCGAAGCCCGTGATCCTGGTGGTCAGCTTTGGCACCAGCTACAACGACAGCCGCGAAATCACCATCGGCGCGATCGAGGAGCAGCTTGCGGCGGCTTACCCGGATTTTGAGGTGCGCCGCGCGTTCACTGCGCAGACGATCATCGACAAGCTCAAGGAGCGCGACGGGATCGAGATTGACAACGTGACGGCGGCGATGGAGCGCCTGATCGCGGATGGCGTCAGGCAGGTCATCGTGCAGCCGACGCACATCATGAACGGCTTTGAGTATGACGATCTGGTGGCGGAGACCTCCGTGTATGCGGATCAGTTTGACGCCTTTGCCATCGGCAAGCCGCTGCTGACCGAGGCGGAGGATTACGAGGCGGTGACCGCCGCGCTGCTGGCGGACAACGAGCATATCGGCGAGGCGGATACGGCCATCGTCTACATGGGCCACGGCACCGAGCACTATGCCAACGCGACCTACTGCCAGCTGGAGTATGTGATGCATGCCGAGGGCTATGACAGCGTGTTCGTCGGCACGGTGGAGGGCATCCCGACGGTCGATCAGGTCATCGCCCAGCTGAGCGCGTCCGAGGCGAAGAAGGTTGTGCTCTATCCGCTGATGATCGTCGCGGGCGATCATGCCAACAACGACATGGCGGGCGACGAGGAGGACTCCTGGAAGACGCTGCTCACGCAGGCGGGCTTTGAAGTGGAGTGCCAGGTGCACGGCCTCGGCGAGAATGAGAAGATCCGCGGGATCTATGTGGAGCATGCCGCGGCGGCGATGGAAGCAGCCGGCCTGAAGTAAATCGAAATACGCGAAGGCAGGGAGCGGGGATATGCCGTCTCCCTGCCCGTTTGATAAGGTGGAAACTCAGATGAAGAAGACGATGAGATGGGCGCTGGCCTCATGGCTGATCGCCCTGCTGTGCCTGTCGTGCGTGGGAGCGCTGGCGCAGGAGACGCCGGCGGATGGGCTGTACACCGTGGGCGTGGAGTCGAGCGCCAGCATGTTCCGCGTGGTGCGCTGCGTGCTGAGCGTGCAGGACGGCGCGATGGAAGCGACGCTCACCATGAGCGGCACGGGCTACGGATATCTGTATCCCGGCACGAGCGAGGAGGCAAGCGCCGCGCCGGAGGCGGACTGGGTGCCCTTCCGGGAGGACGCGCAGGGACGCTATTGCTTCACTGTGCCGATCCCTGGCCTTGACCAGGATGTGGCGATGGCGGCGTATTCGAAGAAATACGAAAAGTGGTATGACCGGACGCTCGTGTTCACCTCGTCCACGCTGCACGCCTACACGCCGCAGCCCGAGACACAGGAGGAGCGGGAGGCCGCATCCCTCCCGGACGGCGTCTATGCCGTGGAGGCGCAGAGCGATTCGGGGCTGTTCAGGATAACGGGATGCGTGCTGACCGTACAGGATGGCGCGATGAGCGCGCGCATCACGGTGGAAAACAGCGCGTATGCCTATCTCTATGCCGGCCGGGCGAAGGATGCGCGCACCGCGCAGGCGGATTGGATTGCCGCAGAGCAGGAAGAGGGCGGTGCGCAGGCGTATACAATGCCCATATCCGCGCTCGACTCCGAGATCCCGGTGGCGACGTACTCGGAAAAGAAGCGGATGTGGTATGACCGGACGGTCACCCTGAAGTCGGACACTGCGCAGCGCGTGGAGGAGCCGGCGGCAGAGGACGGCGCATCCGATGAGACGCAGGAGCGCGCGCTGGAGGACGGCGTCTACGAGCCGGACGGCTTCACGTTTTCCGGCGGCAGCGGCAAGGTGACGATCTCCTGTCCGAAGGTGACGGTTTCCGGCGGACAGGCCGTGGCAACCCTTGTATTCAGCAGCTCCAAATACGGCTATGTCCGCGTGGGTGAGGAGCAGATCTTCGGCGAACACGACGAGACGAGCTCGACCTTTGAGGTGCCCGTGACGCTGAACACGGCGGGCACGATCATCGGCATGACGACGGCGATGTCCACCGAGCACGAGGTGGAATACACCATTTGCGTGAAGCTTGGCAGCGGCCAGGACGACGCCCGGCTTCCGGGGCTCGCGTATGTGGAAACCATGCCGCTGCGCTATGCGACGGGATTTTCCGTGGACAGCTATGAGGGCGGATACAGGCGGATCGCAATCGAAGATGGGGATACCTATCTGGTCGTGCCGGAGGGAATGGAGGCGCCGGATGGGCTTGATCCGTCGATCATCGTGCTGAGACAGCCGCTCACGAGCATCTATCTGGCGGCATCCTCGGTGATGTCGCTGTTTGACGCGCTCGACGCGCTTTCCGCGATCCGCATGACGGGCACGGCCGTGGAGGACTGGACGCTCGCCAATGCGGTGCGCGCGATGGAGGCGGAGGAAATCCTCTATGCCGGAAAATATGACAAGCCCGATTTTGAGATGCTCCTGCGCGAGGGATGCGATCTGGCCCTTGAATCCACCATGATTCTGCACAGCCCCAAGGTCAAGGAGATGATCGAGCTGCTGGGCATTCCCGTGATGATCGACCGGTCGAGCTATGAAAGCCATCCGCTGGGGCGCACGGAGTGGATCAAGCTCTACGGCGCGCTGCTTGGGCGGGAGGAACAGGCACAGGCATTCTTTGACGCGCAGGCGGCCGTGCTCGAAGGGCTGGACGGCGCGGAGAATACGGGGAAGACCGTCGCATTTTTCTACGTCAGCGCCAACGGCTCCATCGTCGTGCGCGGGGTGGAGGATTATGTGCCAAGGATGATTGAGCTGGCGGGCGGACGCTATATTTTTGACGGGCAGTCCGGCCTTGGCGAGGGCACGGCCTCCGTGAATATGACGCCGGAGAGCTTCTACACGTCCGCGATTGATGCGGATTACATCATCTACAACGCGACCATCGCCGAGCCGCCGGAGAATATGGAGGAGCTGATACAAAAGAACAGCCTGTTCGCGGATTTTAAGGCGGTGAAAAGCGGCGACGTGTTCTGCATGAGCAAATCGATGTATCAGGCCACGGACAGCATCGCGGGCGTGATCGCGGACATCCATGCCATGCTGGAAGGACAGCGGGAGGGCATGACGTTTCTTCGGCCGCTGGAGTAGAAATGAGCGCGGAAGGATAAAAAGGGAAGCGCCGACGCTTTTGTCTGTGGGGAATCCATGACAGAAGCGCCGGCGCTTGATTTTGCGGGCCGGGGCGGTTATTTTCCCCTCCTTTCCTCGATCATTTTGACAAACCATTCGACCATGGCGGGGTCCTGGTGGGAAAAGAAGGCGCTTTGCTTATTGTCCATCCCGGCGATTGCGCGCATGTCGTCTTCCGACAGTGCAAAGTCGAAGATCCGGAGGTTTTCCTCCATGCGCTCCCGGTGGATGGACTTGGGGATGGTCGCGATTCCGCGCTGGATATGCCATCGCAGCACGACCTGCGCGATGGTCCTGCCGTGTTTTTGTGCGATCTGAGCGAGAACGGGATGCGTGAATAAACCGCCCCGCCCCTCGCCAAAGGGAGCCCATGCCTCCATCTGCACCCCGTATTGATCCATCCATTTCTTTGCGTCCGCCTGCTGGTGAAAGGGATGCGCTTCCACCTGGTTGATCATGGGCGCAATCCGGCTGAAGGACGCGAGATCCACCAGCCTGTCCGGATAGAAATTGGAGACGCCGATTGCGCGCAGCTTTCCTTCGGTATACAGATCCTCCAGGGCGCGGTACGCGCCGTAATAATCCGAAAAGGGCTGATGGAGCAAAACAAGGTCGATATAATCGGTCCGCAGCTTTTTCATCGAGTCGATCACGGACCTTCGGGCCTCCTCGTAGCCATAGTGTTCAATCCAGACTTTTGTCGTGAGAAAGATATCCTCCCTCGCTATGCCGGATTTTGCCATGGCGGCGCCGACCTGCGCTTCGTTGAAGTAGCTTTGCGCCGTATCGATGGCGCGATAGCCCGCGCTCAGAGCGTGCAGAACGCACTGCTCGCATTCTTCTTTGGACACCTGGTATACGCCGTATCCCAGCATGGGCATTTTGACGCCGTTTCTTAAAACCGCATATTCCATACGCCTGACCTCACATTTCTGTCGTTTTTTACATTGCCGTCTTGTGGGTTTGTGTGCTACGATATCAGTGTAGCACCCGGTTGTTGCTACCGGTCAATACCTGTTTTGCCGTTTTGATAAAAAATTGAGGTGATCAAGCGTGTATACGATGAAGCAGGCCTGCAAAGAGGTCGGGATGACCTATGAAGCGCTGAAATTCTACTGCAATCAGGGATTGGTTCCCCATGTAAAGCGGGACAAAAACAATTACAGAGTGTTTGACGAGCGCGATATCGCGTGGATAAAGGGATTGATTTGCCTCAAAAGATGCGGCATGAGCATTGAGGATATGAAAAAATACCTTGAGCTGTGCAGGCAGGGGCGGCGCTCTATCCCCGAGAGAAAGCGCATCCTGGCCGGGCAGCGTGAGGTGCTGATTGAAAAAATGGAGGATTTGAAGCGGAACTTGGCGTATATCGATTGGAAACAGGGGTATTACGATGACGTTCTTTCGGGTAAGGCCGAGTACACGAGCCACATAATCGATGTCGGCGAGGAGGAAAAGGGACCCGGCAATCCGGTTTGCGGATAGGCGTACCGGGCCCCTTTGCGGCGGATTTCCGCGGCCGTTCAGGGCGGCGCGTTTGCGCGGCCCCGGCGATTTCGCGCGTGACATGCGGTGCAGCCGCCACAATCCCCCGCCGCGGCTGCCGAAAAGCTTGCGGCGGCAGACACGGTAGAACGACCGCCACAAGAAGCGCAGCCGGGACAGCCGGTGTGAAAGGATTCATGGATAAGCCCTCCGAATGCCGGTGGGGCAATCAGAGCAGCATCAGCCCGATCAGGCGGACGGCAAACGCCGCAATCCAGGCGATTGCAAACTGTCCCAGCGCAACCAGCACGGCCCATTTGCCGCCAAGCTCCCGCCTGATGGAGGAGAGCGCCGCGATACAGGGCGTGTAGAGCAGGCTGAACACCAGGAGCGAGGATGCCGCCGCGGGCGTGAGCGCCGCGAGCAGCGAATCGACGGAACCAAAGAGGATGATAAGCGAGGAGACGACGCTCTCCTTGGCCATGAAGCCGGAGATCAGCGCCGTGCAGATGCGCCAATCGCCGAAGCCGAGCGGCGCGAAGATGGGCGTGATCAGCCCGGCCAGCCCGGCGAGCAGGCTGTCGCGCGAATCGGAGACGACGCTCAGGCGCATATCAAACGTCTGGAGGAACCAGACGGCGATGGTGGCCACGAAGATGACGGTGAAAGCGCGAAGGAGAAAGTCCCTGGCCTTTTCCCAGAGCAGATGGAACACGTTCTTCGCGCCGGGCATGCGGTAATTGGGCAGCTCCATGACGAAGGGAACGGGTTCCCCGCCGAATGCCGTCCTGCGCAGCGCAAGCGCCGTGAGAATGCCCATGGCGATGCCCAGCACATACAGGCCGGCCATCACCGGCGCGATGTGATCCGGGAAGAAAACGGCGCTGAAAAAGGCGTAGATCGGCAGCTTGGCCGAGCAGCTCATGAACGGCGTGAGCAGGATGGTCATCTTTCGGTCGCGCTCGGAGGGCAGCGTGCGGGCGGCCATGACGCCCGGCACCGTGCAGCCGAAGCCCACGAGCATGGGCACGATGCTGCGCCCGGACAGGCCGAGCCTGCGCAGCGGCTTATCCATGATGAACGCGACGCGTGCCATGTATCCGCTGTCCTCGAGCAGGGAGAGGAAGAAGAACAGCGTGACGATAAACGGCAGGAAGCTGAGCACGCTGCCCACGCCGCTGAACACGCCGTCGATCACCAGCGAATGCACCACGGCGTTTACGCCTGCGCAGGCAAGGAGCTTGTCGGTCAGATCGGTCAAAAGGCCGATGCCGGATTCCAGCAGGCCGGACAGGAAGCCGCCCACGGCGCCGAAGGTCAGGCAGAATACCAGGCTCATGATCGCGACGAATGCCGGGATGGCGGTGTATCTGCCGGTGAGCACGCGGTCGATCCTCGCGCTGCGGACGTGTCCGCGGCTCTCGTGAGGGCGCACGACGGCGGCGTCGCACACCTTCTTGATGAAGGAAAAGTGCATATCCGCGATGGCTGCGGCGCGGTCGAGCCCGCGCTCCTTCTCCATTCGCGAGATGATCTGCTCCGCCGCCGCCCGTGTGCTTTCCGACAGGCGGAGACGGTCGGGAATCAGGGGATCGCCCTCGGCCAGCTTGCCGGCGGCGAAGCGTGCGGGAATGCCCGCGGCCCTGGCGTCGTCCCCGATCAGGCGCATGATATCGCGGAGGCAGCGCTGCACTGCGTCGTCCGCGTGATCGGCCCCGCAGAACATCCGCTGTCCGGGGCGCTTTTGATATCGTGCCGTGCGAAGCGCGCAGGCCACGAGCGCATCGATGCCCTCGTCCCTCGCGGCGGAAATGGGCACGACCGGAATGCCCAACAGGGCTTTCATCTCGCTTGTGCGGATGGAACCGCCGTTTTCCCGCACCTCATCCATCATATTGAGTGCCAGCACCATCGGCACGTCCAATTCCATCAGCTGCATGGTCAGATAGAGGCTGCGCTCCATGTTGGTGGCGTCCGCAATGTTGATGATGCCGCGCGGGCGCTCGTCCAGCACAAACCGGCGGGTGATGATTTCCTCGCTGGTGTAGGGCGAAAGCGAGTAGATGCCGGGCAGATCGGTGACCACTGTGTCCGCATAGCCCCGGATGACGCCGTCCTTGCGGTCGACCGTCACGCCGGGGAAATTGCCCACGTGCTGGTTGGAGCCGGTGAGCCGGTTGAACAGCGTGGTCTTGCCGCAGTTCTGGTTGCCCGCCAGGGCAAAGGTCAGCCTCGTGCCCGCGGGTAAAGGAGGACCGCTTTCCACGGCGCGGCATTTGCCGCCCTCCTCCGGGCGCGAAGGCGCGGCGGGCTTTGCGTGTGCCTTTGCGGGGGGAGCGGCTTTGCGGGCGCCGCCGATGACGATCTTTCCGGCATCGGCCACGCGGAGCGCGAGCGCATAATCGCGGATGCGCAGCTCCATCGGATCGCCCATCGGGGCAAATTTGACGAGCGTGATGTCGGCCCCCGGGATCACGCCCATGTCCAGAAAGTGCCGGCGCAGCGCGCCCTCTCCTCCGACGCTTAGAATGGTCGCGGATTTTCCGATTTCAAGCTGATCCAACGTCATGGTTCTCGTCTCCTTGTCCGGCGGATGAGCCATGATATGCGCGGACGTGCGGGTTCAATGGCAAAAAAATAGCCGCTGCGCACCGGCCGGACCCGCCTTGTTCCGCATCCGTGAATGCTTTGGCCGGAAGCGGACAGCTCGGATCAGGAGTTGACGGGCATCTGTCGGTTCTGCTTTGCGTCCCCATATGTAGAGCGGGCGGAAGCTTCCGCCCGTGCAAGAGAGAGGCGCTCCTTTGGGTAAATTTTGCGCTTTTGGCCGGGAAGGGGCACGGCGGTTTGACTTCCCATGTTTCATGATGATATAATGAAAAATCATCATGCGCTTAGGAGGACTTTGGACGTGAAACAGAGGGGAAGAGCATGGACGGTGGCCGTGGGGCTGGCGCTATGCGCGGCTGCGCTTGTGCTGTCCATCGCGCTGCAGCGGGCGGGATACCTGACATACCTGAACAGCGACATGGCGTCCGAAGTGATTTTGGCCAGGCGGCAGGCCGATACGCACAGCCTGGTGCAGATGGATTGGCTGTATTCCACCGAAATCCATACGCTGCACATGAATCTGTTTTATGCGCTGGCATTTTTGCTGACGCCCGATTTTATGCTTGCGCGCATCATCGGCAATACGGCGGTGTTTTTGCTGGGCATGGGCGCATGCGTGTTCCTGTGCCGAAAGCTGCGCATGTCCTGGGGACGCGCGCTTGCCGCCGCGGCGCTGCTGCCCGTTGCAGCCAGCACGCTGTATGCGGCCAATATGACCATTGGCGGCTATTACATCATCCATCTGCCGTTCGCGTTTTTTACCGTAGGGCTGTGGCTCGACGCGGCAGAGGGCAGAGGGACGCGCAGACGGCGGGCGGTGACGGCGGCGGCCTACGCGGCGCTGTGCTTTTTGCAGGGCTTTTTGTCGGTTCGCTATGTGCTGTGCTTTGTGTGCCCGATGATGGTGGTGGCCGCGCTGGAGATGATTCTCGCCCCGGATACGGACGGAGCGCTGCGCGACCGGCCGATGTATTTCGGGCTTGTGACGGCGTTGGGCTTTGCCGCCTGTGTGCTGGGATACGCCGCGGCCGAGCTGGTGACGCCGCGACTGTTCGTCAGCGGCACGGGATCGGCAGGCTCCTTTCAGTTCAATCCGCTCGACGGTGAGGCGATGGGACAGACGCTGATGACCGTCTTTGCGGACTTCCTCAAGCTGCTGGGATGGCGCGGTGAGGCGGCGCTCTTTTCCCCGGAGGGGATTGTCAATCTCTGCGTGGCGGGTGTGATCGTTCTGGGGGCGCTCATGACGCGGCGTGTTTACGGTGCGCTGTCCCGTGAGCAGCGCGCGGACCGCTTGCAGAGAAGAATGATGCAGTATGCGGGCGCGGCGATGCTCGTCAATCTGTTTTGCTTTGTGTTCATCAAGGGCACATATCTGAACCGCTATCTGATCCTGGCGGTGATCTTTCTGGTGCCGGTGCTGGCCGTCGTGGTGCGGCGGGAACGGAGCGCGCGGCTGCGCATCGTGTTCCTGGCGCTTCTGTGTGTGCAGCTGGGCGGATCGAGCGCGATCCTGCTGCGCGATACGCGCACGCAGGAGGCGGGAGCGCTTGAGCGCGGCGCGGATATGATGGATGCGGCGGCGTACCTGCAGCGGGAGGGATACACGCATGGCTACGGCACGTTCTGGAATGTGCGCGTGATGCAGGAGCGCACGCAGGGGGAGTTGACGTTTACCGCCGTGACGCCGGCGGAGACGGAGGAGGGCGCGGCCTGTCCGGTGTCCCTGGAGATGATCCGGTGGCTCGAGCCGGACGACTATTCCGACCTCGACATCTGTCCGGGCAAGACGTTCCTGCTGCTCACACATGAGGAAGAGCAGCAGCTGGAGGCATGGCTGTCGATGACGGGCGCGCCGAAGCTCTATGAGAATGAGACGTTTGGCATCTACGGATTTGAAAGCTCCATGGAGCTGGTCGGCGCGACGCTTTTTGGCAAGATGAAGCTCGAGAATGCGCGCGCTGAGGATGGCGCGTTTGTGATGGACGCGGGCGGACGCATGCGCGTGCCGACAACCTGGCGCGAGGCGGGCAGCTATGTGCTGTGCTTTGTCTGCGGGGGAGAGCCGGCGCAGGACAGCGTGGCGCAGCTGTATACGACCAAGGACTTTGCGCTGCTGGCCGAGCAGCGGATCGTGCGGGGCGATAACGAGGTCGCCTTTGCGCTTGAACAGGATGACAAATACTTTATGATTCTGATCAAGAGCGGCGAAGCGGAGGAAATGGTCATCAGCGATCTGGAACTGGAGAAGCGCTGAGGGCGGATGGACGCGCCCGGCATGTGAGGCGGCGCTTGACCGACGGGGATGCGGATGATACAATGAACAAAGGAAACGGAGGGAACGCTGTGCAGGAGCAGAGGTCGGAGGCGGTGGAAATCGTGCTCCCCCGGTGGGAGATGCTGCCGGACATCGGGCTGTATATGGATCAGGTGATCACGCTGATGGAGCGCACGTTCAGCCCGACGCTTCCTAAAGGCGAAATCACCAAGTCGATGGTCAACAACTACGTCAAGGTGGGGCTGATTCCCAGGCCGACGGGCAAGAAATACGACAGGGAGCATCTGGCGATTCTGATGATGATCGGTGTGCTCAAGCAGGCGCTGAACATGGAGAGCATCGCGCAGCTGCTTGTGATATTGTGCGAGGAGAGCGTGCGCGCGGGGTATGCGCGCTTTTGCGAGCTGGTGCAGGCGCAGGAAGAGCGCATGCTTCAGGGCCATATCGATCTGAGCGCGTGCGAGGAATCCCCGCAGGAGCAGGCGCTGCGCGCAGGCATCGCGGCGGCGGTGTGCACCATCTGCGCGCGCAGGCTGCTGGATGCGCTGCAAAAAAAGTGACAGGAGCGCATCAAACGGCCGTGTGACGTCATATCCTTTATACGGGAAGGGGCGGACAGGCCTTCTTGCGTAGGCCGGTTTGCCGGGAAAATGCCCTGCGCGGCCGTGA
>JAUNJB010000052.1:0-2075 GCA_030535375.1 Clostridia bacterium | reverse complement strand
TGACAGGTGAAATGAGGACAACAAACTGTGCTGAATTTCACAAAAACCTTGAAATATGCTTGATATGTGGTTTATACTACATGAAGATATATCGGATCAAAAGGAGGGCTGAACATGTTTTGTCCCCACTGCCATAACAAGATACCGGACGGATCGAATATCTGTCCGCTCTGCTATGCCAATCTGGCGGGCGTGAAGCCGCAGGCGCCGCGGGAGGAGCCGCGCGATGTGCAGGATGCCGCGGCGTCCGCGCACAAAACATCTGCGCAGCCGCGCGCAAAAAAGAATACCGCATATACGAAGGGTAGCCGTGGCAGCCGCAAGAGCGCGGACCGCACGCCGATGATCATCGCCTTTGGGCTGATTCTCATTCTGGTGATTATCATTGCCATGATTATCCGCTCGATGTTCAGCGCGGGTACGCCGGCTGCGGTGGACACGCCGGTGCCGCAGGCGGCCGATAACAATACGCCCGAGGCGAACAATTTCATTGTTTTCGGCGCGGCAACCGCTACGCCGGAGACGCATGAGGAGGTTACGCCCGAGCCATCGATTGAGATCACGCCGACGCCGGCGCCTGAGACGACCGTTACCCTGAGCACGCTGCGCAAGGGCGATCAGGGAGCCGAGGTCGTTACACTGCAAAAGGCGCTCGTGGAGCTGGGCTTCCTCACCGGCGCGACGGACGGAAACTTTGGCACCGCAACGCAGACCGCTGTCAAGAATTTCCAGAAGGCATACGGACTGGACGACGACGGCATCGCGGGCAAGCTGACGCTGGAGGCGCTCTACAATGCGTCCTCGGTGACGCCGATGCCGCAGACGACCCCGGTTGTGGAGCCTGGCGACATCATGGATTTGCCGGGCTGACGGGCTTTCCGAACATGTACGAAAGAGGCTGTAAAGCGGAGATACTTTACAGCCCCTTTCTTTTAGCGGGCGCTTGCCCGGGATCATTTTTTGTGAACGGAGAATACGATGAAGACACGCATTTGCTTTTTGCTGCTTTGTTTGACGATGGTCGCCTCCTGCGCGCTTGCCGCGCCGGAGCTGTCCTCGGTGTTTGCCGATGACGTGACGCTGGTGACCGGCCGGGACGGATGGTTCTTTGATTTTTATACGACCGAGGGAGGCACGCTGGCGATGCAGCTGCTCAGCGGCGAAACCGGCGAACCGGTGGCCGACCTGGGCGCGGCAGCCGTGGAGGCGGGCAATGGACGCATGGCCTGGAATGGCCTGCTGCCGGACGGCAGCGCCGCCGCGCCGGGCGATTACATGATCGCGGTGCAAGTGCGCAACTTCTGGGGGGAGGAGAGCGCCTGCAATCTGCTCTCTGTGCATATCTTTGAAACCGAGGAGCAGATGGCCGAAAACACGCTGGATCTGAGCGCGGTGACGGCCGAGGAGGCGGCGCTCTGGGAGGAGGAGACCGGCCCTGTTGAGATCGCAGCCGTGCCGGCGGCGACCAGCTTCTGGGATATGGACCCGGACGCCTACGACCTGACCAATCCCGAGCATCAGCAGGCGATCTGGGATCTGATGATGCAGCCGATCACGGTGCTTGACGTCGGGCAGACGGAGCACGTCTATCCGACCAACCAGCCGGGGATCAGCCGCACGCCCTATGCCGAGAACTGTGCCGGTGAGCTGCACGGACAGAGCCAGGGCGTCCATGTGCTCGAGGACGACACGGACGGGGATGGCTATGTGCTCATTGAGGCCTATTCCAACGACGGCACGAAGACAGACAACAGCTACATGGAATCGCTCGATGCCAAGAAGATTCAGGGCTATGTGAAAAAGAGCCTGCTCTTTGATGTGACGCCATCGAGCAAATATGCGCTGCTGGTGGACAAGCTCCGCCAGAAGCTCTACATTTTCGAGGCCGGGGCGATCATCGGCGAGCTGGATGTTTCCACCGGATTGAACAATGAAAAACAGCCTTACAATGAGACGCCGGCGGGCGAATTCATCACCGTGAGCAAGGTGGGCGACTTTTACTCCGGCAGCAGCACGATCGGCCGCTATGCCATCCGCATCAACGGCGGCACGCTGCTGCATGAGGTGCTGCACGA
>JAUNJB010000051.1 GCA_030535375.1 Clostridia bacterium | reverse complement strand
TTACAGGAAATTGCGCGAAAAACCGTGCAGCGAGCACAGAAACACTTTGGAGTGAAAGGCGCTTCGGAAGTGGGAGCGCGACGGCGCGCTTTTTTGACTTACAGGAAATTGCGCGAAAAACCGTGCAGCGAGCACAGAAACACTTCGGAGTGTGAAGCGCTTCGGAAGAGGGAGAGCGCACGGCGCGCTTTTTGGACGCAGGGGTATAGCTCAAGCCCTGGCAAGCGTGAGGAGAACGGGGGAAGGCGCCTCCTCCGGCAGGCTTGAGCGGTGATGGCCCTGTGATGAGTGGGTTTTTGAGGTCATCAGGGGGCAGGGTGATTCATGGTGGGGCGGTTATCGGTTGCATGAAAAGCAGGATAAGGTTATAATAATGCTGATTTCTGTTTGGCTGCCTGAATCTGCGGGATGGAAATCACGGGGGAAGGAAAATACGGGGACTGCGTTTCCGGCTCCGGGGCTAAGGGCGCACGCCCGGCTGTTTCGAGGGATAAAGGGAAGTGAAAGAGGGGCTCGGGAGGAGCGGGGTGTTCCCTTTTTCCTCCGGCCCGGCAAAAGTGTGTTCCTCATGCGACTATGGAAGGGACAATGGGGGGCTTTTCATCGGGGAATGGCATAAAAGAGAAAATCAAAGGATCAAAGAGACGGTGAAAGAGGGATGGATATGAATACGCCTTATGTGGTCGACGCGCACACGCATACGTTGGCCAGTGGCCATGCCTATGGCACGATCCGCGAGATGGCCGCTGCCGCGAAGACGGCGGGAATTAGTTTGCTGGGCATCACGGAGCACGGCCCCGGAATCCCGGGAACGTGTCATCCGTTCTATTTTTTGAATCTGGAGGCGGTTCCGCGGTTTATCGATGGCGTTGAGGTTCTGCATGGATGCGAGATCAACGTGCTGGAGGGCGGGCAGCTGTCCCTGGAGGAGCGCTATTTGCGGCCGCTCGATTACGGAATCGTGGGCATCCATCGCCAGTGTTACCGCGATCAGGGCGTGGAGGGCAACACGGATAACCTGATTGCCTGCATGAAGCATGAGCGCGTGTTCTTCGTCTCCCATCCGGACGATGATCACACGCCGCTTGACTACGAGCGGCTGGTGGAGGCGGCGAAGGCCTATCATGTCGCGCTGGAGGTCAACAACAGCTCTTTTGGCAAGCCGGAGGGAAGGCGTCTTCACCACAGGGAGAATTACCGCAAAATGCTGGCGCTGTGCAAGCGGCTGCGCGTGCCGGTGATTGTCAGCTCCGACGCGCACGATCCCAGCGCCGTGGGCACATTTGATGCGGCGCGGCAGATGCTTCGCGAGGCGGATATGGATGAGGAGCTGGTGCTCAACGTGAGCGCCCGGCGCTTCAAGGCATTTATCGGCATGTAAAAAAGCGCGGGCAGAAAGAAAGGGGCCGCGGCTTAATCCTGCGGAGCGCTATTTGCGGCATGCAGGAATTGCTCGATGGCGTCGGCGGCGAGCGTGCATCCGCGTTCCGTTCGGATGCGGGCGGACAGCGCCTTGGCGATGCGGGCATAACGCTCGTCCGTCAATTCCATGAGCGCCGATTTGAGCTGTTCTTTTGAGCAGAGCTTTTTGCGGATGTACAGCGGCGCGGGCCCGAGGCCCAGCTCGTGCATGGTGCGGCCGTAATAGTATTGGTCGAGCGCCAGGGGGATGACAAGCGTTGGGCAGCCCGCCCAGATGCCAAGGCCGTTTGTCGTGCAGCCGCCGTGATGCACAACGGCCCTTACCCGGCTAAACAGCCAGCTGTACGGCACATCCCCGATAAAATGCAAGCAGCCGTCGCCGTCTCTGTCCGCCTTCGCGATCTGATCCGCCTGAACGACTGCGCGGATGCGCAGCTCCTTCAGCGCCTCGACGGTCATCCTTTGCAGCGCGGCCAGCTCGGGAGATACCGCTTTGCCGAAGCCGACAAAAATCGGCGGATTGCCGCTTTCAAGAAATGCCTGAAGCGGGGCGTCCGGGACATATGCGGCCGCATCCTCCTCCGGATGATACCAGTATCCGGTGACATGGATGTGATCGCCCCACGCGGGGTCCGGCGGCATGAGCAGCGGGGAAACGGGATAAAAGGTGAGAATCCTGCGGCCGTTCTGCATCCGGTAGTCGCTGGAGAGCGTCCATTTGGGCAGGCCGGCCGATGCTCTCCAACTGTTCAGGGTCAGGCAGGTGAGCAGGTTCATTCCGGGCTCGATCATGGCGTAGCTTCTGCCGACGGATGGCTTGCGGTGACCGGGATCGTAGAGGGAGTAAAGATCCGTGCGGTCGAAGGGGCTGTAAAACAGGCGCACACAGGGAATGCAGAGCAGCTCGCAGGCGTGATAGGCAAAGCCGGCGCACAGCCCGTACATGACCAGGTCGGAGCCCCTGACGGCCTGTACCGTTTGCTCCATGATGCGGGGGTTTTCGCGGTGCAGCCGGAGCATGCCGGTCAAAAAGTCCAGACTGCCCTTGTAATCCGTCACCAGGTACTGCATGACATGATCGGCGTCGCCGTCCAGATGGATGTAGCGGATTCCCCTGGATTCGATGAGGGGTCTGAATTTTTCCTGGGCGAGCATGCTGAAGGCGTGCCCTCGCCTGAGCATTTCACGTCCGAGTTCGGCGATCGGCTCCACATCTCCGCGCGTGCCGACAGCGACTGCGGTAATCACCATGGGTGTATCCTCCTGTTCAAATCATGCGGTAGGATGCATGAGTTAGTGATAACTAATTATATCACGGATCGAAGGGCATGTGACGCGAAAATTTGCGGTTTTGCCGTCAGGGCGTCTCTTTTTGTGGACTTTGCGCGGCATGTCCTGTATAATAAAAGGGCAAAGATAAAAACACAACGTGCGTTCTGCCCGCGTGCAGCCCGGTTGGTAGTCCGGGCGCATCCGACCGGATGCCAGTAGCCCTCCTCCTTGGTCGTCCCTTCTTTGCGGAGAAATCCAAAAGGAGGAACCGTTGTATGGATGAGAATTCGATGACGCTGATTGTGTTTTTTGAGGACCCGTTCTTCGTGGGCGTGATCGAGCGCGTCTGCGGGGGAAGGCTGACGGCTTTAAGGCATGTGTTCGGCGCGGAGCCGAAGGACGCGGAGGTCTACGCCTGGGTGCTCAAAAACCACTTTGCGGATGAGCTCAGCCCGGCTGTCGAGGCGGTCAGGCGGATGCGGAGCATGAACCCCAAGCGCGCGAAACGGGATGCGGGCAGGCATCTTGCGCGCGAGGGCGTGGGCACGCGTTCGCAGCAGGCGCTGGCGCTTTCAAGGGAACAGCTCAGGCAGGAGCGAAAGACGCTCTCGCGCGAGCAAAGGGAACTGGAGGCGGAGCGTCAATTCGCGCTCCGACAGCAGAAACGGAAGGAAAAGCACAGGGGCAGGTGACTGCCCCTGCACTTTTGGATGGGTCAGGCGCGTGCGATGGGCCGGAGTATCGGCAGATGCGGCGGCCTGTTATGTTAAATTTTCGGGCTTGCGCCGGAAACGCTGGATTTTTTTCTGAACCTCCGCTATAATATCAACAATATTAAGAAAAAATGCGCGCCTGGCGAAGGGCGAATGCCGGGCGCGCCGGATGATACGAAAGGATGCATACCATGGACACGATCTTCATGAATAGGGAGCTGTCGTGGCTCAAGTTTAATGAGCGCGTGCTGGAGGAGGCGGAAAGCGAGACCACGCCGTTTTGCGAGCGGCTGAGCTTTGCCTCCATCTATCAGAGCAATCTCGACGAGTTCTTCATGGTGCGCGTGGGTTCGCTGATCGATCAGGAGATCATGGCGCCCAAAATGCGCGAGAATAAGACGGGCATGACGCCTGCCGAGCAAATTGACGCGGTGCTCTCCGCCGTGCGGGAGCTCAACCGGCGCAAGGACGCCATTTATGCCAAGCTGATGGAGCAGCTGGAGGGGGTGGGCGTGCGCCTGGTGGATTTCCGCAAGATCGGGCGGCAGGAGAGCGAGAAGCTGGAGCGGTATTTTGACGTGCAGATCGCGCCGCTGATTTCCCCGACGATCGTGGGCCGCCGTCAGCCGTTCCCCTTCCTGCGCAACAAGGATATTTATGCGGTCGTCGTGCTTGAGCGCAAGAACGGCAAGCAGAAGCTGGGCATCATCCCGTGCACGGCGGGCGTGTTTCCGCGGCTGATCGAGGTATCCGCCAAGAACAGAACCTATATGCTTGCCGAGGAGCTGATCCTGCACTTCATCCCGAAGGTCTTCGAGGGATACACGGTCAAGTCAAAGTCCCTGATCCGCGTGACGCGCAACGCCGATATCGATGCGGATGCCCTCTATGACGACGATATCGATTACCGTGAGTTCATGGTGGAGCTCATCAAGAAGCGCAGGCGTCTGGCGCCTGTGCGCCTGGAGCTCTCCCGCGAGCTCGACGGGGATATCGTGGGCACGCTGTGCAAATACATGGATGTGAAGCGCGAGTACGTCTTCAGGAACAATACGCCGCTCGATCTGTCGTTCCTCTTCCAGATTCAGGACATTGTGCGCCAGCAGAGCGAGCTGTTCTATGAGCGGCGCATTCCGCAGCGGTCGCCGCAGTTTGAGACGGGGCGCTCCATCCTCGCGCAGGTGCGCGAGGGCGACAAGCTGCTCTCCTATCCGTATGAGAGCATGAAGCCCTTCCTGGATATGCTGCAGGAGGCCGCCAACGACGATGCGGTCGTCTCCATCAAGATGACGCTCTACCGCGTCGCCAAGCAGAGCAAGGTGGTCGAGGCGCTGATCGAGGCGGCGGAAAACGGCAAGGACGTGTTGGTGCTTGTGGAGCTCAAGGCGCGCTTTGACGAGGAGAACAATATCGAATGGTCCCGGCGGCTGGAGAATGCCGGCTGCAATGTCATCTACGGGCTGGACGGCTACAAGGTGCACTCCAAGCTCTGCCTGATCACCCGGCGGGAGGAAGGGGAAACGCACTATTATACGCAGATCGGCACGGGCAATTACAACGAGAAGACCGCCAGAATCTACACGGATCTGTCGCTCATGACCTGCGATCAGGAAATCGGGCGCGAGGCGTCGGCCGTATTCAAGGCGCTGGCCAAGGGCGAAACCGTGGAGGAGACGCGCCATCTGCTCGTCGCGCCGCACTGCCTCCAGGACAAGGTGCTCGCGATGATCGACGGGGAGATCGTGCGCGCCCGCAGCGGGCAGGATGCCTATATCGGCGTCAAGATCAACTCGCTGACCGACAAGGCGATCATCGACCGGCTGATCCGCGCATCCTGCGAGGGTGTCAGGATCGATCTGATCGTCCGCGGCATCTGCTGCCTGATTCCCGGCGTGCCGGGCGCCACGGAGAACATCCGCGTGCGCAGCATCGTCGGCCGTTTCCTGGAGCATTCGCGCATCTACATCTTTGGCAGCGGCGTGCGGGCGAGGGTATACATTGCCTCGGCGGACTTTATGACGCGCAACACGCTGCGCCGTGTCGAGGTTGCCGCGCCGATCCAGGACGAGGCGCTGCGCGAGCGCATTTTCGCGATGTTCGAAACGATGCTGCACGACAATGTGCAGGCCAGAGTGCTGGACAGCGACGGCTGCTATACCCGCCTGAAGCCGGGCAGGGATGTGCCGCTGAACGCACAGGAGTTCTTCTATCAGCAGGCGTATGACCAGGCGGCCGGCAAGCAGGCCAGGGCCAACGCGGAGCTGTATTGATGCGGCGCCGAGCTGTCCGGGGGCGGCGCTGTCCGGCGCGCGGCCATTTGGGGAAATGAAATGAGAAGAGCACCGCCGCGCGGGAAGGGATTCCGGCGCGGCGGTGCTGTTGCGTATGGCGATCGAAAGTTCATTGCGCGTATACGATGTCGTCCCGCAGGCGATAGAGCGTCGCGCCGTACTTCTTCCGGCAGAAGGCATCGACGAACCAGTCGATTTCCTTTTCGGCGTTGTACTGCACGTAGGCGTAGCGCTCGCCGCCTATGCTTTTCCCCTTCATGTTGGAATCCGTCCAGTGAACGGTGTCGGTTTCGGGGTCGTAATCCTCGATGAAGATCATGCTGTGCGCCCCGACGCCGTAATAGTAATTGGCGGCCATCTGGAAATAGTCGCCGCGCTGAACCTGGCGCAAGAATGCGCGGGCATTCTCCTCGTTCTCGGCTTTGCTGAGACTGTCGTCGTAGCGGAAGGACGCGGCCGCGTAGAAGGGGTTGCCGTCCTCCGCGGCGACATCCTGCCATTCGATGCCGTAGACGTAGGGCGCACAGTCCTCCTTTTTTTGATTGTTCGGGATGACCAGCGGCACGTCCGGATAAGCGGCCATGCGGAAATCGCCGCATGTCTCGCGGAAGAGGTGCACGGTGAAATTCTTGCAGATGTAGATATCGCCGCTGTACTGCGCGCGCTGGGCCTTGCCGGCGGCGCGGTCGTACAGCTCTTGTGCGAGGGCGATGATGCGGTCGATGAAATCCTCCCGGGCGGCGGGGTCCTGCACGGCAGAATCCTGTGCAGCGGAATCCTGTGCGGACGCGTCGAGCATGATGGCCTCCTGCGCGCCGCTCACCTCTTCGAGGGAAAGCGTTTCGGCGCGGGCGGAGAGGGGAAGGAGCAGGGCGAGAAGAAGGGGCAAAAGCATTCTCATGACGGTGATACCTCGGTGTAGATTCGGATGAATGTGGAAATCAGAGCTCGGCAAAGTTCTTCCGGCCGACGAGATACTTGTGCGAGGCGAAATGGGCGATCATCGCGGCGACAAACGCGTCGCGGTTATGCGCCTCCAGCGCAAGGACGATGTTCTCGTGCTTGGTCAGCGAGGCGCTGAGGAATTTGACCTTTTCCTCCTGCATGAAATTCTCGTCGACGGACCAGATGGCGTCCATCAGGGAGAGCAGTGTCGGATTGTTCAGCCCCTTGAACAGGGACATGTGGAACAGCCTGTCGTCGGCGTGGAAGGTGGTGCGCTCGCTCCACTTGCGGCGCATCGTTTCAAAGATGGCGCGCAGCTCACGGATGTCCGCGTCGGTCAGCGCGGCGTAGGCGTCGTACATATAGGAGAGCTCCAGCTTTTTGCGGATGCCCAGCATCTCGCCGATGGCGCGGTGATCCTCCCCCGCCGTGCTCAGGATGACGTTTTGAAAGATGAAATCGAGGCTGAAGGGGAGCAGCACGGTGCCCCGGCCGGGCTGGGCCGCGACCATGCCCATCAGCTCCATGGATTTGATGGCCTCGCGCAAAACGTTGCGGCTGACGCCAAGCATTTCACACAATGCCTGCTCGCTGGGCAGCAGATCGCCTGGGCACAGACCGTTCTTGAGAATATAGGCGCGGATTTCGCGGAATGCTTGCATGTACAGTTTGTCGCCCTTCATGACGCGTGCCCTCCTTGGCTGCTGTTTTATCCTTATTATCGTCTCTTTTTGCGGATGTGTCAATATCTATGTATCCCGCCTGCCCGGCGGACACATACTAAAATAAGAGGATGAAATCGGGAGATCATGAAATGGTGCAGCGATGAGAAAAAAAGTTTTGGAAAAAATTGTTCCGAATTTTTGGCGAAAAATGCTGTTTTTCGACACGGCGTAGATGGACGAAAAAATGTAGCTGGCACAGAGGTTTGTACACAAAATTTTGTGTACATCGTGAAGCAAAACCTGCCAGTTAATGGCCGGTTAAGGGGCGCTGGCCCGTGTTGACGAAAAGGAAAGAATATGATAGTATAATGCAAAATCCTCAATTTGGAGTATAAGAGACAGGGAGTGGATATATGCCGCCGAAACAGAGAATTACAAGGGAAATGATTCTGGAGAAGTCATTTGCCATGTTCTGTAGGGAAGGGATGGAAGCGGTGAACGCGCGTTCTGTCGCAAAAGCGCTCAACTGCTCTACCCAGCCCATTTTCAGCTATTTTGCAGGCATGGACGATCTCAAGAATGCATTGGATCAAAAGGCGCGGGATGCTTTTGAAGCGTCCATTTCGAGCGAGACGTCGCAGGGCGATCCGCTTGAGCGCAGCTGTGCGTCTTACGTGCGCTTTGCCGGCGAGCAGCCTTGCCTGTTTGCGCATCTGTTCCTGCGCATGGGCGAGGCACAGAACAGCCCGGCGATGAATAGTGAGCTGATGGAGGCGATTGTGCGCGCGGAGGCGGAGAGCGAAGGCCTGTCCCTGGATGCGGCGAAGGAGCTTTGCACCAGCCTGTGGGTCTTTGCGCACGGCCTGGCTGCGGTTCAGGCATCCGGCAAAAATGCATTCAGCGCCGAGCGTGTGGCCGAGATGCTTGCCCGGCTGCGCGAGGGATTGGTCATACGCCTTAAGAACTGAACAAGATGAGGATAGCAGACGGGCTGCTGTCCGGAGAGCGGAGGATGACTCGGCTCCCCGGGCGGCAGCCCGTTTGTTTTGCGCTTTAGTAGGTGTAATTTTCAACTTCCACCTTGTCCGGATCGACGTACGGAGCGAGCGTGGAGATCATTTTCACCTGCTTGTCGGTGTTGTTGATGACATAGTGGATCTCGCCTGGCTCAATGTGGATCATCTGGCCGGGGCGCAGGTGGTTGACCACGCCGTCCACGACGATGTCGACCTCGCCCTCCAGGATGAAGAAGTTCTCCTCCATGATGTTGTGATAGTGCGCCTTGAAGTCCTGCCCGGCCTGGAACTGCACCAGGGCGAAGTTCATGCGCGGGCCCTTCATCAGATACTTGGGGCCGCTGTCGCCAAAGCGATACTCGCGATCCTCTTCGTTGATGATATACATAGGTTCATTCTCCCTCTCCAGATTGATATTGATCAGACGCCCGGCGCCGCCCACATGTAGCGGGTGATGCGGTCGTCCGCAATTTGCAGCTGACGCGCGTACATCCTGCGCCAAACCTCGTACATCTGCATGTAGACCTTGTGGTTTTCCTCGTTGGGGACGTAGCGCTGCTCAAAGCGCACGAGCTTCTTCGCGGTGTCGGAAATGCTCTCGTAGATGCCCACGCCGTAGCCGGCCATGATTGCCGCGCCCAGCGCCGTGGCCTCCTTGACCTTGGGCACATTGACCGGCAGGCCGAGCACATCCGCCAGGATCTGGCACCAGAGCGCGCTCTTGGACGCGCCGCCCGCAAAGACGACCTCCTCGGGCATGTTGCCCGTCGACTCGCGGACGAGCTGCATGTGGCCGTAGGTGACCATGGCGGTGTTCTCCATGATGGCGCGGTAGAACGTGTAGCGGTTGTATTTCTCGGGATCGAAATCAAAATTGGTGAACGTGGGGCTGGCATGGCGCCAGGAGATGTAGTTCATCACATCGGAGAAGGCGCACATCATGCCGTAGCAGCCTGCGGGAATGTCCTTCGCCTTCTCGTTCATCAGGTCGTACGGGTCGCGGCCGCAGGATTTGGACTGCTCCTTCTCCTGCGTGCAGAATGCGTCGCGGTACCAGCGCATGACCATGCCGGGCTTGAAGGCGAGCGCCTCGTACTGCCAGATGCCGGGAACGCTGTGGCAGTTGACGCGCACGCGGCAGTGTTCGTCGGTTTTTGCCTCGTCGGTATTGTACTCGTACTGCCAGAAGCTGCCGCCGAAGATGGCCGCCTGGTTGGCATCCACCACGCCGACGCCGACGCAGCCCAGCTGCGCGTCGCCGCCGCCGGCGATCACGGGCGTGCCCTCGCAAAGGCCGGTCTGCTGCGCGCCCTGCGCGCTGACGGATGCGACGATGCTGCCGCATTCGTAAACCTTGGGGAAGATGCCCTTCTTGAGCCCGATGCTCGCGGCGATTTCATCGTCCCAGTCGCGGGCCTTGAGGTCGAAAATGCCGGTGGTGCAGGCGTTAGAAGGCTCGGAAGAGAATGTGCCGGTCATCTTGTAGATGAGCCAGTCGTTGAACATGGTGCACAGCGCGGTCTTTTCGTAGACCTCGGGCATCTTGTTTTTGACCCAGAACAGACGGGGCAGCGCGCCCAGCGCATAGGTCTGGCCGGATTCGCGGTAGATGGTCTTTTCAAGCTCGGGGTTCATCCGCACGAGCTGGGCGACTTCGTCGTCGCTGCGGGCGTCGACGTTGGCGCAGGCCCAGATCTCCCGGCCGTCCTTGTCGTAGAGGACGATGCCCTCGCGCATGCAGGTGGTGGAGACGGCGGCGATGTCATGGGGGTCAACGCCCGTCTGCTCAATCACGCCGCGGATGCATCCGCGGGCCAGCTCCCAGTTATGCGTCCAGTCAAAATCCATGCTGCCGGGATAGCGGGGGTCCTCCTTGTGCGTCCATTCCTGCTGAACGCAGCCGAGCTGTTCGCCATCCAGGCTGAAGAGAACGGCGCGGACGCTGCCGGTACCCGCATCCACGGCCATGAGTGTCTTGGACATAAAACCCATCCTTTCTGAATTGTGGTGATCATATGACGAAGCCGATATCAATAGGACGGATCAGCCGTCCCTGAGAAGCAGGGCAGCGGTGGGCTCATCGGTGATGAGCACATCGAGATAGCCGCCGCGCAGCACGGCGCGGATGGCCTCCGCCTTGCGCACGCCCGCGGCCAGGCCCACGACATTCTGCATGGCCTTGAGGCGGGAGAGCGGGGTGGAGATGAGGCGATCCTCAAGCGGGGTGGCGAGCAGCTGGCCCTCTCTGTCGAGGAAGTGGCACAGCACATCGCCCACGGCATGGTTCATCCGCAGGTAGAACAGATCGTTATGGCTGAGCATGCCGGACTTGACGATGGTCGCGGATTCATCCATAGCGCCGATGCCCACCAGCGTGAAGGAGGAGAGATCGGCCATGCGGATGATCTCGCTGACGGAGCTTTCCGCGCGCATGGCGGCGGCCATCTCCGGGGAAGAGGCGAGCAGGGGCGCCGGCATCAGATAGAGCCGCGCATTGAAGATGTGGGAACGCGTGTTGGGCAAATAATTGGAAACGCCGCCGGTCAGGGAGATGCAGGTCACGGGGTTTTGCACCATGGTGGCCAGATGATTGAGCGTGCGGCTGAGCGTATCCCCGTAGCCGACGTTGATGCAGGCATTGTCGCCCAGGCGGTCGGCCACGTACATGGCCCCCGCGCGCGCGATGGACTCGTTGAGCTGCGCCTCATCCTCGGATTCGGGAATGAGAAAGACATCCTTGAGATGATACTTCTGCATCAGATCCCGGCTCTGCTCGATCATGCCCACGCCGTCCGAGCGGAGGCGGAACTGGATGAGGCCGGTCTGCCGGGCGGTTTCCAGCAGCTTGATCACGCGCATGCGGCTGATGGACAGCCTGTCCGCGATAGCCTGCTGCGTCATATTCTCAAAATAATAATACCAGGCGGCTTTGACCATCAGCGACTCTTCGTAATTCAAGGGGCCGACCTCCGCTTGTTCAGAATAATGGAACAATAATTTGCTGACCGAACAATTGTTTACACAGATGAGTATATCACCGACAGGCGCAAATGTCAATTCTTTTACAAAATGAAAGAGAAAATTCGCATAAAAATCTAAAGTGGGCAAACTAAATGAAAAAATACTTGACAAGATGCACAGAAATGCTTACAATGGGGACAGTGATAAAAAGTGTTTTAAAAAAACCTTTGTAACGATTTAGCGCAGGAGTATACGACATGGCAGCAAACATGAATGAGACAGCGGCCGTGCCTCGCCTTCAGGTGCGGGGAATCCGCAAGGCGTTCGGGCAGAACGTCGTCCTCAAGGGGATCGATATGAGCGTGAACGCGGGCGAGGTCGTTGCGCTCATCGGCGGCAATGGCGCCGGAAAGTCCACGCTGATGAAGATCATCATGGGCATCTATGAGACCGACAGCGGCGAAATCCGGATCGACGGCCAGCCGGTCAGGCTGGGCAAGCCCTCCGTGTCCCTGGCCAGTGGCATCTATCTCGTGCCGCAGGAGCCGCTTCTTTTCCCCAACATGACGGTGCTTGAGAATATTCTCATGGGCTTCCATGAGAATGAAAATGAGCTCAAAAAGCGCCTGGCCAGGCACATGGAGGAGCTGGGCTTTAACCTCAATCTCCAGCGCAAGGCCAACACGCTCTCCATCGCGGAGCAGCAGCTGGTTGAGCTGCTGCGCGGCATGATGCGCAACGCGCGGGTGCTCATCCTGGATGAACCGACCAGCGCGCTCACGTTCGGAGAGGTGCAGGCTTTGTTCAGGGTGGTGCGCGATCTCAAGGCCAAGGGCATCAGCATGATCTATATCACGCACCGCCTCAACGAGGTCTTTGAAATCGCGACCGATGTGGCGATCATGCGCGACGGCCTCATCACCCTTGAGGGCCCGGTGGAGAAATTCACCAAGGAGATGCTGATTCAGGGCCTGCTGCCCAAGGACGCCCAGACGCAGCAGGGGGAGGACCGGGCATACGAGCCGGTGCATTATGACGAGCTGAAGCCGGTGCTGCAGGTGCGCGGCCTGACCGGATATGGCTTCAGCGACGTCTCCTTTGATCTTTATCCCGGTGAGATTCTGGGCATCGCGGGTGTCGTCGGCGCGGGCCGCACCGAGCTCATCAGCACCATCTTTGGCCGCGACAAGACCCTGGGCGGCACGGTGACGCTGGACGGTAAGGATATCACGGGCCTTCCCACGAAACGGATTCTCCAGGAGGGCATCAACTTCGTGCCCGAGGACCGGCATAATCACGGCCTGTTCAAGATCCGCTCGATTTCCTCCAACACCACCTCGGCGCTGCTGGGCGGCACGGAAATCGGCAGGATCAACATGAACCGCCGCCGTCAAAAGCAGATCGCCCAGAAATATGTGGACGATTTCAGAACCAAGGTCGTCTCGCTGGAGGATCTGATCGGCAGCCTCTCCGGCGGCAACCAGCAGAAGGTGGTCATCGCCCGCTCGCTCTCCACCAATCCCAAGGTGGTCATTCTGGACGAGCCGACCCGCGGCATCGATGCGGCGGCCCGCAGCGACGTGTACGGCATCATCCGCCAGCTCAAGGATGCAGGCGTGGCCGTGCTGATGGTTTCTTCCGATATTGAAGAGGTTGTGGAGCTCGCCGACCGCGCCATCACGGTATTCCAGGGCCGGATCAACGGCGAGTTCAGCCGCGAGGAAATTACGCAGGATGTTCTCACCAGCGCCTCCTTCGGCATTGGGCATGAAAGGACGGTGTGACAATGAGCAAACTGAAAGGCCTGTTCAAAGCCCGGTGGATGTCCAGCCTGATCTTCCTGATTCTGCTGTTTCTGATTACCGGTATCGCGGACCCGGCTTTCCTGAATTATTCCAACATCATCAGCTGTTTTAACACGGCGACCATGTATACGCTCCTGGCGGTCGGCATCGCGTTCGTCATCATGACGGGCGAGATCGACGTGTCCATCGGCTCCACGCTTTGTCTCACCGCCGCCATGACCGGCCTGATCGCCCAGCAGGGCGGCAGCGTGGCCGTCATGATCGCGGTGGCGCTGGCGACGGGGGCCTTCATCGGCCTGATCAACGGCATCGGCGTGGCCTACTTCGGCGTGCCCTCCCTCATCTTTACGCTGGGCACAAACAGCGTGGTGCGCGGCCTGGTCTACATCCTGACCGGCGGCCGCACGGTGGAGAATTTCGGCGGCGCGATCGCAAGCTATGGCAACAAGACCCTGTTTGCGGAGATCACCGTGTATTATGCCATCGCCGTGGCGCTGGTGGCCATCTCCCATATCGTGCTGACCAAGACCCGCAAGGGCAAGTACTTTATTGCCGTGGGCGATAACGCCGGCGGCGCGCGCCTGGTGGGCATTTCCGTGCTGGGCACGAAGATTCTGGCCTATGTGCTGTGCGGTCTGTTCGCCGGGCTGGGCGGCTTCGTGTTTGCCTCCAAGTACGGCCAGGTCATGACGGTGGCCGGCAACGGCTACGAGATGACGGCCATCGCGGCCTGCGTGCTGGGCGGCATCTCCCTTTCCGGCGGACTGGGCAACATGATAGGCGCGGCGCTGGGCGCCGTGATCATGTCCTCCATCAGCCGGCTGCTGGTCTTTATCGGCCTGCCCTCCACCTATGACAACACCATCACCGGCGTGATGCTGATTGTCATCGTCGTGGTGGATGCGCTGGCGCAGCACCGGTCCGTTGAAATGTCCAGAAGAAAGCGCCTTCTGTCCAGAACGGCGGAGAACGTCCCGGAAGGAGGCGGCAAGGCATGAAAACGCTGCTGAAAAAGGTCTTTAAGCGCTGGGAAGTGTTCCTGCTGGTATTCCTCGTGCTGGAGTTTGTGGTATTCGGCGCGGCCAATCCTAAGTTTTTGAGGCCCGCCTCCATCATGAACAGTATCGTCAACTACATCAGCGTCTGCATCATCTCGCTGTTTGTCACACTGGTCATGATTACCGGCGGCATCGACATTCAGGCTCCCTCCATCATCGGCCTGACGAGTATCATCATCGGCGTGCTGTGGAGCGACGCCGGCATGAACGTCTGGCTGGCCGTATTGATCGCGGCGGTCGTGGCCGCCCTGTGCGGCGCGCTCTCCGGCTTCTTCATCGCCTACTGCGGCGTGCAGCCCATGGTGGTGACGCTGGGCGGCAGCTTCCTGTATTCGGGGCTTGCGCTGCTGGTATCGGGCATGTCCGCCACGCCTGCCTATCAGGGCATCAGCGGGTTCCCGGCCAAGACGGACGCGGGCGAATTCGTCGGCTTCCGTTTTCTTGGCAAGGGCGACATCATGGGCGTGCCCACTCAGATTGTGATCTACGTCGTGCTGATTCTCCTGTGCATCGTGATTCTTCACCGCACCAAGTACGGCGAGCGCCTGTATCTCATCGGCGTCAATCAGCAGGCGGCGGAGTATTCGGGCATCCATACCCGCGCCGTCATCATGAGCACGTATGTGCTCTCCGCCGTCAGCGCCGCGCTGGCCGGCACGCTGCTCACATCCAATGTCAATTCCGCCAAGTACAACCTTGGCTCCGGCTATACGCTGGCGATCATCACCGCCGTCGTGCTGGGCGGCACGCTGAACACGGGCGGCAAGGGCAGCATCCTGGGTACGGTGCTCGCCTCCCTGATCATCTGCATTCTGCGCTACGGCCTGCCGCTGTGCTTCAATGTGAGTACCCAGAATCTGGATCTGCCCGTCGGCATCATCCTGGTGCTGGTCGTGCTCGGCCGCGAGATTGCCGGCCAGCACATGCTCTCGCGCCTGTTCAAACGGCGATAGAGCGGATGTAAATCTTCTGAATTTCAAGAGGCGCTGAGAGCTCCTCTTGAGATAAATAAAAAAACTAGGAGGAACTCAAACATGAAAAAGATCCTGGCGATGATCCTTGTGCTGTGCATGGCGCTCACGCTGGCTTCCGCCGCTGTTGCCGAAGGCAAGAGCCCGGTGGACGGCATGACCGTGGCCTTCATTCCCAAGGTATCCGGCAACTCCTTCTTCGAGGCCGCGAATGACGGCGCGCAGAAGTACGCCGCCGAGTGGGGCCTGACTGTCGATTACATCGGCTCTCCGGACGCCTCCGTGACCACCCAGCTGGAGCTGATCCAGCAGGCGATCGACAAGGGTGTGGACGCGATCTGCATCTCCTCTGTCGACGCGACCGCTCTTGACGAGAAGCTGATGGAAGCGCAGGATGCCGGCATCTATGTCAGCACCTGGGACTCCGACGTTTCCCCGAACGCCCGTGCGCTGATGATTTCTCAGGGCACCGCCGACGTGCTTGGCCCGATGCTCGTTGAAATGGGCGTTGAGTCCCTGAAGGAGCGCGGCGTTGACGTGACCGGCGAAGTGAAGTATGTGTGGCACTTCTCCAACCCGTCCGTGGCCGACCAGAACTCCTGGTACGTCGCCGGCGACGAGTACATCAAAGAGAACTATCCGAACTGGGTGGCCGTGCATGATCCGTACTACTCCAACCAGGATGCGGCGCAGTCCGTCAGCGTTGGCGAGTCCATCTTCGAGGCTTATCCCGATGTCGACCTGATCATCTGCAACGACTCCACTGCTCTGCCCGGCCAGTGCGGCGCTGCCCAGAACAAGGGCCTGACCGCTGAGGACGTGACCATCACCGGCTTCTGCCCGCCCTCCGGCATGACCACCTATCTGGAGAACGGCATCTGCACCCGTTGGGGCCTGTGGGATTGCGGCATCCAGGGCGCTCTGGGCTGCTACCTGGCCGCCTATGTGTCTGCCGGCAACACCGTGAAGGTTGGCGACACGGTTGACGTGCCCGGCATCGGCACCGTCGAAATCCTTGCCAATGGCGATCTCGTCGCCGGCCAGGAGACCGCTGAAGAGAACAACGGCGTCGTGCTGCTGCCCGAGCGCGTTGTCTTCACCGCTGAGAACGTGGCGGACTATCCGTTCTAATCTGCAAAACCCCTTTACGGGAGGAGCCCTTTCGGGCCCCTCCCCTTGTGGTGAAGGCCGCGGCGTGACGCGGCGTTTGCCTCTGCTCCCGCTCCGGGCGGGGGAACAGCTGATTCACATGAATTTTTAAATGAACCATAGAAAGGAAGATTGATTTCCATGGCTGATAAGGATGGACTGAAAGTCGCAAAGGACTATCATACGAGCGAACCGTTTGCCAACCAGGGCAGCTTCCATGTCAAGGGCGCCAACAACCTTGATTGGGGGATGAAGCGTCATCTTTCCAACATTTTTGATCCGGTCAGCGGAAACACGGTGATGTTTGCGTTTGATCATGGATATTTCATGGGTTCTACCGCGGGGCTTGAACGCCTGGATCTGGTGATTCCGCAGCTCCAGGAGCAGGTGGATGTGTTTATGGGCACGCGCGGCGCGCTGCGCACCTGCGTTTCTCCGACGTATCGCAAGGGTGTGGCGCTGCGCGTGACCTCCGGCTCGTCCATGCTCAACGAAGACCTCAGCCATGAGGTCGTGGCGGTGGACATTGAGGATGCCATCCGCATGAATGCGGACTGCATCGCCGTGCAGACCTTCATCGGCGCGGACGGACAGCTTTCCTCCATCGACAATCTCTCCCGCTGCATCAACGCGGGCATGCGATACAGCATCCCGACGCTGGGCGTCGTGGCCGTGGGCAAGCAGATGGAGCGCACCGATCGATTCTTCAAGCTTGCCACCCGCATCGTCGCGGAGATGGGCGTGCAGCTGGTGAAGACCTATTATTGCGACAATTTTGAGGAGGTCGTTGCGGCGTGCCCGGTGCCGATCGTCGTGGCCGGCGGCAAGAAGCTGCCGGAGGATGAGGCGCTGACGCTGGCGTATCGATCCATTCAGGGCGGCGCGCGCGGCCTGGATATGGGCCGCAACATCTTCCAGAGCGAGCACCCGGTCGAGATGGCCAAGGCGATCCGCATGATCGTCCATCACAAGGCGACCGACAAGGAGGCCTACGAGTTCTACGTGGACGCGACGCATGCCTGATTGAAAAAGCGAGAACACCATGGGAGCTGTGCGCCTGAATGCCGCCGGCTCCCATTTTTGCAGAAGAGGGGGAAGAGAATATGGTCACTCAGATTCTGAGCATGGTGCTGCCCGTGCTGGTGATGATTGCGCTTGGACGCCTGTGCGCCGTGTGCGGTATCCTGAATGATGAGCGCCATGCCGGGCTTAAAGCGATCATTGGCGATATCCTGCTGCCCGTGGTGCTGTTTCAGGCGTTCTTCACGGCGGAATACAGCGGCAAGCTGCTGCTGGTGTTTGTGCTGGTGTTCGCAGGATGCCTGCTGTCGCTTGCGGCGGGCTATGTGCTGCGCAGATTTGTGAAGCCGTATGGCCGGTTTATGCCGCTGCTGATGACCTCGTTTGAGGGCGGTATGCTCGGCTATGCGCTCTATGCGCTGCTGGCGGGCGCGGACAGGACGGCAACCTACGCGATGGTGGATATCGGTCAGACGATGTTTGCCTACACGGTCTTTCTGGCGGCGCTCAAGTCTGCCGAGGGGCAGAAGATGTCTCCCGGGGCGATGGCGCGCAATATGCTGACCAACAAGGCGTGCATCGGCATGCTGCTGGGCATCGTACTGGGGGCGCTGGGCGTGTATCGCGCGATTGCGCCGACGGGCTTTGGCGAAGTGCTCATGTCGATGATCTCGTTCATCACCGCGCCGACCTCCGCGCTGATCCTGCTTGTGGTGGGCTATCAGCTGAGGGTGAGCCGCAAGCTGCTGCGCCCGGTCGCCGTGACGCTTGGGCTGCGCCTGGCGGTGATGGCCGTCGTGATGGGGCTTGTCTCGCTTGTGCTGTTTGCCGTCATCCCATACGACAGGCTGCTCATGCTGGCGCTGCTGCTGCAGTACACGCTGCCCGCTCCGTTTATCATTCCGCTGTATGCGGATCTGCGTGAGGACGGGGAGTATGTCTCCACAACCCTGTCGCTGGGCACGGTGCTGGCGGTTGTGTTGTTCCCGCTGGTTGCGGCGTTCAGCCTGATGTAAATGAAATAAAGGGGGCAGTCAGGATCATTCCGATCCTGACTGCCCCTTTATGTGCCCGAAGACGGGACAGATCCGGTTGCCAGCGCGTGAAGGGCGGAGCTCATCGCTCACTGAGCTCCTGGGGCGTATACCCCTTGCTCAGTTTCCTCCACAGGGCGGTGAAGATGATGGCCAGCACTATGAATGTCAGCGCCCAGGAGACGGGATAAGAGATCATCAGGCAGGTCATCGACGGCGCAGCGGCAAACGCCGTCATCACCCAAAGGATGCGGAATGCGCACGCGCCGAGCAGAGAGACGATCATTGGCAGCAGGGAGTATCCGATGCCGCGCAGCACGCCGGTCATCACGTCCATCACGCCGCAGAGGAAGTATGGGCCGCAGACGATGTACAGCCGTTCCAGTCCCGCGGAGACGACGGCCGGATCGCTGGTGAACAGGCCCAGCAGCGTTGTGCCGAATACGCAGGTGAGCAGGCCCAGCACGACGCCAAAGCAAAATGCCCAGAAGAGGCAGGCTTTCAGGGAGGAAATCACGCGGGCGGGTTTGCGCGCGCCGATGTTCTGTCCGGCGAAGCAGGTGATCGCCTGCTGGAAGGTGTTCATGGCCTGATATACGAAATTACCCACATTCATGGCCGCGGCATTGCCCGCGATGACCACCGAGCCGAAGCTGTTGACCGAGGACTGGATGACCACGTTGGACAGAGAGAAGACGGAGCTTTGAATGCCGGCCGGCAGGCCGATGCGGATGATCTGGCCGAGCATGCGCATGTTGATGTGCAGGCGGCGCAGGTGCAGGCGCGTCGGCCCGTCCATCAGCATCAGCGAGCGGGTGACCAGCACGGCGGAAATCGCCTGGGAGATGATGGTTGCCAGCGCAACGCCCGCCACGCTCATGTGCAGGACGATGACGAAGAAGAGGTTGAGCAGCGCGTTGACCACGCCCGCGACCGTCAGAAAATAGAGAGGCCGCTTTGTGTCGCCTACGGCGCGCAGCACGGCGGCGCAGAAGTTGTAGAGCATTTGCACGGGCATGCCGACAAAGATGATGCGCACGTAGAGCACGGCCAGGTTGATGACATCGTCCGGCGAGCCCATCAGCGTGAGCAGCGGCCGCGCAAGCACCACGCCCAGCACCGCGAGCAGCACGCCGCCGATCAGCGAGAGGAGCACGGCGGTGTGCACGGTTTCGGATACGCTCTCGTTGTCGCGGGAGCCTGTGAAACGCGCAACAAGCACGTTGACACCGATGGAAAGGCCGACGAACAGGCTGATGATCATGTTGTTCAGCGAGCCGACGGAGCCCACCGCGGCCAGTGCCTGATTGCCCGCGAAGCGGCCGACGACAATCGTATCTGCCGCGTTGAAGAGCAGCTGCAGGATGCCGGAGAGCATGATCGGCAGCGCAAAAAAGAGAACCTTTGTCAGCAAAGGGCCGGACGTCATATCCATGGTGCGGTGAGCATGAGTTTTGAACATGGTCAATCTCCTTATCGGCAGTGCAATCTCAGTAACACATCATTATAGCACGTTTTTTTGAAATGTTAAGCGCAAATTAAAAAATGGTGAAAAGTGCAAAAA
>JAUNJB010000220.1 GCA_030535375.1 Clostridia bacterium | reverse complement strand
CCGCGTTCCGCATGGTCGATACCTGCGGCGGCGAGTTTGAGGCCGTCAGCCCGTACTTCTACAGCACCTACGGCGTGGCGACGGAGGCAAAGAACAGCGGTCATAAGACCGTTGTGGTGCTGGGCTCCGGCCCGATCCGCATCGGCCAGGGCATCGAGTTTGACTACTGCTCGGTGCACTGCGTATGGGCGCTGAAGCGCGCGGGCTTTGACACCGTGATCATCAACAACAACCCGGAGACCGTATCCACCGACTTTGATACCGCCGACCGCCTCTACTTTGAGCCGCTGACACCGGAGGATGTGATCAACGTGCTCGAAATCGAAAAGCCGATCGGCGTGGTCTGCCAGTTTGGCGGACAGACGGCCATCAAGCTGGCCAAGACCGTGCGCCAGGCGGGCTACAGCATCCTGGGCACCGATCTGGGGGATATCGACGCCGCGGAGGATCGCGAGCTGTTCAACGAGCTGCTGGGCAGGCTTGGCATCCCGCAGCCCAAGGGCACAACCGTCTTCACCGCGGACGAGGCTGTCAGGGCGGCGGACGAGCTGGGCTATCCCGTGCTTGTGAGGCCGAGCTACGTGCTCGGCGGCCAGGGCATGGAGATCGCCTACGACGAAAAGCATATCCGCGAGTACATGTCCATCATCAACATGAACGTGCAGGAGCATCCGATTCTGGTGGACAAGTATCTGCTCGGCCGTGAGATCGAGGTGGACGCCATCTGTGACGGGGAAAACGTGCTGATCCCCGGCATCATGGAGCACATCGAACGCGCAGGCATTCACTCCGGCGACTCGATCTCCGTCTATCCGCCGCAGCATCTGGCGCCGCGCATTCAGCGCATGATCACCGATTACACCATCAACATCGCGCGCAGCCTGCACGTGCGCGGCCTGGTGAACATCCAGTTTATCGAGTATGCCGGCGATCTATACATCATCGAGGTCAATCCTCGCTCCTCGCGCACAGTGCCTTACATTTCCAAGGTCACGGGCATCCCGATTGTCGATCTGGGCGTCCGCGCGTCGCTGGGCGAAAAGGTGCCGGAGATGGGCTTTGGCACGGGGCTTTACCCGCCCGCGCCGACCGTTGCGGTCAAGATGCCGGTATTCTCCTTTGAGAAGCTGCCGGAGGTCGAGGTTTCGCTCGGACCGGAGATGAAATCCACCGGTGAGGCGCTGGGGCTGGCGGAGACCGCGGAAGAGGCATACCTCAAGGGCTTTGCTTCCACCAAGATGGCGATTCCGCATCCCGAGGAGGGCGGCGTGCTCTTCTCCATTGCCAACCACGACAAGCGCGAGGCGCTCTCGCTCGCGGAGACATTCGCTTCGCTCGGATTTGAAATCTACGCGACGACGGGCACCGCGCACATGTTTAACCACAATTACGTCGGCGCACAGCCCGTGCCGCGCCCCGGCGAGGATACCGACGCGCTGGCGAAGCTGTTTGATTCCGGCAGGATTCGCCTGATTATCACCACGCCGACGCACGGCCGCGATCCGCAGCGCGCGGGCTTCCGCCTGCGCCGTATGGCGGTGGAATACGGCATTGCCTGCGTCACCAGTATCGACACCGCGAAGCTGCTGATGAAGTGCGTGAAGCTCGGCAAGAAGGCCGAGGACGTGCCGCCGCTGGGGCTGCATGATCTGATCCTGTAAATCCATAATCAGCAAAACACACCGGGTCTTATGCATGAAGGCCCGGTGTGTTTCTGTTTATTCTAGAAATGAGGGGTTATCCGTTCTCTCCAAAAGATAATCAATGGAAACATGGAAATAATCGGCAATTCGGATTAAGGTGGAATAATCAGCTTCTCGTTCTCCATTTTCATAGCGACTGATACTGTTTTGATTCATGGATAGATCCATCGCTAGTTTGAGCTGAGAAATGCCGCGTTTTTTTCTTAATTCTTTTAAACGCATCGACATCCCTCCCATTGACATGATTATACCGAAGTGGTATAATTTAAATATCCCAAATTGGTATATTCTAAAAGGGGGGAAAGAAGAACCGGAAGCGCGGGTAAAGGAAATTAGAACATGATGAGTACCATGTGTGCGACGATTTAAGGAGGAAATGAAATGAGAAAACTTGTCGGGATTTTTCTTGCAGTGCTGTTTTGCAGCCAAATGTCGTCTGCTATGGCAGAAGGACAACGCAGCATTACACAAAAGAATCTTTACGTATTTGATGGATCGTTAAATGATGCGCACTTATTTGCGAGGGTTGAAAATACGGGAGATGAGCCCATTAACCTTGATGCAGGTCAACTTGTTATATTCGACAAAGAAGACAATATTGTTGATACATCAAGCTATATAAGAGCATATCCGACCTATCTCAGGCCCGGTGAATATGCTTATGCTGAAGATTGGTCTTTTATTGATGCCAAATCCGATGACATTGGAGACTATAAATTCTCGATAAGCACAACTAAAATCAGTGAAGAAACCACTTATTTTGAATGCGAAGCTTCTTATAATGCTGGGGATTTCAATTCTGAATATGATGACTATATTTATGTGACATTTACCAATACGACAGATCAAACAGTATACGGAATTTATGTTGTTGCGGCTGTGTTAGATGAGGAAGGGAATATCCTATATGTTTCAGAAGATTGTGCGAGTTCTTTGGGTGTACATTCTGGAAGCTCAATTACAAAGCGTATTTCGGTAGATAGTGATTTTGCCGAGTATTTCCAGAGAAAGAATATTAAACCGAAGACAGTAGATGCGCTTGTTTATATCGAGAATAGAAAATAACAGGATGCCGAATGAGCGGTCATGAAGAAAATGATTGCAGGGGCATTGAAAAAACGTATCATATCGATCAGAAAAATGATCTTGCGCCGGACCGAAAATGACGCAGGATCATTTTCATGTTATACTGCTTGGTAACGATCAAGGGGCTGCAATAATTTTTTTTGAATCGCCGAATCTCCCGCCCCTTGAAACCGTCTAATAAGTGCAAGAGCGCTTGAGCAGGACACAGCGGGCTGTGCCCGCATCCGATTTTTACAAATGCCCTCGCCGCCCGGACGGGCGAATGGGGAAGAGCATGGATAAGCTACTGAGCAGGAGGAGGAACGGCCATGGAGAAGGAGGCGTTTGCCCGGCAGGTGACAGCGATGCAGGGGAGCCTGTACCGCGTGGCGGCCAGCTATCTGCGCGGCGAAAGCGACCGGCTGGACGCGGTCTCCGAGGCGATCACACGGGCATGGGAAAGGCGGGACACGCTGCGCGACGAGCGGATGTTTGGCACGTGGATCACGCGCATCCTGATCCGCGAATGCGTCAACATCCAGCGTCACCAGAAGCGGACCGTGCC
>JAUNJB010000050.1:11343-20145 GCA_030535375.1 Clostridia bacterium | reverse complement strand
ATAAAGTAAAAAAACGCCTTTGGGTTACACCAAGGGCGGTTTTTTATCGGCAAAGGCCTTTCTTCCCCGAAAAGGCGAAAAAAACTCAGCCATCATGAGAAAAACGGCCCCTGCCATGAGCTGCAATGATGCCCGGGCCAGCAAACAGGGGGGCTGTCGGCAAACCGTCCAGATATTCCAGGAATACCTGGGCTTTCAGCCTGACAGCCCCTTTGATATCACCGTTGATTCACCGCCTCAAAGGCCCGTGCGGATGACATTCCACGGCAAGGGAATGTCCGCCCCTTCCGCTTATTTCTGGCGGTTGGTATACGTGGTATGCAGCAGCTCATGCGCCTTATGGCCGTTCGGTTCGCCAAGGTACTCCGCATAGAGCTTCTTGATGTCCGGATTCTCATGAGACTTGCGGATGGTCTTCGCCTCGTCCTCGGCATAAAGACCTCCGGCGCGGACGATGCGCGGATCGATCTCCATCTTCTTATACGCAGGGACGATGGGCTGGCCGCCGCCGTTGACGCAGCCGCCCGGGCACGCCATGACCTCGACAAACGCGTAGTCCGCGTCGCCGGCCTGGATGCGCTTGATCAGCCGCTTCGCCGCGCCCGTGGAGCTGGCGATGGCCACCTTGAGCTCCTGCCCTGCGAGAGTAAAGGTGGCTTCCTTGATGCCCTCGATGCCGCGGACGGCCTGATACTCGACATTCTCCACGCTGCGGTTCTCAAGCACGTCCGCCGCGGTGCGCAGCGCCGCCTCCATGACGCCGCCGGTCGCGCCGAAGATTGCCGCAGCGCCCGTGGACTCGGCCACAAGCTCGTCAAAGATCTCCTCGTCAGGCAGCTTCGCGAAGTCGATGCGGGCATCCTTGATCATGCGTGCCAGCTCGCGCGTGGTAATCGAAATATCCACAGAGCGCAGGCCGTTCACTTCCATCTCCGGGCGAGCGATCTCAAACTTCTTGGCCGTGCACGGCATGACGCCCACGACCACGATGCTGCGCGGATCGATACCGGCCTTCTCCGCATAGTAGGACTTGATGATCGCGCCCTCCATCTCCATCGGGGACTTGCAGGTGGACATATTCGGAATCAGCTCCGGGAAATTGTGCTCGACGTATTTGATCCAGCCCGGGGAGCAGGATGTAAACATCGGCAGCGCGCCGCCGTTCTTGATGCGGGAAACCAGCTCCGTCGCTTCCTCCATGATGGTCAGATCCGCGCCGAAGTCGGTGTCAAACACCTTGTCAAAGCCGAGACGCTTGAGCGCCTGCGTCATCTTGCCGGTCACGCGGGTGCCCATCGGCAGGCCGAATTCCTCGCCCAGCGCCACGCGCACGGCCGGAGCCGGCTGCACGACGACGAACTTGTCCGGATCGGAAATCGCATCCCAGACCTTGTCGGTATCGTCCTTCTCGCGCAGCGCGCCGACGGGGCATGCGGTGATGCACTGGCCGCAGTTGATGCAATTGGTCTCGCCCAGCTTCTTTTCAAAAGCCGGAGAAATCATGGTCTTAAAGCCGCGGTTGATCGCGCCGATTGCGCCGATTCCCTGCACATTGCGGCAGACGGCCACGCAGCGGCGGCAAAGGATGCACTTGTTGGGATCACGGATGACGGACGGAGAAAAGCTATCCAGCGGATACTTGATGTTCGGCCCGTCGTACTTGCTCTCATCCGCGCCCAATTCCTTGGCGAGCGCCTGCAATTCACAGTTCTGGCTGCGCACACAGGAGAGGCACTTGCGCTCGTGATTGGAAAGGATCAGCTCCAGAACGGCCTTCCTCGCCGCGCGCACATTGGGGGTGTTGGTCTTCACGACCATGCCCTCGGAAACCGGCATCACGCAGGCAGCAGCCAGAGAGCGCGCGCCGACATCCACAACGCACATGCGGCAGGCGCCGATCGCGTTGACATCTTTGAGGTGACAGAGGGTCGGGATGTGGATATGGGCCTGGTGAGCCGCTTCAAGCACCGTGGTGCCGGCCGGAACCGACACCTGGATGCCGTCGATTGTCACATTAACCATTGCCATGTTGTACTCTCACTCCTTCTGGCGTTATCAGGACCGGGTAATCGCGCCAAACTTGCACTTGTCCATGCAGGCGCCGCACTTGAGGCACTTTGTGGTATCGATGTAGTGCGCCTCCCTGACTTTGCCGCTGATGCAGCCGGCCGGACAGTTGCGCGCGCAGAGCGTGCAGCCCTTGCACTTGGCCGGATCGATCTTATACGTGAGCAGCTTCTTGCAATGACCGGCCGGGCAGCGCTTTTCATAGATATGCGCCTCGTACTCGTGGCGGAAATACTTGAGGGTGGAAAGGACCGGGTTCGGCGCGGTCTGGCCCAGGCCGCACAGCGCGGTTGCCTTGATGGTATTGGCCAGATTCTCGAGCTTCTCGATGTCTCCGTCCTCGCCCTTTCCGCTGACGATGCGCTCCAGAATCTCCAGCATGCGCTTGGTGCCGATGCGGCACGGCGCGCACTTGCCGCAGGACTCATCCACGGTAAACTCCAGGAAGAAGCGCGCGATATCGACCATGCAGTTGTCCTCATCCATGACGATCATGCCTCCAGAGCCCATCATGGAGCCGATGGCAATCAGGTTGTCATAGTCGATCTGCACGTCGAGCTGGCTGGCCGGAATGCAGCCGCCGGAGGGGCCGCCGGTCTGCGCCGCCTTGAACTTCTTGCCATTGGGGCAGCCGCCGCCGATGTCGTAGATGATCTCGCGCAGCGTGGTGCCCATCGGCACCTCAACCAGGCCGGTGTTGTTGATCTTGCCGCCGAGCGCGAAGACCTTGGTGCCCTTCGACTTCTCGGTGCCCATGGAGGCGAACCATTCCCAGCCGTTGTTGATGATCTGGGGAACGTTCGCATAGGTCTCGACGTTATTGAGAATGGTCGGCTTGCCAAACAGGCCCTTGACCGCCGGGAACGGCGGACGGGGACGCGGCTCGCCGCGGTTGCCCTCGATGGAGACCATCAGCGCGGTTTCCTCGCCGCAGACGAAGGCGCCGGCGCCGAGACGAACCTCGATATCAAACGAGAAATCCGTGCCGAAGATATTCTTGCCCAGCAGGCCATACTCGCGCGCCTGGCCGATGGCGATCTGCAGGCGCTTGACCGCGATCGGATACTCCGCGCGGCAGTAGATATAGCCCTGGTCGGAGCCGATGGCATAGCCCGCGATGGCCATGGCCTCCAGCACGACATGCGGGTCGCCCTCGAGCACGGAACGATCCATGAACGCGCCCGGATCGCCCTCGTCGGCGTTGCAGCAGACATACTTCTTATCGGACTGGGAGTTGTACGCGAACTTCCACTTCATGCCGGTGGGGAAGCCCGCGCCGCCGCGGCCGCGCAGGCCGGACTTGAGAATCTCGTCGATGACCTGCTCGCGGGTCATCTCGGTGAGGCACTTGCCCAGCGCCTTGTAGCCGTCAAAAGCGATGTACTCCTCGATATTCTCGGGATCGATGACGCCGCAGTTGCGCAGCGCGACGCGCTTTTGCTTCTTGTAGAAATCGACATTGTCAAGCGACTTGATGGTGTCGCTGCCCTTCTCAAGGGACTCCTTGTAGAGCAGCTCCTTGACGATGCGGCCCTTGACCAGGTGCTCATCGACGATGCGCGCGACGTTCTCCACCTTCACGTGGGAATAGAACGCGCCCTCGGGATAGACGATGACGACCGGGCCGGCCTCGCACAGGCCAAAGCATCCCGTGCGCACAACCTTGACTTCCTTGTCGAGCCCCCTCTGTTCGAGGAGCCGCTCAAACTCTTTGATGATCTCGCCGGAATTGGAGGACGTACAGCCCGTGCCTCCGCAGACCATCACATGCGAACGAATTAAATCCATATTGTGTTCCTCCTGTCAGCCTGTGCCGCCTCAGCCCTGATAGCCGATGGTGTATTCTTCAACGGGCCTGCCGTTCACGATATGGTCGTTGACGATGCGGGCAACCTTCTCGGGCGTCATGTGGACGTAGGTGACCTTTTCCTGATCCTTGACGTAGACGTCCACCATCGGCTCCAGGCGGCACATGCCCACGCAGCCGGTCTGCGCGACGGTCACATTGTCGATCCCGCGGCGCTTGAGCTCCTCGACAAACTCGAGCATCACCGGACGCGCGCCGGCGGCAATGCCGCAGGTGGCCATGCCCACGACGATGCGGGTATTGATGTTGTCATCCTTCCTGAGGTTGACCTGTTCAATCATTCTGCTGCGAATCGCAGCGAGCTCTGCTAACGATTTCATGAAAACAACCCTCCATGTAATTCTGAGATTTCCTGATAGAGGCACTCCTTGATCCAAGCGGAGATTTCCGGATTTGTGAGCGGAATCGGCGCGACCATCTTCGAAATTTCGCGGGTGTCAAACTCAAACCGATTCCCATCGTAATCATAGACAAACACAAAATCGATATCCGGGTTCATCAGCACGAGGCTGAAAAGCGCGCCGGACGTATCGCCCATCGGCGGCCGGTCGATATTGGAAAGGCCGAAGCTGACGGTGACCGTCGTTCCCCTGCCCACCTCGGACTGAATGCCGAAGTCGCCGCCCGTCATCATCGCCGTCTGCGAGAGCAGCGGCAGCCCCAGGCCCACTTTGCGCGTTTTGCGCGTGGTGGTAAAGGGCTCCGCGACGGACTTCACCATTTCCGGGCTCATGCCGCATCCGTTGTCCCGAAAGACAAAGCCGATGCTGTCCTTCTCGTGGCTGACGCTGATTTCAATTTCCACCAGGCTTGCCCCGGCCGAAATCGAATTCTGGGCAATATCCATGATATTGTCCGCTAATTCTCGCATCATGGCTTTTTCTCTTTACGCGCGGTATTTCGCGATGATATCCGGCACCTGATCCGGCGTGAGACGGCCATACACATCGTCGTTGACCATCATCACCGGCGCCAGGCCGCACGCGCCCAGGCAGCGGGTCGCGTTGAGGGTGAACAGGCCGTCCGGCGTCGTGCGCCCCGCGGGCACGCCGAGCACCTCCTCAAGCTTGTCAAGCACCTGCTGGGAGCCCTTCACATAGCAGGCCGTGCCCATGCAGACGCTGATGATGTACTTGCCCTTCGGCTCCAGATTGAACTGCGCATAGAATGTGGCCACGCCGTAGATATCGCTGACCGGAATATCCAGCTCCTTCGCGATGTAATTCTGGACGTCCTCCGGCAGATATCCGAAGATATCCTGGGCCCTCTGCATGATCGGCATGAGCGCGCCCGGTTCGTGCCGCAGCTCGTCGATCACCTTCTGCAGGGCCTCAAACTTTTCCCTGTTTTCCAAAGACATGTCGTATACAACCCCCTTGATCTCTACATGATGATAAAAACGAAACCAATGATCGTCGTTCTATTATAACATATTGACTCCATGTTAGCCTATACTAATCGTATTATTCTGTCAATTTTTGCCGAATTACGCCGCACAATGGGGGCCTCCGGCAATCGCCTCAAACAGCGCGTCGACCGATCGCTCCGCCGTCTCGATGGCAAATTCGGGCTCCAGGATGTTCTCCAGATAATGCGCATCCGAGGAATGCATGATCCTGTACCCGGATGTATCGATCGCCGGCGGCGGCACATCCCTTGAAATCTCCAGCGCATCGTACCGGACGCCCTGCGGCAAAAACCCAAGCGCGTTCAAAACGCCGTTTGATCCCCTGTTGATGTGCGCGGGCACGCACAGTCCGCCCGCCCGGTGGATGAGCGAGGCGCATTCCTCAAAGCTGAGATCAAGCGCGCTGATCAGCAGCCTTTCCTCCACCGCCGTCTCCTCATCCTGCGCGTTCATCACCTGCTGCACGCCGAAGAACTCCGCCCGATTGGGAATCGGCGGCAGATGCGCGTAGATCCGGTCCGAAAAATCAAGACAGGTCTGCACATCCCTAAAATAGCACAGCATGTGTGCCTCCTCCCGCGTATTGAGCTCGATACCCGGCAGCAGGAGCACATTCATCATGTCGGCCACTTCCTTCACCGCCGGCAGGTTGCGCGCGCTGTTGTGATCGCATACGGCAATCGCATCCAGCTGCTTGATAAACGCCATGCCCACGATGTTATTCGGCGTCATCAGCGCGTCGCCGCAGGGAGACAGGCACGAATGGATGTGCAGATCGCAAAAAAGCTTCATCCCTTTTTCGCGGAGGCCACGCCGTTTTGGCTGAGAATCTCCACCAATTCGTAGGCTGTCCTGCCGCTGGAGAAGACGACGATATCCTCGTCCTTCGCCTTCTCGATGATCGGCGCCTCCACGGGCAGATTCTCCGGGATGATGACGCAGGCAAAGTCAAGCAGCGCGGCCACGGCAATCACATTCATATGCGACTGCACCGTGATCCACGCCATGTCCGCCTGGCCGCGGCCCATCACGTGGCTGAGCAGGTCGCAGGTGTATCCGCAGGCGATCTCCCTGTCCTCATATTCGCCCGTCAGGCACACGGCGCCGGAGAGCCTTTCAAACTCGGAAATCTTCATCTAATTCTCCTCCTCGTCATCGGGTATTTTCGTCTCTTTGGATGTGCCGCTTTCCACATTAAAGCGCGTGGATGCGCCAAGTGTCACCATCTCCGCCGCCAGCTTGCCGATTCGATCCTGAAGCCTGAAGATGCAGTTGAGCTCGTTCGCGCTGCCGTGCTCGATATCCCACGCGAGCGCCCGGCACGTCGGCGAGCCGCAGGAGCCGCAGTCAAGCCCCGGCAGGCTTTTCTCGATCTCATCGATCCGCTCGGCGCGCTCGATGCGCTGCTTCATGGTGCCCTCCAGCTGCTTGCTGTTGTTGGGCTCGATTTCCTCGGTCATGCGCAGCGTTCGGCAGGCACTTTCGAAAACGTCCCGCTTCTGAACGGTCTTTTGCTCCGTTCTGTTCATGACGCTGCGCAGGCGGTTCTTGGCCACGAAACTGTTTTCCACGGTAAGCGGCCCGCCCAGGCACCCATTGACGCAGGCGAGTCCCTCAAAATAGGCCAGATCGCGGAAGCGCTCATTTTCAATCTGCTCGAGCACGCAGATGACATTGTCGATGCCGTCGACGCACAGCGAGTTTTTGATGCCTACGGCCTCCACCTCGCCGCCGGGCACCGCCCATTTGATGCCCACGACGCTCGCGCGGTCGATCTCAAATGGCTCGAATCCCTTCTTGATGGCGACGCACATATCCTTATAGATGTCCTTGATGGCGATCACGCCGTCGACATAGGATGTCTTCTGTCCGATGGGCGATTTCACCGCCGTCATCTTGGCCGCGCAGGGCGTCAGGAAGAACGCACCGATCTCCTCCATCGGAACGCCGTGCTTTTTGGCAAATTCCTCTTTAGCGATCTTTGCCGCGGCCTCCATCGGCGAGACGAAATCAATCACGTTATCGATCAGGCCGGGGAAGCTGACCTGAATGAGCCGCACGATGGCCGGGCAGGCCGAGGAGATCACAGGCCGCGGCCTATCCTCCTCCCTGAGCGTCTGCGCAATGGCGTAGGAGACGATCTCCGCGCCGCGCGCCACCTCAAATACGTCTGTAAATCCGAGCGCAAACAGCGCGGCGATGATGGGCTCCAGCGTGTGCACGCCCTGGAACTGCGCATACAGCGTCGGCGCTGGAAGCGCGATGGTGTATTTAAACCTTTTGATGGATTCAAGCGGATCGGTCACGGCGATCTTGGCGTGATAGCTGCACACCTTGATGCACTCACCGCAGTCGATGCACTGCGCGCTGAGGATCTGCGCGTGATTGTTGCGGATGCGGATTGCCTCTGTCGGGCAGCGCTTGAGGCACGTTGTGCAGCCCCTGCATTTAGATTTATTCAGCGTGACGGAATGATAATATGACAATGTGTTCACCTCCCTGGCCATCTTTAAATGTGAAAGATCATGGAGATGTCCGTCCCCTGTCCGACAACGGATGTGATGGCGAACTCATCTGCGTTGCGCTTCATATTCGGCAGGCCCATGCCCGCGCCAAAGCCCATATTGCGCACCTCGTTTGACGCAGTCGACCAGCCCTCGGTCATGGCCTTCTGAAGATCGGGGATGCCGGGGCCAACATCGCGCACATGCACGAGGATATCCTCCGCCGTAATCTCAAAGTCGATCTCCCCGCCGAGCGAGTGGATGACCAGATTGATTTCCGCCTCATATGTGCACACCGATACGCGGCGCATGATGGCGCTCTGGATGCCCAGCTGCTTCATCTGACGCTTGATGCGCGCGGACACATCGCCGGCAGCCGTCATATCGCCCGCCTTGACCGGATATGTTTCTTTGATCATCATACGCTCACACCAGCCTTACCGGAGGCAGCCCGGCCGCATACAGCCTGCCGCAAACCTCATACATCGTATACGGCGTTTTGAGCGCGGGCAGACCGATCTCCACGGCCATCTCGATGGCATCGGGCTGGGGCTCCTTGTCGCGCACAAAGACGACGCATGGTACGTCGAGCATCTCACAGGTTCTGACAGATTGGCTGTTGACCAGGCCGGTGAGCAAAAGCGTATCCTCCTTGACGTATGCGAGCACGTCGCTCATCATGTCAGAGGCGAAGGCCGAATGGATCTCTCTCTGTGCCTCTTCCTCACAGCACAGCCACACGGCATCGAGCATCACGGCAATTTCCTGTACAGTCATCACGATTCCTCCCTAGTTGAATGTGGCTCCCATCTGTAAATTGCGCACAATTTATAGGTATTAACATTATTATACTTGATATGTGTCACAAAGTCCACAGTTAAAAATGAGTTATTCAAATATCATTCCGCTTCTTCCATATACACAAAAAGCGGCCAGTGGCCGCTTCCACTTCCGAA
>JAUNJB010000050.1:0-11243 GCA_030535375.1 Clostridia bacterium | reverse complement strand
GGGCGCGCCGATCAGCTGCCCGCGTTTTCAATCTGCTGCCTGATTGAAAGCATCTGTTCATCCGTTCTGCTGACAACCTCGGCGCACAGGCACAGCTCCTGCGCGATTTCCTGCGCATGCGCGGCAGGAATATCCTTCTTGTAGCGCAGCTTGTGTTCAAGGCTCGCCCAGAAATCCATGGCAATGGTGCGCAGCTGCACCTCCACGCGCATGGGCCTCTTGGAGTCGGACAGGAAAATCGGCACCTCCACGATCATGTGCAGGCTGCGGTAGCCGCTGGGCTTCGGATTCTTGATATAGTCCTTTATGCGGAGCACGCGAATGTCGTCCTGCGCGGCAAGCATGTCCGCCAGCCGGTAGATATCGTCGACAAACGAGCAGATCACGCGCACACCCGCCACATCGTTGAGCTCTGCCTCGATCGAATCCACGGAGATCGGCTTGCCGGTGCGGCGCATCTTTTCATAGATGCTGCCCGGCGTCTTGAGCCGCGTCTTGATCGCCTCGATCGGGTTGCGCGCAAACTGCGCGTTGAATTCGATATTGAGCACCTTGAACTTCGTCTCAATCTCCATCATCGCGCCCGTATAATAGCTCATCAGCCTGACATATTCCTTCCCCTGGTCGATGATCTCATCGATCAGCGTATTGGGCTTTATATTCGAAATGACAGCGAGCTGCTGGCTTCCGTTCTTGGTTTCTTCCATGGAGTTTTTTCGCTCCTTCCGAGATTAAAAATGATGAATGCTATGGGCGGCACCCTGCTGTATTTATTGTACACGAACATCATCAAAAATGCAATTTGAATAAATTGACCAATTGAAAACCGTTTTTTCTGCGCATCCATCAGCAGTTATGAACAATTCTAAGCCCGCCATCATCCCGAAGCGCGCGCAGGCGCTCACGCTCCTGCGGCGTCGTGGAGGAAAGCTCAATCATTTTCTGGTATGCCTTGCGGCGGACAAATAGCGAAAGCGCCCGCTCCTCCAGGAAACGGAGCGTGCGCCCGGCATCCTCCCTGTAGGCGATGCTCAGCGCCCAGGCGACCGCCATCTGCGCGGGTTCCCCCTGCGCCCGGACGCGCAGGAGACGCTCAAGCGACGCATCCAGATGTATCCCGTCCATATAATACATGAGAAGCTGCACGACGGCAAACCGCGCCGCATAGGTGTTGTGAGACGGCAGATACTCATCGATGAGCGCAAGCATCGCCTCCGGCTCCGTTTTCGCGGACTTGAGCGCTGAGCAAAAGCTGTCGCAGACCGACCAATTGTCAATCTTCCCGACAAAGCGCGCAATATACGGGGCCTTTTCCTCGACGCTCGCCTTCGCATGGCCAAGCGTCAACCCCTGGAGCATCCGCTCCTCGAAGCTATCGTCCCTCGCCGTTTCCAGATAGGCCCGCCAGTCTCCCGCGGCCAGTCTGCGCGCCATCCTTTGAAGTTCAGGGAGCCTCACACCGAGGATGTCACAAACGCCCGGCAGAAGCCGACTTGAGAAGCTCCGGTATTTCTCGTCCGCGTAATTGTGCAGCTCTGCGGCGATTGCGTCGTGATTCATGGTATTTCTCCCTTTACAGCAGCTTCAGCTTCTCCACGTTTCTGCCCACAGCCGACGCGGCAAACGGCCTTGTAAACGTATTTTGGATGACGCGCTCCACATCCTCTTTGGTGACGGCCTCGATCTTGCCGACAACCTCCTGCGGATCAATCGCGACGTCGCGCAGCAGCTTGCTGCGGCCAATGGAGGACATGCGCGAGGAGCTGCTCTCCAGCCCCAGCACGTAGGAAACCTTGAGCTGCTCCTTGGCCATGGCAAATTCCTCGTCCGTCACGCCGCCCTCAACCAGCTTGGCGATCTGGCTGTGCAATTCGTCCGCCACCTCCTGTGCCGTCTCCGGCGAGGTACCCGCGTAAATGGTCAGCGTGCCGCAGTTGGTATAGGTGGACGGGAAGCTGTACACGGAGTATGCCGCGCCCATCTCCTCGCGAATGCGCTGGAACAGGCGGGAGGACATGCCGCCGCCGAACAGATTGTTCATCACCGACATCGGATACAGATCGTCGTCATCCTGCGCCACGCCGGGATACGCCAGGCACATGTGCACCTGCTCGATATCCTTCTTCTTGATCAGCAGACGATTCCGGCAGACATCGACAGGCGCGGGAACGGCCGTTTCGCCCTCCGCGTGCCATGCGCCCAGATAGCGCTCCGCCAGCGCGCGCAAAAGCTCCAGATCAAACTGGCCCGCCACGGCCAGCACGGTGTTGTCCGGACGATAGTGCTTCTTCCTGAAATCGATGAGCGCCTGGCGCGTCACCGTGGCAATCTGCTCCTGCGTGCCCAGAATCGGCCGGGAGAGCGCGTGATCCCCGAAGTACGCCTCCGCAAGCAGGTCGTACACCAGATCCTCCGGCGTGTCCTCGCACATGGCAATCTCCTCCAGGATGACGCCGCGCTCCTTTTCAAACTCCGCCTCCTCCATCCTGGCGTTGAGCAGCAGGTCGGAGAGCAGGTCCATCGCCCGCTCCATATGCTCGGCGATCACCTTCGCATAGTAGCAGGTGCACTCCTTGGCCGTAAAGGCGTTGACCTGGCCGCCGATGGCGTCCATCTCCACGGCGATCTCCTTCGTCGTCCGGTTCTTTGTGCTCTTGAACAGCATATGCTCCACAAAGTGGGACAGGCCGTTTTCCTCCTGGGTTTCATACATCGATCCCGCGCCGATCCACAGCCCCACGCTCACCGACGGGAAATGCGGGATGACCTCCGCAACCACGCGCAATCCGTTGGAAAGAACAAACTCCTCGCACATGCGGCTCATTCCTCCGTTCATCATTTCTTGTTATGTTCCCCCTTTGCTCGTATTTCATGCTCACGCTTTGCAGATGATGCAAAAAGCGGGCCGCCGGGAAATCGGCAGCCCGCATGGTTTCACAAAATGAGATCAGCCTCTGCGGTTCGCATCACGGCGCGGCGGACGCTGCCCCGGCGCGCTGCGGCGCGGCATATCCGTGTTGTCGTACTGAATGTCGTTGCGCACGAGGTTGATGCGGCCCTGAGAATCGATCTCCGCAACCTTGACCTCGAGCTCATCGCCGATGGAGACGACATCCTCGCACTTCTCCACGCGGCCCTTGGCCAGTTTGGAGATATGCACCATGCCGTCCTTGCCAGGAAGCAGCTCGACGAAGACGCCAAAGTTCATCATCCGCACAACCTTGCCGGTGTAAACCTCGCCGACCTCGATGTCCTTGGCGATGCCCTCGATCAGGCGGCGCGCCTTCGCGGCGGCTTCCTCATCCGAGGTGGCGATAAAGACGCTGCCATCGTCCTCGATGTCGATCTTGACGCCCGTCTCATCGATGATCTTGTTGATCATCTTGCCGCGCGGGCCGATCACCTCGCTGATCTTCTCCGGGTTGATCATGAAGCTGACGATCTTGGGCGCGTACGGGGACAGATGCTCACGCGGCTGCGGCAGCACCTCGAGCATCTTGCCCAGGATGAACAGACGGCCGTCGAGCGCCTGGGACAGCGCCTGGCGCAAGATCGCCTCATCGATGCCCTTGATCTTGATGTCCATCTGAATCGCGGTGATGCCGTTCATCGTGCCCGCGACCTTGAAGTCCATATCGCCCAGGAAGTCCTCCAGGCCCTGGATATCGGTCAGCACGGCAACCTTGCCGCTCTCCGCATCCTTGATCAGGCCCATGGCCACGCCCGCGACGGGCGCCTTGATCGGCACGCCCGCGTCCATCAGAGCCAGCGTGGAGCCGCAGACGGATGCCTGAGAGGTGGAACCGTTGGAAGAGAGCACCTCGCTCACCACGCGAATGGCGTACGGGAACTCGTCAACCGGCGGGATCACCGGCTCAAGCGCGCGCTTGGCCAGCGCGCCATGGCCGATCTCGCGGCGGCCGGGGCTCTTGAGGCGTCCGGCCTCGCCGGTGGAATACGGCGGCATGTTGTAATTGTGCATGTAGCGCTCGCTGGTCTCGGTGCCCAGGCCCTCGATGACCTGCACCTCGCTCATCGGCGCGAGGGTCGCGATGGACATGACCTGCGTCTCGCCGCGGGTGAACACACCGCAGCCGTGAACGCGCGGCAGCACGCCGGTTTCGCACCAGATCGGGCGAATCTGCGTGAGGCTGCGGCCATCCGGACGCACGCCGTCCTGAATAATCTTTCTGCGCATGACCTCTTTATTGAGGTAATACAGCGCGTCATCCACCTCGCTCATGCGGCCTTCGAACCGCTCGGCGTACTTGGCGTGCGCCTCTTCCTTGACGGTCTTCTCGCGGGCGCTGCGCTCATGGCGGTCAAACGCCTCAAATGCCCATTCGCACCGCGCATAAAAGTCCTCGCGCACGGCGGCCTTGACATCTTCGCCGGTCTCCACGATCGGGAAGTCGCGCTTCTCCTTGCCGATTTCCGCGACGATCTGCTTCTGGAAGGCGACGAGCTTCTTGATCTCCTCGTGGCCGGCCAGGATCGCGCGAAGCATGTCCGCCTCGCTGATCTCCTTAGCGCCTGCCTCAACCATCAGCACGGCCTCATCGGTGCCCGCGACGGTCAGGTTCAGCTTGGACACGGCGCGCTGCTCCACATCGGGATTGATGACCACCTCGCCGTCGACCAGGCCCACGGACACGCCGCCGATCGGGCCGGCCCACGGGATATCGCTGACAGCGATCGCGGCGGAAGCGCCGATCATCGCGGGGATATCCGGCGGCACGTCATGCTCGACGGACAGCACCGTCGCCACAACCTGCACGTCATTGCGCATGCCCTTGTTGAACAGCGGGCGCAGCGGACGGTCGATCAGGCGGCAGGTCAGCGTCGCCTTCTCGGACGGACGGCCCTCGCGCTTGATGAACCCGCCCGGGATCTTGCCCACGGAATACATCTTCTCTTCAAAATCCACGCTCAGCGGGAAGAAATCCTGGCCCTCGCGCGGGGTTTCGGACGCGGTCGCATTGACCATGACGACCGTGTCGCCCAAGCGGACGATCACCGAGCCGTTCGCCTGACCGCAGTATTTACCGAACTCCAGGGAAAGCTCGCGGCCCGCCAGCTCTGTGGTATACACCTTCACCATCGGGGAATCTCCTTTCAAATTACCTGCCTGCCAACACACATCACACGGACAGCGAACCCTCGCAGCCCGAAAAAAACCGTCGCCTGGGCGACCATGCCTCCCAAACGACGGTCATCTGGGACAAAGCCCTTTTTTGAACAAAGCCCGGAAACTTACTTGCGCAGGCCCAGCTTCGCAACCAGCGCACGATAGCGCTCAATGTCGACGCGCTTGAGATACTCAAGCATGCTGCGGCGCTGACCGACCATCAGCAGCAGACCACGATGGGAATGATGATCCTTCGCGTGATCCTTGAGATGCTCGTTGAGGTGATTGATGCGCGCGGTGAGCAGCGCAACCTGCACCTCGGGGGAACCGGTGTCACCCTCATGACGGGCATATTCCTTGATGATAGCTTCCTTCGTTGCCTTATCCATGGATAAAAACCTCCAATAAAATGATATTTGCCAATCGCCGGACGCATAGAAAAACGTTTGGAGACGCGATTATCTGCGCGCACGGTTCAGACCGAAAGATATTGTAACACGGAAGCCCCGCTTTGTAAACAGAACTTCCGCGTGTTTTTTCGATTTTTTTGCAGAAATTTCCTTTCATTGCATCCTTTTCCCGAAATACGCGCGCACCTGTTCCCGGTTTTTCATGACCTCGGCGCGAAGCTCCTCAAGGGAATCGAACCGCTTCTCCTCGCGCAGGCGGCAGCAGATCTCAAGGCGCATGTGGCAGCCGTAAAACTCCGCACCCTGATAATCGATCAGGTTGGCCTCGATGGTCGGCATTCCCTCCGGCACGGTGGGATGCTTGCCGATGTTCACGGCGGCCATGTGCCACGCCCCGCGGACATACGCCATCGCGGCGTACACCCCGCGCGGCGGAACGGCCTTATTGGTCGGCCAGTCGAGATTCGCCGTGGGAAAATCGAGCGTGCGGCCGAGCCGTTTGCCGTGCATCACGACGCCGCACAGCGCATACGGATGGCCAAGCAGCCGCTCGGCCAGCTCCATATCCCCGCCCGCAATGGCCGCGCGCACGCGCGTGGAGGACACGGGTTCCCCATCCACCTGCACCTCGTCGACCACATGCGTCTCAAACCCGAACTGCCGGCCAAAACGAATCATATCCTGCGCCTTGCCCGCGCCCTTGCACCCAAACGAGTAATTGAAGCCGATGACCACGTGGCGCGGATGCAGCGCGCCGCAAAACGCACGGACGAATTCCTCCGGCGTCTGCGACGCGTAGGCGCAGTCAAACGGGCGAAGCACCGCCACATCGACGCCCATGCGTGCAATGGAGCGCACCTTCTCCGACCGGGTATCCAGCTGCGGCGGCACGCTCCCGGGCGCATAGGCCGCCATCGGATGGGATGAAAACGTGTAAACCACGCTGGTTAAATCGTAAAGCGCCGCCAGCTCGTTCGCCTTGCGCATCAGCTGGGCATGCCCGCGGTGCACACCGTCAAACATGCCAAAGGCGACAACCGTCTCGCCGCCGTGCCATTGCCTCTCATGTGTCAACAGTTTCATTGTCTTTGTCTACTCCAGAAGCATTGCATCAAATTTCATGACGTCGCCCTGCATGCGGCCGATGCCCGCAAAGCGTCCGTTCAAATAAAGCCGCACGGGCTGCCCCTGCGCCGCCGTGCCCGAAAGCTCCCGCCGCGTAAGCGCGTTGCCGTTGCGCACAAAGCGCTCCGCCTCGGGCATGACCGCGACAGCCGGCAAATGCGCAAGCGGCCTGTCCATCGGCACAAACAGAGCGGCAAGATCGTCCGTCCGTGCAATGCGCTCGACCGTGTGCGCATCGTCAAGCGTGAACATCCCCGTCCGCGTGCGCAGAAGCATGCCCATATGCGCATGGGTACCCATGGCGGCGCCGATATCGTGGCAAAGCGTGCGAATATACGTACCCCGACCGCAGCGGATTTTCAGCATGAAGCTTCCGTCCGGAAGCGCATGCGTCACCGCAATGTCGTACACCTGTGTCTTTCTGGGCTCGACCTTCACATCGATCCCCTGCCGCGCCAGATCGCAAAGCTTTTGGCCGTCGCGCTTGAGCGCGGAATACATCGGCGGAATCTGCCCGATCTCCCCGATGAACCCGGGCAGCACAGCCTCAAGCTGCGCCTGCGTCGCGCGCATACCGCTGCCCGCGACGACGCGTCCGTGCGCATCCTGCGTATCCGTCGCATATCCGGGCTTGATCTGCGCCACATACGTCTTTTCCTTCTCCACCAGATAATCAAACAGGCGCGCGGCCTTGCCCACCATCAGCGGCAGAACGCCCGCCGCCTCCGGATCAAGCGTACCCGCATGACCGACCTTCTCCCTGCCGCCCAGCTGCCTGCGCACACGCACGACGACGTCGCTCGATGTCATTCCGGGCGGCTTGAGCACACAGAGAAAACCGTTCATCCGTGATACCCCAGCTTATGCGCCATCGCGTCGAGCACCTGGGCCAGGGCATCCTTGAGCGGCGCATGGATCGTGCAGCCTGCCGCCTGAGCGTGGCCGCCGCCACCGAAGAGCACCGCAATGTCGTTCACGGTATCCGGCTCCACGGCGCGCAGGGACATCTTAATGCCGTCCTCGCGCTCGGAGGCCATCACAGCCAGCCGCACGCCCTCAACCTCAAGCGCACGATTGACCAGCCCGTCCGCCTGACCGAATGTACAGCCCGTCTCTTCAAAGTCCTCATGGGTCAGCTCGATCACGCCGACCTGGCCGTCCAACTCAAAGTGAAGCCTCTGATAGGCAATGCGCGTCAGGTTCACCTTTTCCATGGGCTGCGTGCGGTACAGAACACGCGTCATGTACGAGATATCCACGCCGAGGGCGCGCAGCTTGGCCGCCGCCGCCAGCGTCGCCGCGGATGTGGCGGGATACTGGAAGTGCCCGGTGTCCGTGGACATGCCGGTCATCAGGCAGGTGCCCATCTCCACGGTCATCGGCACGCCCAGCGCCTCGATGGCCTCAAAGGCCAGCAAGCAGCAGGCGGACTCGCCTCCGCGGATAAAGTTCGCATCGCCGTACGCCGGGTTTGTCGCGTGATGATCGATCACAAGGCGCATGGGCGCGCTGTCGAACACCGGCTCAGACCTGCCCAGCAGGCTTCTGTCGCTCACGTCGACAGCCAATGTCGTATCGTACGGGCCTTTCGCCTGATCGGGCTTCAGATAAGCATCCGCACCCGTGAGAAAGCGCAGATTGCCGGGCACATCGCCATCACAAACCACATCAACCGCTTTGCCAAGGGCCAAAAAAGCAAGGCGCAGCGCCAGCGTCGCACCCACGGTATCCCCATCGGGGGACACGTGGGAGATCAGCGCCATGCGCTCCGCCTTACGCACCTTGCAAAGCCAATCCTCAAACCTCTGCATCGTCGGACTGACTCCCTTCCGTCTTTCTCACCTGATTGATCAGGTGAGCGATATGTACGCCGTATTCAATCGTCGTATCTAGCTCAAAGAGAAGCTCGGGCGTATAGCGAAGCTGCACCCTGCGGCCGAGATTGTGGCGGATAAAGCCCGCCGCGCTTTTCAGCGCCTTCATCATCGGCTCGCGTTTGTCCTCTTCATATATGCTCACGTAAATCTTCGCATAGCGAAGGTCGCGCGTCACGTCCACATGCGTGATGGAGAACATGCATTCCGTTCTGGGATCGGAGACATCCTCGCGGATGATCCGCTCCGCCTCGCGCATGATCTCGGATGCAATGCGGTCGGTGCGCTCAAATTGCTGTGTTGCCACGAAAACTACCTCGGATAAAACTCGTCAGCCGCGTCCCGGGGGCTTTGCGCCGCGCATCGCCCCGGAACGCCTCAAATGTAACGCCGCGCATGCGGCCAGGAGCCGTCGAGATCCGCGGCAGGGCTCGCTTTCAAGCCGCTGCCGGGGATACCCGATCCTCCAACGGGGCGGAAAACCCTTTTGCCGGCAATCCGCGCCGCGCATAGTATGCGCCGCTTTCACGCCGTGCTTACCGCGGAATCTCTTCCATCACGAAGCACTCGATGATGTCGCCTTCCTTGACATCGCTGAAATTCTCCAGGCAGACGCCGCACTCGTAGCCATCGGCCACTTCCTTGACAGCGTCCTTGAAGCGCTGCAGCGAGCTCAGCTTGCCCTCGTAGACGACCACATTGTCGCGCAGCAGGCGAACCTGGCCGTTGCGCTGGAGCTTGCCGTCGGTGACATAGGAGCCGGCGACCATGCCCACGTTTGTGATCTTGAACACATTGCGCACCTCGGCATGGCCGAGCACATTCTCCCGGAACTCCGGCGCGAGCAGGCCCTTCATGGCCTTCTCAATGTCCTCGATCGCCTGATAGATGACGCGATAGTAGCGGATGTCAATGCCATCGCGCGTGGCCGCCTCACGTGCCTTCGCATCCGGGCGGACGTTGAAGCCGATGATGATCGCGCCGTCGATGCCCGCGAGCATGACGTCGTTCTCGGTGACCGCGCCGACGCCGCTGTGGATCGTGCGCACGCGCACCTCGCTGTTGCTGAGCTTCTCAAGCGACTGCTTGACGGCCTCGACGGAGCCCTGCACGTCCGCCTTGATGATGATGTTGAGATCCTTGACCTCGCCCTCCTCGAGCTTGCTGTACAGTTCCTCGAGCGTGGAGGCCGAGCTGTTTTTGACCATGGAGGCGCGGGCCTTTGCGGCGCGCTCCTCGACGACCTGACGGGCGAGCTTCTCATCCGCCACGGCCATGAATTCGTCGCCCGCCTCCGGCACCCCGCCAAATCCGATGATTTCCACCGGCGTGGAGGGCAGGGCGTTCTTCACGCGCTCGCCGCGGCTGGACACCATCGCGCGCACGCGGCCGTAGGCGTTGCCCGCCACGACCATGTCGCCCACGTGGAGCGTGCCGTTTTGCACAAGGGCAGTCGCCACGGCGCCGCGGGAATGATCCAGCTTCGCCTCGATGATCACGCCGCGGGCCTTGCGGTCCGGATTGGCCTTGAGCTCAAGCACGTCCGCCAGAAGCAGCACGTTCTCCAGCAGATCGTCGATGCCCTCGCCGGTATGCGCGGAAACCGGCACCATGATGGTGTCGCCGCCCCACTCCTCCGGCACGAGCTCGTAGCGGGTGAGCTCCTGCTTCACATTCTCGGGATCGGCGCCCGGCTTGTCGATCTTGTTGATCGCCACGATGATCGGGCACTTCGCCGCCTTGGCATGGTTGATGGACTCAATCGTCTGCGGCATGACGCCGTCGTCCGCCGCGACAACCAGGATCGCGATATCCGTCGCCTGCGTCCCGCGGGCGCGCATAGCCGTGAACGCCTCATGGCCCGGGGTATCCAGGAAGGTGATCTGGCGGCCGTCGACATGGGCCGTATACGCGCCGATATGCTGCGTGATGCCGCCCGCCTCGCCCGCGGTGACCTTGGTCTTGCGGATGTAGTCAAGCAGCGAGGTCTTGCCGTGATCGACGTGGCCCATGATCGTGACGACCGGCGGACGGGTGACCAGATCGGCCTCGTTATCCTCCACGTTCTCGGCGGAGAGCGCATCCTCGGCCGTCTTGTCGAGCTTCATCTCCAGCGTCACGCCGAACTCGGAGGCGACCAGCGACGCCGTATCAAAGTCGAGCTCCTGATTGATCGTCGCCATGATGCCCAGCAGCATCAGCTTCTTGATGATCTCGCCGGCCGGCTTGCCGATGCGCTCGGTCAGATCGCGCACGGTGATCGTCTCGGCGGTCATGTACGCGGTCTCAATCTTGATGGGCGCCATCATCTGCTGCGCGGAGGGCTGGCGGCCCTTCTTGCGGCGGCCGCGGACGACATCGTCCTCCATGCCATAGCCGTTATCGCGCGCAAGCTGCTTGCGGTTCTTCACCTGCTGATGCTCCGGATCATGCTGGCGCTGGCGGAGCTTCTTGTTCGGATCGTAATTGGAGACGCGCTCCTTCTCCACCGTGGGCATGAGCTCCGGCCCCTTTGCGCCGCGGCCGCCGGACGGACGGCCGCCCATCGGGCGTGCGCCACCCTGGCCGCCCATCGGACGCGCGCCGCCCTGCGCACCCTGCGGGCGCGGGCCGTTCTGGCCGAATGTGCGCGTTCCGCCCTGGGCACCCGCCGCACGGGGGCCATTCTGGCCGAACGTGCGCGCTCCGCCCTGCTGGGCGCCGCGC
>JAUNJB010000219.1 GCA_030535375.1 Clostridia bacterium | reverse complement strand
CCCTGGAGGCCCTGGCGGATGAATGGCTGTGCGAGGAGGACGGCTACGACCTGGCAGAGGAGAGCATGGAGATTCGCCGGCTCGTCCGCTGTCTGCCCGAACAGCTGAAAGAGATCGTGCTGCTGCGCTTTTCCCAGGAGCTCACGCTGCGTGAAATCGCGGAGATCACGCACCTGCCGCTGCGCACGGCACAGTCCCGCCTGAGGACGGCACTCAAACTGATCAAAAAGCAACTGGAGGTGGAACGATGACCAATCGACAGCTCAATTACCGCCTTTCCGGCGCCCTCAGGGCCGGGGTGATATGCGATGAGACCAGGATACGCAGCGCGATGCGCTCGGCGAGGGAAGCGCTGCGCCAAAGCCGCGGCAGCGGACAGAGCGGCTTTCTGCGGCTTTGGCAGGTATATATGCGGCTTACCGGCTGGAAAATCTGGCTGACGCAGGGAGGCTGCCTGGCGCTGGGCCTGCTGATGATGCGCGCCTGCGCGCAGAGGTCGTACCTGAATCAGCCTCGGTTTCTGGCGCTCTTCCTGTGCATGATCTCCATCCTGGCGTGGATGACGGCCATCCCGTTCGCTTATCGCGCAAATCGGTATCGCATGCGGGAAATCGAACGGATATGCTGCATTTCGCCCGCCCGCTGGCTGGCGGCTAAGGGAGCGACAATCGGCATGGGCGATGTGCTCTTGCTGGGCGGAACCGGTATGGCGATCGTGCTGCGCAATCCGTGGTATGCGCTCAGCGCTTGGCCGTATCTGACGCTGCCGTTTTTGATCGCGGGCTGCCTTTGCCTCCTTCTGATGCGATGCCTCGGGGAGGCGCGCGCGCCAGCCTGGTGTGCGGCTGCGTGCGCGGGATTGGCCGCGCTGCTCGTGCCGCTCAGCCGTTGGGCGCCGCAGCTCTTTCAGATGACGGCCTCTGCGCACGGCGGAATCGCTTGCGCGGTGGTGGGATTGGCCTTTGCAGGACAGGCATACGGCGCCTTCCGGCATTTCCTGCTGACGGATGTACAAACCGCGTAAGGACGAAAGGAGAACGACGATGGAACTGTATATCGACCGGCTCACCAAGGTATTTAAGGACAAATGCGCGGTGGAGGATGTTTCCCTCCGGCTGACGCCGGGAATCTGGGGATTGCTCGGGGCAAACGGCGCGGGCAAAACGACGCTCATGCGCATGCTTGTGGGCGCGATGCAGCCCACCTCCGGGCAGGTGCTCTACGACGGCGTATCCATCGAGGTGCTTCGGGGCAGCTATCGGGCCATGCTAGGCTACCTGCCCCAGGAATTTGGGTTTTATCCCGAGTTCACGGTGGGCGATTATCTCGGCTATCTGGCCGCGCTCAAGGGGCTCACGGCAGAGCAAACCAAACGCAGGATGGAGGAGCTTCTGGAGCGCCTGACGCTGGCGGATGTCCGCAAAAAAAAGATCGCCAAGCTTTCCGGCGGCATGCAGCGAAGGGTTGGCATTGCACAGGCGCTGCTGAACGATCCGCGCGTGTTGATCCTCGACGAACCGACAAGTGGACTCGATCCCGGGGAGCGCGTGCGCTTTCGCAATCTGCTTTCGGAGCTGGCTCAGGAACGGATAGTGCTGATCTCCACGCATATCGTGTCGGATATCGAGTCCATCGCGGGACGCACCACATTGATGAAGGATGGCCGCCTGATCGCATCGGGCACCGCTCGGGAGCTGGTTAAGCAGGTGGAGGGGAAGGTCTTTTCATGCACGGTTCTGGCCAATGAGCTGGCCGCCTATGAGCGGCGCGTCCGCATCGTCCAGATCAGGAATGCGGAGAATGGCTGTGTTTCTCTGCGTTATCTGGCCGACGCGCCTGTTGACGCCCAATCCAGGTGCACTCCGCCGGGGCTGGAGGATCTGTATCTTTGGCTGTTTCCGCAGGATGTGCAAGAAGGGGGAGATCACTGATGAAGCTCTTCTGCCTGGAAATCAAACGCCTGCTTAAAACGCGTTCTACGCGCATTTTGCTGATCGCGGCCGTGGTATGCGCGCTGCTGACCGCTTATCTGCCGATGACATTTCTTACAATTACGGCCTTTGACGAGGCGGGAAACCAGAAGAAGCTGAGGGGCGCTGACGCGCTTCAATACGCGAAGGAGCTGCAAAGCGAGATCTCCGGCGTCATCACCCCGCAGAGGGCGCGCGCCGCCGTGGATGCCTATCAGGCATGCCTGCGGGAATATGGCGTGCAGTATGACTATGAGCTTCCGGATGACGCCTACACCCTTCGGATCGTGCCGGTTTCCCCGCTGGTAAGGCGCATCCGCGAGGCATTTGCAGATCCCGACACAGGGATGGTGCCCGATGCGCTTGAGCTTGATCCCGAAGAGGTCGAAGGGTTCTACGCGGCCTGCGTTTCGCGCCTGAACGCGTTGATGCTCATGGAGCAGGAAGATCATCCCTCCGCGCAGAAGGCGGCCGCAAAGATGTACAGTCAAGTGAGCATGCCCTTTGTATTCAAGACAGGATGCAGCACCAATGTGATGGATTATCAGGAAATCCTTATGTATCTGGTGCTGCTGCTGTGTTCGGTCATCGCCGCGCCCGTCTTTTCGAGCGAATATCAAACAGGTGCTGACAGCATCTTGCGATGTGCGAGGCATGGCCGCGTATACCTGGGCGTGGTCAAGGTTGCGGCCGCGCTGACGGTCTGCATATCGGCCTTTGCGCTTTGCACGGCGTTTTATATCGCCGTCTCCCGCGCTCTGTTTGGCACGGCGTGCCTGGACACGTCGCTGCAGATGCTCTACTCCGTATCGAGCCTGCCGGCGCTGACGGTCGGTGAATTCCAGATCCGTCTGGCCGCTTTGGGCTGTCTGACACTGCTGTCTGCGGTCAGCCTGACGCTGCTGTTTTCCGCCAGACTTCACAGCGGCGCGGCATCCATGGCGCTTTCCATGTTCTTTTGCATCCTGCCGGTGGTCGTCTATATGCTCGCGCCGGATGGTGTGAGCGCATGGCTGCTTAGCCTGCTTCCCGCGAGCGGCGTAAGTCTTCAGGCAAGCTATCTCTACGCGATGACGGGCTTTGAATTCCTGCACGCCGGATCGATGTCGGTATTCCTGCCCATCGCTATGGCTGCATTCTCCGCCCTGGAAATCCCAATTTTTTGCGGATCAGCCGTGCGCGCATATGTGCGTCACCATATCTCGTGAGGTCCCATGGGCTGCCCCATGGCGGCGTGGCCTGCCTGGGCATGACGACCGTTTTTTCGTATTGTTCCCTGAGAGTTGAACTTGCCGTCCGTTTTTGTTATAATGAACGCAGATTCGAGAAAAAGGAGGCCGCCCATGAAAAAGCGACCGCTGCGATATCTTACTGC
>JAUNJB010000049.1:16271-20193 GCA_030535375.1 Clostridia bacterium | reverse complement strand
ACCGCGCTGGTGTGCACGCAGCCGCTGTTTGTCGCGGCGCTCTCCGGGGTGCTGCTGCATGAGCCTATCAAGCGGGAGGCGATTCCCGGCGCGGTCGTGGCCGTCATCGGCGCGGCAGCGATCGGCCTTCTGTCCATGAGCGGGGAGCATGGCAGCGCGCTTGGCGATGTGCTGGCGCTCGTGGGGGCGATGTTCATCGCGGGCCACTGGCTTTGCGGCCGCGCGGCCCGGCGCGAGCTGCCCGCCATCGGCTATATGACGTTTGTCTACGGCGTGACGGCGCTTTGCCTGCTGCTGATTTCGCCGTTCACAGGAGGCATCAGGGTGACGCCGTCCTCGATGGGCGGCATTCTGGTGCTCGCGCTGGCGTGCACGCTCGGCGGCCACGCGCTGATGACGTATCTGCTCGGCTTTGTCAGCGCAGATGTCGTTTCGTTCGCGCTGCTGGGCGAGCCGATCGGCGCGGCGGTCTGGGCGCTTCTGCTCTTTGGCGAGCGGGTGACCATGCCGCTGCTCGTCGGCGGCCTCACGGTCATCGTCGGCCTGGCGATGTATACATGGGGCGAAATGCGCGCGGCGAGGAAGGCTTCGGGCAGGGGCTAATTCTCTCTTGCGTTTCATAGGTTTTTTTGCTATCATATCAGCTAGAGGACAAAAAAGCGCGCACGGCGGGGTACGGGCGCGGAAAGAGGATGCATATGAGCAATCAGCAAGTGTTTGATCTGCGCGATGTGGCGGCGGATGAGAAGGCGTTTGAGGGCAGGGTTGTCACGCTTCAGGGATGGATTCGCAATCACCGCAAGCAGAAGAATATCGGCTTTATTGAGTTTTTTGACGGTACGGTGCTCTCCGCGATGCAGATCGTGTATGACGAGCACGTGCAGGATTTTGCGGGTGTGCAGGCGCTGCGCAACGGCGCGGCCATCCGCGCGACGGGCAAGCTCGTCGCCGGGAGAAACGGCGCGCTGGAGATGCAGGCGCAGGAGCTCACCCTGGAGGGCGACTGCACCGAGGATTATCCGCTCCAGCCCAAGCGCCATACGCTTGAGTTCCTGCGCGACATCGCGTATCTGCGCCCGCGCACGAGGCTGTTTCAGGCGGTGTTCCGCGTGCGCTCCATCGCGGCGCAGGCCGTACACAACTACTTCCAGTCCCGCGGCTACGTCTACGTGCATACGCCGCTGATCACGGCCAACGATGCGGAGGGCGCGGGCAACACGTTCACCGTGACCACCCAGCCGATGGGCAAGCCCTATAAGGCCGCGGAGGATTTCTTCGGCAAGGGCACCGCGCTGGCCGTCACAGGGCAGCTTGAGGCCGAGACCTATGCGCTGGCGTACAAGCGCGTATACACGTTCGGCCCGACGTTCCGCGCGGAAAACTCCAACACCAAGACCCACGCGGCCGAGTTCTGGATGATCGAGCCGGAGGTCTGCTTCTGCGATCTGAACGGGCTTATGGATATCGAGGAGGACTTCCTCAAGTCCATCGTGCGGGAGGTGCTTGACAAGGCCATGCCGGAGCTTGTGTTCCTGCAGGGCTATGCCAAGAGCAATCTCATCGAGAAGCTTGAAACGCTCACCGCCTCCTCCGTCGCGCGCGTCACGCACGCGGAGGCCATCGACATCCTGCAAAAGGCCCCAAAGCAGTTTGAGCACGAGGCCGTGCAGGGCGAGGATATCTTCAAGGAGCATGAGAAGTACCTCACGGAGGAGTATTTCAAGTCTCCGGTGTTCGTCTACGACTGGCCCAAGGATATCAAGGCGTTCTATATGTATCAGAACGCTGACGGGAAGACCGTCGCGGCGGTCGACCTGCTGGTGCCCGGCTCCGGAGAGCTGATGGGCGGCAGCCAGCGCGAGACGCGCTATGACCTGCTGACCGCGCGCATGAACGAGCTGAATATTTCTACCGAGCAGATGGACTGGTATGTGAACCTGCGCCGCTTCGGCGGATGCACGCATTCCGGGTTCGGCATGGGCTTTGAGCGCCTGGTGATGTATCTGACGGATATTGAAAACATCCGCGACGTCATCCCGTATCCGCGCACGCCGGGCAACTGCGATTTCTGATATGGATGAACGATTCTCACGGACTGCCCTCGTCTTTGGAAGCGAGGGCATGTCCCGTTTAGCGCGAAGCCGTGTGGCGGTATTCGGCATCGGCGGCGTCGGCGGGCACTGCGTGCAGGCGCTGGCGCGCGCGGGCGTGGGCGCGCTCGACGTATATGACGACGACGTGGTCAGCCTCACGAACATCAACCGTCAGGCCGTGGCGATGACATCCACCGTCGGCAGGCCGAAGGTGGATGTGATTCGCGAGCAGGTGCTCGATATCAATCCCGGCGCGGCCGTGACGGCGCATCGAATGTTTTACACGCCGGAAAACGCGGGGGAGATCGATCTCTCGCAGTTTGACTACGTTGTCGATGCGATTGACACCGTCAAGGCGAAGGTGGAGCTGATTGTGCGCGCGCAGGCGGCGGGTGTGCCCGTGATCAGCGCGATGGGGGCGGGCAACAAGCTCGATCCGACGCGCTTTGAGGTGACGGATATCTATGAAACGAGCGTCTGCCCGCTTTGCCGCGTGATGCGCGCGCAGCTCAGGCGCCGCGGTGTGCAGCGCCACAGGGTGGTCTATTCCCGGGAGGAACCGATGCGTATTGTCGCGGACGAGGCGAACGGCCGGCATGCGCCGGGCAGCGTGAGCTTTGTGCCGCCCGTGGTGGGGCTGATTCTGGCTGGTGAAGTCGTGAAGGATTTGGGGGGAAGGACATGACACAGGCACAGGGGCAAAGCGCCGCCCGCGAGGATGCGACGCTTTCATTCAAGCGCTATATCCTCGAAGAGTCGAGCGGATTTGAGGCTGAGCCGATGGCCGACCTCTATCGGGTGAATCTGCTGGGGCAGATGCTCGACCGCTATGACGAGCTGCACGAGCGCGGTATGGGAGAGACAAACTGTGTGGAGCGCGTCAAGTACGAGTTCTCCAGCATTCCCCGCTGGATGCGCGAGGAGGGCTTTACGGAAACGGCGGACATCGGCGCGCAGCAGAGCGTTTCCCGCTGGCCGCAGCTCACCGAGGACGAGGCCGCGCAGTACATCAAGGAGAGCAATGAATACCTGCACAAGCAGACGCTCGGTGTGGCGCTGTGCACGGCCTGCGTGGCGCCGATGATGATAATGTGCGGCGTGGGCGAGCTGGTGTGGGAATTGGAAGATTTCTCTGTGATGTTTGGCTTGGTGGGCATGTTCGGCATGATCGGCATGGGCGTGTACACGATGATGACCGCGATGAAGCCGAAAAACCACGAGAGAATCAAGAAGGGACGCTTTTCACTCAGCGCCCGTCTGCGCAAAAAGCTCACCCAATTGAGCGAACTCACGGCCCCAAAGGTGCGAAAGCGCAAGGCGAAGGGCATCACGATGCTGGTGCTCTGCATGGTACCGCTGTTTATGGGCACCATGCTGGAGGAGATGTGGTATTCGGATGTCTGGCCGCTGTTCGGCCTGGCGGGCATGTTTGCGATGATCGGCGCGGGCGTGTATGAGGTCGTCATGGGAAGAGATGAGGAAAAGACGCTTAAACGCCTGCTGGAAACAAAGGACGAAAAACGATAATCGGAATCGAGCGGTGGGAGCTTCGGCCCTGCCGCTTTTTGCTTGGAAATTGCGTAGAGAACCGGGAGCGTTCGCCCAAAGCGGGTGATTTGCAGCAATTTTCGGAAGTGGAAGGGGCCACAGGCCGCCAGGAAATTGCGCGGAAAACCGGGCAGCGAGCACAGAAAAACTTTGGAGAGTGAAGCGCTTCGGAAGTGGAAGCGGCCACAGGCCGCCAGGAAATTGGGCGAAAAACCGAGCAGCGAGCACAGAAAAACTTTGGAGTGTGAAGCGCTTCGGAAGTGGAAGGGGCCACAGGCCGC
>JAUNJB010000049.1:0-16171 GCA_030535375.1 Clostridia bacterium | reverse complement strand
GGAAGTGGAAGGGGCCACAGGCCGCTTTTAAACGCAAGAAATAAGGCCGCTTGAGCAGCGGCCCATACCGTGGTGAAAGGGTTTTCTTCTCTGATCGCCTCTCCGGATGCTGGATATAAACGGCGGCAGCCGGGCATTCATGCCCATTACCGTGCAGGCATCCGGAAGTCCGCGAGCGCCTGATTGAGATAATCATTGAAGGGCTTCATTATTCGGAAAAGACCTGCCGCTTTTTCCAGGAATACTTCTGCATGATCCAGTTCTTCATCCCTGAGGGCGTATTCAAGATACCAGCTCTTCAACTTGAGATATTCTGCCTGGGGATGCTCTTTGCCGTATCCCGCAGGAACATTCTTCAATCTCGTGCCCTGTACGGTAAAGTGTTTCGCGAACTCCGGCTCGTGGATGATTGCTTCCCACTCTTCGCCATGCTGGGCAATGTAATCCCGTATCATGGCTGTTGCGTCCTTGAAGATATCCGCAAACAGGCCGCCCCCTAAAAAGGACTGGTGATGGGGCTTGATCATGAGATAATACCCGACAGGAACAGGCAGCTTTCCTTTGGAGGAGATATGAGCGCGGAAAGCGGGATTATAGGGAGACTTGTCGTGACTGAAACGGGTATCCCTTACGAGCTTAAACGTCAGATCTTTTGGATTCTGGTGCAGAATGCTGCTGTCGAACTTTCCGATCTCCCGCATCAAAGACTGCAATAGCGCTTCAAACTCTGCATTTGCTTCTTTGTAATAGGCCTTGTTGGCATGATACCACTCGCGGTTGTTGTTCTCGCTCAATGCCGACAAGTAATTTGTGATGATCCGTGCGTCCATCCTCTGTCATCTCCTTTAAGAATTCCTGATCTTGGAAAGCTGTGCCGAATCGAGGAATTCCTGCATCATGCGTTTCGTGCGTTCAGGAGATTGATAGGGTTTGCAGAACGAAAAGTTTCGTGATAAATCGTCGATGTCTTCCATGGCATGTTTCACGTCAAGCAAGGTCTCAATGGGGATTTCCGCGGCCCTTGTGTAATCCAGCTGCGCCGGGTTCATCCTATGACTCTGTATCGCGTAGTTTACCCTGTCTTTGCACTTGCATCTGCCGCTTCCATATTCCCCGCAATACTGCTCAAGAAATCCCGCCATTTTTCTGCGTATCCGGGAAAGCCGCTGGCGGTATGCTTCCGGAGTCATATCCAAAATATCCCCCGCGACGCGGCTGTCGATCTTAAACATCGTTCCCAATATGAAAATACATCTGCTCTCCGTGTCAAGACATTGCAGCATGACGTTGGTGCAGGACATTTTCAGCTCCTCGGCCAGAATATCCGTATCCACATTCTGTGTGAGGTCCGGCACATCCCGTATTTTCCCGTTTTCAATATCGTCTCCATAGTATTCGAAACTCAACGGGTAATGGGCGAACATATGCTTTTTATAGGTTTTCAGATGGTTGACCGCTATGCTGAATACCCACGTTGTCAATGAGCTGTCCCCCTTAAAAGAGGACAGATGGGTGATCATTTTCAGCAGGATGTCCTGTGCGGCATCCTCCGCGTCCGCAAATGTCCCGAGCATCCGCAGGGATAAATTGAATACGATGTCCTGCACGCTTAGGATAAGCGTTTCAAGGGCTTTTTTATCCCCTGCCGTGGCTTTGTCGACCAAAGCCTGTAATTCCTCATTCGTTCTTTTATCCATATATGTTTACCTCCTACTTGATTAGACATCATTCCTTTGCCTGTGTGACAGAAAATCATTGTTTTTGGAATAAGGCAATCTGCTTTCATGCCTTGCCCAAACGGAAAATATGCCGCGGGGAAGCAGTGAAGCGCGCTTGAGGTCAATACAAGAATTACGGGATATCCTGAATGCATTGAGCCGGAATGGCTGACAATATATGAATATGGATCAATCGGCGATCAAATGGGAGATACCGCAGGCTTGTGGAAATATGGATAAACGGCCGTCTTATCGCGCTGATCCCTGTTTGCGGGGCGTGGGATGCGGGCATTCGTCTCTTTGTGGGTCGTCACCGGCCAAGGTTTCCCGGCACGGGGAGGGGAAGCACGACGGAGATGCCAGGCTGAAAACCCGGATATTCTAAGAGAAATCCGAGTATTTGAGGCTGCCAAGGGGGGACCGGGAAGCCCCGTGGCAGGGCATTGGGGGACTGGAGCCTGCCGCCGCCGTTTACATCTTGCCGCCGTCAGCGGCGGAAACAGGCAAGATGTAAGCCGGAAGGCTGGCGGATAAAGGCAGGCAGAATATCGGGAAGGGCGCTGCCAGCGGTCTATAGCCGGCAACCCGCTTTGAGAGTGCAAGGAGCGCTGAAAGCGCGGTTATGCGAGGTTCCCGGATAAAGCCCGAAGAATGCACGGAATGATTCTGGCAGTTTCTTTTTTGCGCGTAAGGAATTAGGAGCGCTCTTTGTCATCCGGCGTGAGCAGGCGCAGATGCGGGCGCCGCGTGGAAAGAAAATCGGGGCCGTAGTCGGCGTGTAAGTGCTCTGGAAAGCAGTCGGTCATCAGGGCGACGGGGCTGATGTTCAGCACGGAGGCAATGGTAAAGACGTGATCGAGCGTGATGGTGCGCTCGCCGCGCTCCAGCCGCCCGAGGAACTGAGGAGAGCACCCGATCATTTCGGCCAGCTCGCCCTGTGTGAGATTCGCGTTTGTGCGCGCCAGGGCGATGTTTGCGCCGATTCGCCTGAAAATCTCGTGCTTGTCCAAATTATATGGTTCATACATTTGATTGTCTCCTTTTCAACTGCGCTGAATATTTAAACTTGATCTATTCGCTATATAATTTAGCACAAATTATATGATAAATCAATATTGATCCATTGTATATTCTTTGCGTGGGCGATGTAAATTATAATCAATGCATCGTCTTACGTAGGAGGTGTTCGTGTGGCGATATCTTCGGCTCAACTTGGAAAGAGGCTCAAAGCCGCACGAAAGGGTAAATATACACAGGAGCGATTGGCCGAAGCTTTAGGGTTATCAATTGCGTATATCAGCAGAGTAGAGTGTGGGCATAATTCAATCAATTTAGATAAGCTGGATGAATGGTGCGATCTGCTTGAGATTCCCATCGCGGAGATTGTCGGCGGCGCGGATATGACCAGTGGCGGCAGCCAACGCTTCCGGGAGATCGCGAAGGATTGTTCGCCTGAGACCGTGGAAATGCTGCTGGATATCTGCGAGCAGGTCGTGCAGAGCATCGACCGTGAAGCGCGCAGACGGTGCGAAGGATGACGTCCGGCCGCAAAATTCGCCAGGCTTCTTGCATTGTTCCCGTGTGCACGGTATAATAGAAGCCGTGTGAAAAGCGGGCTATGCCCGCCGCTCGTTTTCCGGGCGCATTCGACCGTCCGTTTGAAAATGGGCGTGTTTGATTCATCAAAAAATGCCGGCGCGCCGGCACATGGGGAGAATGAGGATGGCAAAGCTGTATTTCCGCTACGGGGCGATGGGCTCCAGCAAGACGGCCAACGCGGTCATGGTGCAGTACAATTACCGCGAGCGCGGCTGTGAGGTGCTGATGCTCAAGCCCAAGCTTGAAAACCGCGACGGCGCGACGATCGTGCGCTCCCGCTGCGGGCTGGAGGCGCAGTGCCGCTTCGTGGAGGAGCTTGACGGGATCGATCTGACCAATATCGCCTGCGTGATCGTCGACGAAGCGCATTTTCTGACACGGGAACAGGTGAAAAAGCTTGTGGATATCGTCGATGAGCGGGATATTCCCGTCATCTGCTACGGCCTGCGGACGGATTTCCGGGGCGAGCTGTTCGAGGGCAGCCGCGAGCTGCTGTGCTGGGCAGATACCATCGAGGAGATCAAGACGATCTGCTGGTGCGGCCGCAAGGCGACGTTCAACGCGCGCGTGCAGGATGGGCATATCGTCCGCGAGGGGGAGCAGATTCTGCTGGGCGGCAATTCGCAGTATATCAGCCTGTGCCGCAAGCACTGGCGCAGCGGAGAGCTGGGCGCATTCAAAAACCTGAATTTGGAAGATTAACGCATAAACATCCCTTCCACGGGGCATCTTGCTTCCAGGGAGGGATGTTTTTTCATGGAATTCAGAGAGAGCAGGACGAGAGAAAACCTGATGCGCGCATTTGCTGGCGAGAGCCAGGCGCGCAATCGATACACATTCGCCGCCAGCGCCGCCAAAAGCGCGGGACTGCACTGGGTGGAGCGCGTATTCCGCTTCACCGCCGATCAGGAGAAGGAGCACGCCGAGCTGTTTTTTAAGCTTCTGGCGCAGTGCGAGGGGGAGAACATCCACATCGACGGCAGCTATCCGGTGGAAAACACCGCCTGGACGCCTGACCGCCTGCTGCGCTCCGCCCAGCACAACGAATATGAGGAAGCGCATACCGTCTATCCGTCCTTTGCTCAGATCGCGCGCGAGGAGGGATTCAACGCCGTGGCCTCGACCTTCGAGATGATCGCCACGATCGAGCAGACGCACGGCGACCGCTTCGGCCAGCTTGCCCAGCGCGCTGAGGAAAACCGCCTTTTCACCAGCGAGAAGGATGTGCCGTGGCTCTGCCTGAACTGCGGTCATGTGCACTTTGGCACGCAGGCGCCGCCCGTTTGTCCGGTGTGCAAGCATGTGCAGGGCTATTTTGTGCGCGTGGAGGGCACGGAGATTCTTGTGCCAAAAAACTGAGGATACAGATTTTAAAGAGCGGTTGCCTGACTGGCAGCCGCTCTTTGGCTTTATAGGAGATTGCATAAAAATCGGCTGCGTTCGCATTCATTGGGCGATTTGCGGCGGTTTTGGGAAGTGGAAAGCACATGTTCTCAGATTTGTTTTAATGGGGCGGACGGATTGGCAAAGACGGGAGGAGAATGATTGCTTTTTGTGTGAAAAGAGTGGGATATCCTGCCGCGTATTCACATATGCAGGGAAAACGCACAGTGTTTTCCACAAAAGGGATATGACGTGTGTTGGAGAAAGTGCTGAGCAAAAAGGAAGAGCATTTGAATAATATCGTTAAAAAAATAGAAAAAAACAGGACATAATGGTCAAAAAGTGAAGGAACGGGCAAAAAGTATAGTCCATAAAGCGGGGAACTTTGGCTGTATAGTTTATGAACTGGCAAAAGGTTCAATTGACGCATTTAGCGGCCGTATGCTAAAAAGGATACAGCAAAGACCTGCTGCTGACGAGAAGGGCGGGGAACACAAGGGAGAAAGGATGTGGGCTTTTTGAAATCACTTGCGAGGGAAGTGCGGAAAAACCGCATGTTGTTCCTCATGATCGCACCGATGGTGATCTACTTTATCATCTTCTATTATGTGCCGATGCCGGGCGTGTATATGGCATTTACATGCTATACCTATCAGGGCGGTATATTCGGCAGCCCATTTGTAGGACTGGATAATTTCCGATTTCTTGCGGACAATCTGCTGTCGATGACCAAGACGACCATTCTTTATAATCTGGTGTTTATCGGATTGGGGACGCTGCTTGAAGTGATGATGGCCATCATGTTCAGCGAAATGGCCGCAAAATGGTTTAAGAAGACGGCGCAGTCCATGTTGTTTTTGCCATATTTCATTTCTTATGTGCTGCTCGGTGCATTTGTGTACAATATATTCAACTATGAGTATGGCGCGATGAACAGCCTGCTGGTGAGCATGGGATTTGACCGCTACGATGTGTACAGCGACGTAGGCGTGTGGAAGTACATCATTACCGCATTCTATCTTTGGAAAAATGTCGGTGTGGGTACGGTCATTTATCTGGCGGCCATTACCTCCATCGACGAGGGACTATATGAGGCGGCGCGGATAGACGGCGCAAATGCCTGGCAGGAGATTCGCTATATCACCCTGCCCTGCCTGCGCCCGACGGTGATTACCATGCTGATGCTCCGGTTGTCCAATATTCTGAAAGGGCAATTCGATTTGTTCTATCAAATTGTGGGGGACAATGGCATCCTGTACAGCGCGACAGATATTCTGGATACCTATGTGTTCCGCAGCGTCACCAAGACGTTCAACGTGGGCTTTGGCACGGCGGCGGGCCTTTACCAATCCCTGTTTGGGTTTGTGCTGGTGCTTCTGGTCAACTGGATTATTCGCCGGATTGACACGGACTACGCGCTGTTCTGAGGAGGGAATGGAGTATGAAGATTAAACAGTCCCGCGGTAAGCGTGCGCTCGCCATATTCAGCTATGTGTTTACCGGCATATTTGCGATTCTTTGCCTGCTTCCTTTTCTGCTGATCATCTCTGCTTCCTTTACGGAAGAGCATGCTATTTATACGCAGGGATATCAACTGATTCCTCCGGTCTTTTCCCTGGATGCGTACCGCTATCTTTTCGCCACGCCGGATAAAATCCTGAACGCATACGGCGTATCCATTTTTGTAACGGTGGTCGGTTCGCTGACAGGTCTGTTCTTGATAGCGATGGGCGGCTATGTGTTGCAGAGGCCGGATTTTAAGTACCGCAATTTCTTCTCCTTCTTCGTTTACTTCACCATGCTCTTTAATGGCGGCCTCGTGCCGACCTATATGTGGTATGTGAAGCTCGGCCTGAAGGATAACATCATGGTGCTCATTCTGCCGCTTTTGATGAGCGCGTGGAATGTGATCCTGATGAAAAATTTCATGCATTCCATACCGCATGAGATCACGGAGGCCGCCAAGATTGACGGAGCGAGCGATTTTCGCATATTCCGGCAGTTGATTCTGCCTATGGCTGTGCCCGGTTTGGCGACAGTGGGGCTCTTCCTGGGGCTGGCGTATTGGAACGACTGGTTCAACGCGTATCTGTACATCAACGACACGAAGCTGCATCCGCTGCAGATGGTGCTCTATCGCTGCCTGGCAACGGCGGAGTTTTACAAAAACCAGGCCGCCGTCAATGTTGGCGGCGGCATGACGCTCAAGCTGCCGACGGAATCGGTGAAGATGGCGACTGCGGTTATCGCCACAGGCCCGATTATATTCCTGTATCCGTTTGTGCAGAAGTATTTCGTCAAGGGCCTGACGGTAGGCTCTGTGAAGGGATAAACGGCTTGAAACGCCTCAATGGCGTTCAAAAAATAAAAGGAGGCTTTGAATCATGAAGAAACACCTTGCACTCGCACTGGCATGTATGCTGCTGCTTTTTGCCATGCCGCTGGCTCAGGCGGAAACCGACTTTGCCGCCCTGTCCCAAGAGCTGGGGGTTGACCTGACCAAACCGGCAAAGGTGGTCATGTGGATGGTGACCGGCAGCGTGCCAGAGGACATGGACCTGGTGATGGAAAAGGTCAACGAGAAGCTGCAGGCCGATTTCAACACCACGTTGGAGGTGCACCACATCGGCTTTGATTCCGAGATGACGACCAAATACCGGCTGCTGCTCTCCGGCGCGGAGCAGGTGGATATCATTCAGGGATCGGCAGTGTTTTTCTCCAATTTCGTTTCCACCGGCGCCTATCGAGCGCTGGATGAGTATCTGCCCAAGTATGCACCCGATATCTGGGCGAAGCATACGCCGGATGTCTGGCAGCAGGCGAGCTACAAGGGAGAGATTTACGCCATCCCGTCCCTGCAGCAGATGTACAACCCCTACGGATTCTTCTATCGCAAAGACCTGCTGGAAAAGTACGGCTGCGAGCCGATCACGGACTTTGAGACGCTGGAAGCGTACCTGACCACCGTGGCGGAGAACGAGCCGGAGATGATGGCCTTCAATACCTGCGGCGATGAGATCGACTACATCCGCAGGATGATGGAAGCGTACTGCAAATTCGACATCGTCAACGATAATCAGCCGGTAGCCTATACGACCGCCAGCCAGGATCTTGACAATGTATTCTTCTTTGCGGAGACGCCGGAGTTTAAATCCTTCTGCGAGATGATGAAGCGCTGGAAGGACAAGGGCTTCTGGTCCCGCAGCGTGCTTTCCGCCAATGTCTGGTCGGCGACGAATCTGCAGGAAGGCCTCAGCGCGGTGGGCATTCGCCTGATTGGCGACTATGAGGGCACCGAATACTTCACGCGCTGCCCGGATATTGAGGGCGCGGAACTCGATTTCTTTGATTGGCCGACGTATGAAGGTGTGTTCCACTATGCGCCGAGGATGGGCGATGCCTCCGCGTTTCCGGCCTGCGGCGGAGATCTTGCGCGCACGCTGTTGGTCTATAATGCGCTGCTGACCGACAGGGAGTATTACATGCTCATGCAGTATGGCATTGAAGGCCGCAATTACATCGACGACAATGGCGTCTGCCGTCTGCCGGAAGGCGTTACGGAAGAAAACAATGGCTACAAGCCGGGCGCGGCGGGCTTCTGGCCGCTGAGCAACAGCGAATTCTATCTGCGCAGGGAGCCATCCTGGGATAAGATGGAGGAGCTGAATGCCTATTACGACAGCATTGCCACGCCCGACAAGCTGGCCTCCTTTGTGCTGGATACTTCGGAAATCACCAGCGAGCTCGCCGCGCTTGAAGAGGTGAACAATCAGTATCTCACGCCGCTGATGTTTGGCATGATTGACAACGTGGATGAAGGCATCGCCAATTATATCGCGCAGGCCAAACGCGTCGGTGCGGACCGCGTTCTTGAAACCGTCAAAGCGCAGCTCGGTGAATATGCCAAGGAGCTCGAGGAATAACCGGATCGGAATGTAAAAACCGAAATCGTGAAAACGCAACGAGAATGACTGTCCGGCCGCCCATGAACTGGGCGGCCGGAAAAGAGAAGAGCGATAAGGAGGGAGATCCATGATTCTCACCGCGCAAAGGATGATTACAGGGGATGGTACGGCCATTCTGGAGAATCAGGCTGTGCTGGTTCGCGAAGGGCGTATCGCACGCATTGCGCCGCTTGCCGTGCTTGAGGCGGAGAATGCGGACGAGCCGGTGGTAAGCTTTGAGGACTGCACGCTTCTGCCGGGATTGATTGATATGCATGTACATCTGGGAAACTGGGGAAACCGCCCGGGCGATTACCGGAACAACGACTATATGCACGCCTACGTGGCGGCCTCCAATGCCAGAAGCGTGCTGAAAAACGGCGTGACCACGATTCGCGACGCATCCACTAAAAACCGGATGACAGCGTCGCTGCGCGATGCGGCGCAAAATGGCTGGGTACAGGGGCCTTTGCCGCGGATGATCACATGCGGAAACGGACTGTGCATGACGGGCGGGCACGGCAGTGAAATCCCTGACGGCGGCGAAGAGGTCGACGGACCGTGGGCGATCCGTCAGGCGATCCGGCGCAATTTTAAAAACGGATGCGACTGGATCAAGGTGCTCACCAGCAGCAGAGCGCATATTCCGGAGTTTACGCAGGAAGAGCTTGATGCGGCGGTTGACGAGTGTCATCGCCGCGGACGGAAAATTGCCGTTCATTCAGGCGTGATTCCCACCATCCAGATGTGCATCGACGCAGGCTTTGACACCATCGAGCATGGCACATATATGACGGTGGAACAGGCGAGGCAGATGAAGGAAAAGGGATTGGCTTGGGTGCCGACCATTACGCCTTACACGCGCTCCGCGAGACGCATGGAAGAACGCTGTAAATCTCAGCCGACTCCGGCAAACCTGGCTGCATGCCGTGCGTATACCGCGGCGGCGGAGGCATATAAAGAGAATTTCAAGAAGTTGTTTGACACGGGTGTTCTGGTGGGGGCCGGTACGGATTTAAGCCTTGACGAAGGGGACGGCGCGCCGGTGGCCGGTGAACTGGCCTATATGGTCGCCTATGGAATCACACCCATGCAGGCTATGCAGGTGGGCACCTCCAATGGCGCAAGAATTCTTGGCTTGCAGGAAGAGACGGGCCTTTTGAAGGAAGGGCTGGCAGCCGATCTGCTGATTGTCCGGGGCGATCCCTCACAGCGCATTGAGGCGCTTGCGGAGGTAGAGGCGGTTTACCGTGACGGCGTGCGAGCAATATAAAGGATAAAGTCTATGGAACGGAAATACATGGAGCATGCGGCCCCGGCGGTGTTTATCGCGCTGGTGGGAATGGTCTCGCTTTTCAGCGTGGCGACAGGGGTGATGCTTACCTCCATTGAAATGGATTATGGCGTCACCACTTCGGCGGTGGGGCTGATCCCGGCGCTATCCTCCGGCGGCGAATCGCTGGCTTATGTGCTGGCGGGCTTCTGGCGTAAGCGCAGGCTGGGCATACGGGAACTGGCGGCATATTTTATCTGTCTTTTTCTGGTCACGCTGGCAATTGGGCTGAGACCTCCATTTTTTGCGCTTTGTATGCTCTATGGGCTGCTCGGGCTGTTGGTGGGTTTTTTGAACTTTGCCGGCAATACGGTGGTCGCTTCCTCCTACACTCAGGATCGAAGCAAATACATTGCTATCCTGTATGTGTCCATGGGCATGGGATGTGCGTTGGCCTCCCTTTATCCTACTTCTGCGCTGGATCGCGGTGTGTATTGGGGCAGGCTGTACCGGCAATATGCGTTGTATGTCGCATTGCTGGCGGTTGCTGCAATCACGGCCTTGCTTCCCAGGCTACACCGCTTTGGAGACATTTCCTGCGGCAGCAGGGTGGAAGGCGGAGGGGAAAGCGCGTTGAGCTTCCTCGTAAAAAAGGGACGGGCGAAACTGGCCGCGCTTTGCCTGGTTGCGCTGATGTATCAAGGGCATCAGATTGTGTTGGTTTCCTGGATAGCCTCGTATATGACGCAGTGGCTGCATGTGGATGCGGTCAGCGCAGGTGTGACGATCTCGCTGTTTTCCATGGGGCTTCTCATCAGCAGGCTGCTCTCCGCGCTGCTTTCCAAACGGTTTACAACGCGGCAGATGGTTGTGGCGGGCTGCCTGTTGGGCGGCGGATTGCTCGCCTCCGGGCTTTTTGCCGGGAGGGCGGCGGCTATGATGGTCACTTTCCCGCTGGCCGGAATGGTGACCGGATGGATTCTCCCGATGGTCATCAGCTGCGGCTACAATCTCTTCCCGGAAAATCCGGTGGCGGTAGCCTCCACCATCAATACGGCCAGCGCTCTGGGAGGAATGTCTTTTTCCTGGCTGGCTGGGATCATTGCGCATAGTGTATCGTTCCCGGCGGCCATATCGCTGACAGTGCTGAATCTGCTGGCGGCGGCATTGCTGATGCTGCTGATCCCAAGCGGACGGACAGCAGAAAAACAGTAAGGAGGATGAGCAAATGACGACGGATCTATCGGCTTTTATCGCGTCGGTTCCCAAAGCGCAGCAGCCGTTGACGATGCTCTCGTGCAAAGGGCGTGAAATTGTGAACGCCCATGGAGAGAAGGTGAACCTTCGCGGCGCGAACATCGGCGCATGGATGAACATGGAGTATTATCTGCATGGATTCTTTGGCACGGAGCGTCAGATGCGGGCTATGGCGCTGGATCTTCTGGGGGAAGAGAAGGGAAAGTTCATATTTGATAGCATGATAAACCATTTCTTCACGGAGAAGGATGTGGCTTATCTCAAAGGGCTTGGAACAACCGTGCTGCGCATTACGCTCAATGCACGCCATTTTGAAAGAGAAGACCGCCCCTTCCGCTATCTCGAAGAGGGATTTGCTCGGATTGACCGGGCGCTTGAGTGGTGCGAGGCATACGGCATGTACGCAATTCTCGATCTGCACGCCGTATTTGGCTACCAGAACGGGGCTTGGATTTCCGATAATTCCACGGGCGAAGCGGGCTTCTGGCGCAATGAACATTATCTTGAGCGCTTTGTCAGGCTATGGGAGGAATTTGCCCGCCGGTATAAGGACAGGACGGTCGTTGCGGGATATGACCTGATGAACGAACCCTCTACGAAAGACCGTTACGGCCGGATTCCCATGCCGCTGCCGTGGGACGCACAGGCGCTGAACCGGACGTATCGCAAGGCCGTTGAGGCTATCCGTAAAATCGATTCCCGGCATATCATTTTCCTGGAAGGGGATGATTATGCCGAGCGCTTTCTCTGCCTTGATGCGCCCTTTGCCGAGAATCTCGCCTATTCCAGCCACAATTATTCCTTTAAGGCGATTAGCGCGCCGTTTTATCCGGGCACTGACCGGGAGGGAACGTATTGGAATAAGGAGCAGCTTCGCAAAGAGTTTTACGAAAAGGAAGCTACACAGTTCTGCCAAAGGTACAATGTACCGCTTTGGATAGGCGAGTTTGGTTCGCGCAATTATACACAGCTCATGGACGATCAAATTGCGGTTTTTGAAGAGTTTGGTGCGCACTGGACGATGTGGCAGCATAAGGATGTGGGCTACTCGTCTTTGCTGAGATACAGGCACGACTGCGCATATCTGCAAAAATTCAATGACATTCTGGATCGCTTTGGCACGATGTATGGTGGAATCCATGGCCGGGCAGAGACTCAGGCGCGCAGCAGAATGCGTGAGCAGTGCAGGCAATTCGAGGATGCGCTGGTTGAGGCGACGCAAAGCCCCTGGGTGGGCAAGGGAGACGCCTATCTGCTGCCGCGGTGGATCGACGACTGCTATTATGCGAAAATCCTCTGCTATGAGTACCTCAAAAGATTTGAAACCATGACGCTGGAGGAAATCGACCAGATGTTTGAAAGCTCCTTTTCAATTGAAAACTGCATGGAGCATCCGCTGGCGCAGGCCGTCAAGCATTATTGCCGGCAGGAGACATAACCAACGCGGCACAATGGCGGCGGCAGAGCACAGGTGTGTAAAGGTGTCTCTGCCGCTTTGTTGCGCTTCTCGGGGTTTTCGTGTATAATAAGTGCAAAATCTCTGGGTAAAACCGGAGGAGGGCAAGGCTTGTGCTGGCAAGAAAGGCAAGGATGAAAAAGGTCAGGGATATTTACACGCCGCTATTGATCATGGTAAGCGTCATCGTGCTGGTCGTGTCGCTGGTTTTTGCGGGGATTTATCATGGCGTGACCGTCAGAAAAAACGAAGAGGTTTATGCACTTGAATTGAGAAACGCCATGGCTAAAACGGCAGAATTGATGCGCAGTGCCCGCACGGTTCCTCAGCAAGTGGCGTATGACAGCGTGGCGTATGCGCTGATGAACTTTCGTACGATGCCGGTGACCTCCTACATGCAGTCGCTTATGCAACTTCGGCGCTATCGGAATATCAATACCTCCATTGATTCCATTTATTTGTATCATGCAAAAACACAGGATGTATTTGTCTGCGGCAATATATTCAGGCAGGCGGAATACACGCTTGATGATCTGCCCGATAAGGATTTTGCCTCCCTGCTGGCGATGAGCAATCTGACGGGAAGCTATCATCCGATTGCCCGCACGATCACCTCGGACAACAGCAACTATGGAAGCGATACGGCGGATGTATTTACCTTTTTGTATTCTCTGGCTTCAGCGGGCGAGTTTGCACAGTATGACACGGTGGCGGTGAATTTCTATCAGGACAGTTTGGTTTCCTATGCCGGTGGACAGGCGGATGGCAGACTGATGATCTATGCTTCGCCGGAGGGAAAACTGCAGTATGCTTCCTGCGAGAAAGAGCTTGGCTATGTGGCTGCGCAGGAGATTGCACGGCATTTTCAGCAGGAGGATGTGTCCGGAGGATGGAAGGCAGCACTGTCCGGTGGGGAATACTATATTGTCGCTCACTATGACGAGATGCTGGGATGGATCGGCGCGCTGGCAGTCCCTTATGAGACCATTGGCGCCGAGAGCCGCAAGGTGGTGCTGTATTCGCTATTGATCTGCGGTGCGCTGATCCTGCTGGCGTGGCTTTGCTCTTTTCTGGTCAGCTATCGCATCTATCGGGCCAGCGGTCTTGAAAGAATGAGGGAGATGGGGGAGAAGAGACTCTTTAAATCGTTGCTTTCAGGGCGCGAGGTCTTCGAGGAGGCGGAGCTTGAAGAGCATCTGGCCGAGTACGATGTCGCGCTGCAGGCAGGTGGAAAGACCTGTCTGGTCGCCTTGCGCATTGATCGCTGGCCGGAGTTTTACGCTGCGCGGGGCAACGAGGGCGTAAAGGATATTGAAAACTCGGTGCTGGCCTTTTTCAGTTCCGAAGCGGCCGGCATTTGGGAAAGCGCTGTCATGGAAGATGGGGAAATCGCGTTTCTCTATCAGCCTTATGACGGCGAGATGAATTGCGACCTTATGACCATATGTGGGAAGGCACAGGCGTGCATGGCGCAGCAAGCCGGTCTGTCCTTTATGGTGGATGAGGAAGGAACGCCGTTGGCGGATGCAGGGATTCGCTATATGATTCTGTCTGAGACGCTGTACGTATACCGCGCATATCATGGATATTCTGCATTGGCCAATCTGCGCGATATTCAGATAGGAGAAAAGGTCTATCCCAAACAGGAGGAGAAGGCGATCATCGAAGGGCTGAAGCTGGCGGATTTCTCCCGCGTGCGTGCGGGCTTTGACAGCTTTGTGGATCAGATCGCTCACGACGGACTGCACTATATCAATCTGGCCCTTGTACAGCTCAATTTGAAGCTGGATGATGTGATCGATACGGTGGTTAAAAACAATAAGCTGGATGTGCCTCCGCATACATTTGACATTTATATCCGGTTTGAGCAGGTGGAGTTGATCGATGAAATCCGGGAGCAGTTCTATCGCGTGTTTGACGCGTTGGAGGCTGCGCTTTACAACGGCCGCGCAAACAAGCAAAAGAAGCTGGGGGAGCAGATCGCGGCGTATATTGAGGCCCATTATCAGGAGGCGGATCTTTCACGCCAGCAGATATGCGATATCCTGCATGTGCCGTATACCACGGCGGGAACGGCATTCAAGGCGCTTGGCAGCGGGGGTATGTCCGCGTATATTGTGGAGGTGCGTCTGCGTCACGCCTGCGAGCAGCTTGTGGAGACCGATCAGCCGATTGAGACGATTGCTGCGCAGTGTGGCTTTGCCAGCGCCGTGTACTTTCACAGGGTGTTTAAAAAACAGTATGGTGTGACGCCGGGGGAATACCGCAGACACACGCAAAGGGAAGAAGAGAAATAAACGAGGCAGGCCAATCGTGAGGAACGGTTGGCCTGCCTCGTCTGCCAGGCTTCAGTGCACAAAGCCGCCGGATGAAGTAAGAATTAAAAAAGGAATCCTCCTCGTGTGGTGCTTCGAAGAAAGGTCTGCCGGTGTATCGAAGTGTGGAAGGCAGAGAACCAGCAGAAAGAGGAAGCCGTTAAAGAATTGCGCGATATGTGGAGATAAAGGCCATGAAATTCATTTTGCCGGCGGGTAGGGGCGGGGCTCATCGGTGATCTCCAGAATATAATCCGCTGAGGTATTAAAATACTGTGCCAGACGGATCAAAACATCCACGGGCAGCTGCCGCTGTCCGGTTTCATATTGAGAGTATGTATTCTGGCGAATATGGAGGTAGTCGGCCAGCATTTTCTGTGTGACATCATGATCCTCCCGGATATCCCGAAGCCGCATTTCATCGCCCCCTGATTCATTATATAAATCACGAATTGAGATATTGAATTTTATCTCATATTGTGATATCATGAGGGCGAATGAACGCGCGGAGAATGCAGCGCTTTGGCCCGCGCGAAAGACCGGATGCCTTCGAAGCGAATGAAGTGCGCGGCGCCGGGAAGTGAAGAGAGGGATGGATTTGCCTGAAAAGCATGCAGGCTTTTTGATGCGCAATGCACTCAAAGCATTTGTGATCGTCGCGATTATCCTGACGATATGGGGGACGTGGAGCAGCCCGGCGCTGCAATACGCACTTATCTTCGGCGTTACGGCGATGAAGATTTATCACCTGTTTATCGGTCGCGATCGAAGCGAGACGGGCAAAGAAACATAAAAAGGCGGCCAGTCGCCGCTTCCTCTTCCGAAAATCGCTGCAAATCGCCCAATTTAGGCGAACGCGGCCGGCTTTTTACGCAATTTCCCAGCGGCCAGCGGCCGCTCCCACTTCCGAAGCACTGCACACTCCCAAATGTTTCTGTGCTCGCTGCTTGGTTTTTCGCGTAGTTTCTTAGCGGCGAGTGGCCGCTTCCCCTTCCGAAGTGATTCACACTCCCAAATATTTCTGTGCTCGCTGCCTGGTTTTTCGCGAAATTTCCCAGCGGCGAGTGGCTGCTTCCACTTCCGAAGCACTGCACACTCCCAAATATTTCTGTGCTCGCTGTCCGGTTTTTCGCGTAATTTCTCAGCGGCCAGTAACCGCTTCCTCTTCCGAAAAGCGCTGTGAATTGCTCAATGAGGGCGAACGCAGCCGATTTTTACGTAAATTC
>JAUNJB010000048.1:6969-20226 GCA_030535375.1 Clostridia bacterium | reverse complement strand
TGATGATATGATGTTGCCCTGTCAGGCCTGCGGCTCCCCGGCCGCCTGTGCGGCATCCTCTGCCGGCAGGGGACTTTGCTCCTCGTCCGCCTCCCCAGCGATGCCAAGCGCCTCGCGTGCGTCGCTTTCCGCGATCTCGCAGAGCATCTCCTTTGTAACCTCGCCGTCGAGCGTCGCCAGGCGGTTAGCCTGCTCCTGCACGAGCTTCTCAAGCGTGTTGCGCATGCCGCGCGCGTTGCCAAAGTCGAGCCTGTCGCTGAGCGTCATGCCGCAGAGCATCTCCCGCACAACGGCCTGCGCCCCTTCGGAGACGGCATAGCCCTGCCGCTTCGCGTTCATCATCAGGATGTCCATGAGCTCGTCGTCGGAATAATCCGGGAAATCGATGTACTTATTGAAGCGAGAAATCAGCCCGGGATTGCTGGTGAGAAAATCGTGCATCTCGTCCGTGTAGCCCGCGACGATGACCACCAGATCATCCCGATGATCCTCCATCAGCTTGACCAGCGTATCGATGGCCTCGTGGCCGAAGTCGTTCTCCATGCCCTTGCGCGCGAGCGCGTACGCCTCGTCGATAAACAGGATGCCGCCCAGCGCGCTGTTGACGACGTCCGTCACCTTGCCCGCCGTCTGCCCCACATAGCCCGCAACCAGACCGCTGCGGTCGGTTTCGATCAGCTGTCCCTTGCTGAGGAAGCCCAGCTGCTTGTAAATTTTAGCGACAAGGCGCGCCACCGTCGTCTTTCCAGTGCCCGGGTTGCCGGTGAAGACCATGTGGAAGCTCATGTCCATCACCTTGAGGCCATGCGCCTCGCGCATCTTGCGCACCTTGATCAGGTTGATCAGCGTGCGCACCTCGCGCTTGACGCCTTCAAGGCCGATGAGCCCGTCGAGCTGCGCCATCAGCTCGTCGAGCGTCTCCTCCTGCTGCTCTGCCTGCGCGGCCCCGCCCTTGGGCGCGCCGTCCGCGCGCGCATCGTTCCCCTTGCCGCCGGGCACATCCGCCCGGCAGTTCATCTCCTGCACACCGGAGGCATGGCGGCCCGCCGCGCGCGTCATCAGGAACGTGCGCAGGCCGCCCGCGTAGCCGGTGATAAAGCTCAGCTCGCGCCCCGTCATATCGCCGTCGGCATCCGCCGCCGCGTAGAGCAGCTTGCTCACGCCGTCCACGAACTGCTGCGCGCTCTGCGTGCCGTCCTTATCGTCCATCGCCACGCAGCAGCGCAGAAGCAGCGGCGTGCCCTCCGCAAAAGAGCGGTTTTTGAAGCCGATGTTCAGGGCGGCCTCGCGGCTCGCCTTGCCGATGCTCAGCACGTCGCGCGACGGAATCTCCGCGATAAAGCGCAGCAGCCCGTCGGAAATTCCGCCGCTCTCCTGCGCCATCTTGAGCAGCAGCGACTGCGTGTACATATCGAGGAACAGCTTGATGTCGCTGGCGCCCACGCGCTGCCAGTTGCCGCTCTTCACCAGCGCGTCGCACGCATCCGCCATCTGCGCGTAGGCCGCGCGGCCCTTTGTCATTTGATCGTCCATTTCGTTTGTCCTTTCTTCCTGTGGTCAGGCCCTTTTTGAAAGCTTCGATTTGACCCTGGCGAGCATATGCCTCAATCTGTCGATCTCCTCCTGCCGGAAGAGGAAGATATCCCTGGCCGGGATGCTGTAGGTGCGCATGTAATAGAGCAGGAACAGGCCGCCGGCCACCATGTAGGAGATGACGGAGGCCAGCGCCGCGCCCATCTTGCCCCAGAGGGGGATGGTGACCATGTTGCACAGGATATTGACGACGACCGAGCCGCTGAGCATGCCCAGATAGACGCCCTTTTTGCCCTGCGCGAGCAGCAGCGTACCGATAATCTTGAAATAGCTCATCGGGATGATGCCCGCGATCAGCAGCACGGTCACCGGATACGCGGGCAGGTATTCCGCGCCGGCCAGCAGATAGATCACGGGCCGCCCGAGCAGGAGAATGCCGGCGATCATCAGGATCGTCAGGTAGAGATTGACCTTCATGCTCATGGTCACCTCGCCGATGGCGTCGTCCTTCGCCGTGCGGGAGAAGAGCACCTCGCGGAAGGCGTCCGGAATCAGCCAGCCGTATTCGGAGAGCGACACGCCCAGCGTGTAAAACCCGATCTCGGCATCGGGAATGCCGAACATGTAGCCCATCATCAGCGTATCCACGCGGTAATTGAGCGTGAGCATCAGCGTGGTGATCATCGAAACGAAGCCGAAGGGCACAATCCTCGCGGCAAAGCGCAGATCGGCGCGCGCGGGATTGGGCAGGCGGCGCAGCCGTATGAGCGCCATCACCACGGTGATCACATCGCCCACGACGATCAGCGCCAGCGCGACGAGGATCGTCCTGTCCATCGTGTAAAAGGCGAGGATGGTGATGACCGTGTTGGTGATGCGCGCGGTGAAGAAGATGACGTTTTTAAACTTCACGTCCTCCACCATGATCATGAAGCTCAGCTGATTGGCCAGCACCTGAATCGGGGCCAGCAGACACACCGCCGTCAGCGCGAAGGAGCCAAACCATGCCGCGCCGATCACGCCGATGACCATGTACGCGGCGAACTGGAACAGGAAGATGCGCAGGAACTTGTCCAGCACATCCGGCTCGCCCTGGCGCTTATAGTAGGGATAGGGCTGATAGAGGCCGAAATTGGCCGTCACCGCAACAATGGAGAGCATCGAGGAGATGCGCCCCAGCTCGCCCTTGAGCTCAGGGCCGAGGAAGCGGTTGCTGTAGCTGGAGGCGATCAATCCGATCACCACCGCCATCACCTTGGTAAAAATGGTAAAGACATAATCGTTGTCCGTCACCCGGCGGACGATGCTTTTAATCCTCATGGTATGCCCTTTCCGCATGTCAAAACTTTACTCTTCATTATAGCGCGCCGGCCGCCCGTTTGTAAATCTTTTTGATTGACCTCTTCGCGCGCCGCACACATTTGCCGTGCGGCACATAGGCTGTAGTGGAGCTTCACCCTGCACGGCTCCAAGCCCAAGATCTTTTCCATGGCAGGGAGACCGCGGCGCGTCTGCCCCGGTCGCCGCCATGTTCTCTTTATCATCTCGAATCTGACGGAGGTGCGTCCTGCATGTCTTGCTGCAATTCTAACGCCTGTTCCAGCTGCTCTTCCTGCGGCTGTTCCTCTTCCGCTTCCACCGCGCTGTCCAGCACCTGCGGCTGCAACAGCTCGGACTCCTGCGGCTGCTCCGACTGGTCCGGCTGCGGCTGCTGGGGCTGCCTGCCCTGCTGCAACGGCTGCCCGTTCCCGGAGTGGATTCATCCGATCCTCTGCAACCCGGCACACTTTTGCTGCGCCGGCAATGAAAACGGCCCCACGCTCGTGATTCACAAAATCGTGCTGGAGCCCTGCGGCGACCAGAGCTGCACGCCCAGGAACTTCAATATCCGCATCACGGGCCCGAGCTATCCAAACGGCGAAATCTTCACCCTGCGCGCCGGCAGCTGCCTGGAGCTCGACGAGCCGCTCGTCGTCAGCGGCCTGATCCCCGGCCAGTACACCATCGAGGAAATCTTCTCCACACCCCATGAGTACGTCTCCACCATCACCGGCCCTGTCTGCGGCCGCTGCGTGATGATCACCAACAGCTGCGTGCCCACGGTCATCACAATCGTCAATCGCAAGCGCCTGTGCCGCCTGTGCCATGGCTTCGGCTGCGGATGCAGCGCGTGCTCGGCCTGCTGCAACAGCTGATTCCCTTGTCATCCCTGCCGTCCGAAAATGGGGAGATGCGCCTGGCGCATCTCCCCTTGGTTTGATTGGCGCAAGCCCCGCCTCTGTCCATGGCGGGCATTGCTTCTCTCTCCGTTTCTGGCCTTTCCTCTCCTCCGGGGAGGAAAGGCCCCTGCCGCCGGTATGTGGTGCGCCTGGCGCATCTCCCCTTGGTTTGATTGGCGCAAGCCCCGCCTCTGTCCATGGCGGGCATTGCTTCTCTCTCCGTTTCTGGCCTTTCCTCTCCTCCGGGGAGGAAAAGCCCTTTCCGCCGGTATGTGGTGCGCCCTGCGCATCTTCCCAGAATTCACCGACACGGGAATGTCCCTTTTTCATGGACTTATATCGCCGTCTGGCCGTCCTGTGTATTCGCCACGCGCAGAATCTGCACGGCCTCGCCGGTTTCGGCGTCCACGAACGCCCAGTAATCCTCCCCGGCAAACGTCCCCTCAAAGCCCCAGCACAGCCGCTCGCCCGATTCCTGCGGGATGATGCACAGCCGTCCGGAGCGCACCTCGAGCCTGTCGGAGAGCATCTGCTGCGCCTGCTGCTGCGTCAGCTCCGGCTCAAGGTCCGTTCGCCGCGTGTGATTCGTCAGATATTGGGAGCACTCCGCGCCGACCACCGTACCGCTGTCCATGCTCACCTGAACCTTCACCTGATCGGGATAGAGCAGCACGCCGTCCTGCACGCTCGCAAAATTGGCGACCACCATCCCGTCATACTGCTGGACAAAGCACGATTCCATCTGCCCAAAGCCCATATCCGCCAGCCAGACCTGCGCGTTTCTGAGGCATTCCTCCTGGGTGATCCGCTGGGCAAATTCCGCCTGCTCCGGCATCATCCAAAGCAGATGCCCTCCCTGGCCGGTGACCTGCACATTCGTGCGGCCATACGGCGTGGTGGCCTCAAAGCCGAACGCCTCAAACCGTCCGCCGCTGTCGGCGCCGTCTTTGACCTGATCGGTCGTCGTGCCCGCAAATCGAGCGGCGGCCTCGCGCGCCTGCTCACGCGTGATGCGCTCACCCGTAAGCCCCAGCGGCTGCGCATCGGACCGCCCGTCGGAAAACGGGCCGTCATAGATCAGCGACGGATACGGAATCGCGCTGTTTCCGCTCTCTCCGTCCTGAATCCAGGGCGAGAAATCGCCGCCATACATATCGACATCGGGCAGCGGATCGGTGTACAGCCTCTCCCCGACGCTCATCAGGTGCGCGTTGAGCCCCTGGCAGGCCGTGAGCATATCCTCAATCTGCCGCTCGTCATCGGTGGTAAGCATGCTGCCGCCCGACACCTGGGTGGCCAGCGTAAGCACATATTCCCCCATCTGTCCGGCAAATTTCATCGCGCCCGACGCCGCCTCCGCGCTCAGCGGCAGGCGGGAAAGCCCGCTCTCCACATGCTGGGCGAGCAGCGCCGTCTCCCCCAGCAGGGACACGCTCTGCGCCGCTCCCGAGGCGATGAGCAGCTTTTGCAGATTGACCTCGATATCCGCCATCGCGGCGACCACGTCGGCCATTTCCCGCTGCCGCTGCATCGTCAGGCGGTTTTTAAGCTCCCTGTTGCGCACGCTCTGCCACGCGTTGGCCCCGAGCGATATGCAGAGCAGCCCGGCGAATACCGCGGTCATGGCCTGCTTGATTCCGATCTTCCGCATGATCCTCTTCATGACGTTTCCCTCACTCATACGGCAAAGCTGTGCGCGCCGATGTTCAGCCGGACCTCGCGCGACCAAATCCACGAGGAGGTCGCCGTCGACGGATTGTAGTAATACAGGCATCCGTTTGTCGGGTCCCAGCCGTTCATCGCATCGCGCGCGGCGCGCCGGCTCTGTTCGTTGGGCGTCATATTGATCTGCCCGTCCCTCACCGCGTCAAACGCGCCAGACTGATAGATCACGCCCGCCAGCGTATTGGGGAATTTGCTGCTCTTGACACGGTTGAGCACCACCGCGCCCACGGCCACCATGCCCACATACGGCTCGCCGCGCGCCTCGCCGTAGATCAGCCGGGCAAGCAGCTCCACGTCGCTCTGGTAGGACGAGCTTGTCGATGAGGAGGCGGCCACCGCCGTGCCGGAGGAGATGCCCATCGCCGCCAGCGTCGCGGAGCCGGCCACGCCGTCCGCCGTCAGGCCGTTCTTCTTCTGGAATCTGACCACCGCGTCATACGTCTCCTGTCCGAACACGCCGTCCACCGTGCCGGAAAAATATCCCCATTGCTTGAGCTTCTGCTGGACCTGGCGCACCTGTGTGCCGGTCGAGCCCCAATAGACGGCCGCCTGTGCCTGCGGCACATTCGACCAGATCAAAACCGCCATGCACACGCACAGCGCCGCCAGACGCATGGCGATTCCCTTCATCTTCCCATTCACAGATACATCGCCTCCGCCGCTGTGGCCTCCACACTTTCTTCATCCGAGAGCATCGCGCCCGGCGTCAGCTGAGGAAACAGCATGCTGAAAAAGACGCTCTGCGCCTCCTCCGCATCCGGACTCACGCATCCCCTGGCCGGGATGAGCAGCAAAAGCGCAATCAGCAGCGCAGCAAAAACAAGGCGATCCATGTCTCACCCTCCGTTTTAAAAACTTGGTAAGACAAGGATCGCCCGACAAATGGAATTTTATGCGGATCGTTCGATTTCCTGGGAAGCGCCAAACCGCGCGCTTCACTCCCCGACGCGCTCAATCACCACGCCGCGCTCCGCCGTGCGCATCATGCGGCAGGCGGGATACGTCCCTTGCAGCTGCTGGGCAGCCTTGCGGCAAGCTCCGGCGTGCATGAATACGCCAAACACCGCGGAGCCGCTGCCCGTCATTCGGGCGCCGACGGCCCCCGCCTCCTCGATAGCGCGGATGGCGCGGTCGATCTCCGGGCGCAGGCGGCGCGAAACGGGCTCCAGCACGTTGCCGAGGCTTCTGCCCAGCCCCCGCACGTCCCCTCTGGTCAGCGCACGCTGCGCGGCCTCGTTGTCCGGCCTGTCCTCGGGACGAATTCCCTCCTCGTGCAGGCTGGTGAAGACCTCCTTGGTGGACAGCCCGCGGCACGGCTGAAACGCCACCAGGTACAGCGGCTTCCTGAGCGGCACGGGCGTCAGCCTCTCGCCTATTCCCCGCGCGCGCTGCAGGCCGCCGCGAACGCAAAAGGGAACATCCGCCCCGATGTCCAGGCCGATCTTCTCCAGCTCATCCTCGCCAAGCCCCAGCCCCCAGAGCACATTGAGCCCCTGCAGCGCGGCCGCTGCGTCGCTGCTGCCGCCGCCCATTCCCGCCGCCACGGGGATATACTTGCGCAGCGTGATGCGCGCACCGCGCTCGCAGCCCGTCCGCTCCGCCAGAGCGGCCGCGGCGCGCAGCACGAGATTGTTTTCATCCGCCGGAACGAACATGCCGCTGCTGGAGCGCACGGCCAGCGTCCTGACGGGCGCATCCTCCATCGTCATCTGATCGCAGAGCGTCACCGACTGCATCAGCATATCCAGATCGTGATACCCGTTTGGCAGCGTGCCCACGACGTCAAGCGTCCAATTGATTTTCGCGCGCGCCTGTATCTTGAGCTTCATCCTTTTTCCTCCGTTTGCCGCGGTCTCAACGCGCCATCAGCGCCTCGATCTCCGCCGTCGTGCGCGGAATGGCCTCGGAGAGCACCTCGCATCCGTCCGCGGTGATCAGCAGGTCGTCCTCGATGCGGATGCCGATGGCCTCCTCGTCGATGTAGAGTCCCGGTTCGTCGGTGATCACCATGCCGGGTTCGAGCTTCACCTGATCGTGGACGATGGCGTCGTGCGTGTCGATTCCCAGGTGATGGGACACGCTGTGCATGTAATACTTGCCCACCTCGCTCACGTCCGCAATCATGCCCAGCTTCACCAATCCCTCGCCGAGCACCTGCTTGCACAGGTCATTGAGCTCGCGCAGCGTAAGGCCGGGACGCGCCGCGGCCGCGACCGCCCGGTTCGCGCTGAGCACGAGATCATAAATCCGGCGCTGGCGCTCCGAATACTTCCCGCCGACGGGATAGGTGCGCGTGATATCCGCGCAATAGCCCTTCGCCTTTGCGCCCAGGTCGAGCAGCACGAGGCTTCCATCCTCCATACGGCAGTGGTTCGTACCGTAATGCATCATGCAGCCGTTGAGTCCGCTGCCCGCGATCGTCGCAAACGACACGCCGTCCGCGCCGCCCATGCGGATCGCGTACTCAAACTCCGCCTGAGCCTGATACTCCATCTGTCCGGGCTTCAGCGTGGCCAGCACGCGCCGCAGTCCGGCATCCGTGAGCGCGACGGCCTCACGCAGCGCGGCAATCTCCGTCTCGTCCTTCACCATGCGCAGCCCCGCAACGAGAGGATGCACATCGCGAAGGGCGACGGCGGGATACGCCGCCGCAAACGCCTTCGCCCTGCGCAGGTTGTAGCTGTCCGGATCGCCCACCGCGTTCTTATAGCAGTCAAAGTATGCAGCCGTAATCACCTCGCGCGTGATGCAGCGGCCGACGAACGCATCGAGCTGGTCGATGTATCGCACGTCCTCCACGCCGGAGACGGCCTTTGCCTCCTCGATGGTCATGCGCCTGCCTGTCCAGCGCTCGGCCAGCGGCTGCGGCTCCTCAATGAAGAGCACCGTGTGCCCCGGAAGCCCTTCCCCGGCCGGGCGCACAAGCGCCAGCGCCATATTCTCCCGCCGGATGCCCGTCAAATAGAAGAAATGATGATTCGCTTCGAACGGAAATCCCTCGTCGAGGCTGCACGGCTCCGTCTCTCCGCTGTAAATCACCGCCATGCCGCCCGGGAGCAGCTTCTCCAAAAGCGCCTCGCGGCGCGCAATATACTGTTGCATCTGCATCTCTCCTTTGTCCGCAAAATCTGCGCCTATATTCTACCACAGATGGCATAAAACCACAATGCGCGCGGTGTCTCCGCGCTTTCATACCCCATTTCTCCACTTTTCCATCAAATCCCGTCGTATGATTTCCATAAAAAACCACATTTCTTCATTTTTTCATTTATTTCGATTCATCCATCACCACATGCACGCACCGGCATCCGCTTGACAGTTTTTTACTTTTATCCTACAATGAGGCTAAACCACCCGGAAAGGATTTGTTATTTTGCGTATCTCCCTGCGCTCGTGCGCCGTCGCTTTGGCGGGCAGCACCATTCTGGCCTTCGGTCTGTACAATGTCCACGCGTTTTCAGGCGTGACGGAGGGCGGCGTGCTGGGCCTGACGCTGCTGCTTCACCACTGGCTGAATATCTCGCCCTCTGTCTCCGGTCTCGTGCTCAACCTGTGCTGCTATCTGCTTGGATGGCGCACGCTGGGCCGCGCCTTCATTCTCTATTCGCTCGTCGCCGGCGGCGGGTTTTCTCTGTTTTACGCGATTTTTGAGCGCTTCGATCCGCTCTGGCCCGCCTTGGCCGACATGCCCCTGGCGGCGGCCGTGGCGGGCGCGCTGTTCGTCGGCATCGGCGTGGGGCTCAGCGTCCGCGCGGGCGGCGCGCCCGGCGGCGACGATGCCCTGGCCATGAGCCTGTCCCGGCTGACACGCCAGCCCATCGAGCGCATCTATCTGATCAGCGACTTCATCGTGCTCGCCCTCTCCGCCAGCTATCTGTCGCCCGGGCGCCTTCTCTGCTCGCTGCTGACGGTGATTCTCTCCGGTCAGCTGATCGGCCTGGTTCAGCGGGTGCGCATTCCCCATGCCTTTCACCAAAAAACAACGTAAGGAGCGGAAAAAACCGCTCCTTTTTTCGTATGCGGGCACAGTTTTTGGGGAATACGCCGCGTCGCCTGGCGCGGATAGAATCGTTCCCTCCGCGCGGGCGGGAAAGATGCCTCGGCCGATGTGCCGCCCTGCGCGTTCATCATTTGCGCTTCCCTCACGCCTGCCGTACGGCGTGCTCCAGCAGCACCCGTTTCAGCAGATGCGCCGAAGCGCTCAGGCGATGCTGCGCGTCCTCCACCAGGCAGATGGAGCGCGTGGGAATCACCTCCTTCAGCGGGATCTGACGCACGCAGCCCTCCTCGATGGCCGTGCGCGCCATCTCCCGCGGCAGATACCCCATTCCCAGCTGGTTTTTGACCATCGGCAGGATGAGATCCGCCGTGCCCACCTCAATATCCGGCGTCATCGTCAGCCCATGCTCCGCGTAGAAGGCCGCCAGAAAAGCATGCGTCGTCGTTTCGCGCGCCAGGCCGATCAGCGGATATCCGTCAATGTCCGCCAGCGTGTTCTGCCGCCCGGCGAGCGAAAAGTAAGCCTCCCCGCCGATGAGCACATCCGACACCGGCGAGAGCATCGTCCTTCGCAGCGTTCCCTCGTCATGCATGGGCGTCACCGCCACCGCCAGATCGATCTCCCCAGAGCGAAGCGCGCGCAGCGCCTGAGGCGTGGTGTGATTGGCGATGCGCAGCCGAATCTGCGGATACCGCTCATGGAAGCCGCGCAGCACGGGCAGCAGCCACACGTGCAGCGCCGTCTCGCTCGCCCCGATGGTCACCGTGCCGCGTGCGGGCCCCATCTCCCGGCGCAGCGCCGCCTCCCCCTCCTGCAGCTGCTCCACCGCCGGACGCACATGCGCAAACAGCTGCTCGCCCTCAGGCGTCAGCCGCACGCCGCGATGCTCGCGAATCAGCAGCCTGCATCCCAGCTCGCTCTCCATCGCGGAGATTACGCGGCTGATATTGGGCTGATTGTTCATGAGCGCATGGGCGGCCTGCGTCAGGCTGCCGCACTTGGCCACATAGTAAAATATCCGATAGTATTCAAAATTCACCGAGCCGCCCTCCCCGCCGGACATATATCAATTTCATATTAAATACATATGAACGATACATTTTTCATCTGTCTGATTCAAGAGTATAATACTTTGCGGCGAAAAGCGCAATCCCCTGACATATGCGCTGTCGCATCAACCTTCACGGAGGGAATACGCATGAATCGGGACTTAACCGTAGGCAAGCCGGAGCGCGTGCTCTGGCGCTTTTGTCTGCCGCTTTTCGGCAGCATCATCTTCCAGCAGCTCTACAACATCGCGGACAGCTTTGTCGCCGGCAAATTCGTGGGCGAGAACGCGCTGGCTGCCGTGGGCAACAGCTATGAGGTCACGCTGATCTTCATCGCCTTTGCCTTCGGATGCAACATCGGCTGCTCCGTCGTCGTCTCCCAGCTCTTCGGCGCGAAGAAGCTCCGGGAGATGAAAACCGCCGTTTCCACCACGATGATCGCCTGCGCCGTGCTCTGCGCGACACTGATGGCGCTGGGGTTCCTCCTGTGCCCGTCCCTGCTGCATCTGATCAACACGCCGCAGGAGCTGATGGCCTCCTCGCTGCTCTATCTGAACATCTACATCCTCGGCCTGCCGTTCATGTTCTTCTACAACGTGGCCACGGGCATCTTCTCCGCCCTGGGCGATTCCAAGACGCCGTTTTGCTTTCTGGCGGCCTCGTCTCTGTCGAATATCGCGGTGGATATTCTGTTTGTCACCGCGTTTTCCATGGGGGTGGCCGGCGTCGCCTGGGCGACATTCCTGTGTCAGGGTGTGAGCTGTGTGTTTGCGCTTCTGGTCGTCTTCCGCCGCCTCGCCGCCGTGGAGACGCAGGAACGCGCGCCGCTGTTCTCCCTGCCCATGCTGCGGCGCATCGCCGTCATCGCGATTCCCAGCATCCTTCAGCAGAGCTTCATTTCCGTGGGCAATATCGTCATCCAGGGCGTGATCAACAGCTTCGGCGCCAGCGTCATGGCCGGATACTCTGCCGCCGTCAAGCTGAACAACCTGGTCATCACCTCGCTGACCACGCTGGGCAACGGCATCTCCAACTACTCCGCGCAGAACATCGGCGCAGGCAAGCTGGAGCGCGTGAAGCAGGGCTTCACCGCGGGAATCAAGCTCGTGTGGATGCTCTGCCTGCCGCTGGTGCTGCTGTATCTGCTGGCGGGCCGCTCGCTGGTCTACATCTTTATGGATCAATCGACCGGCCAGGCCATCGACACCGGCGTGCAGTTTTTGAGAATCGTATCGCCGTTCTATTTCGTGGTATCCGCCAAGCTCGTGGCCGACGGCATCCTGCGCGGCGCGGGAGCGATGAAGCAATTCATGATCGCCACGTTCACCGATCTCCTGATCCGCGTCGCGCTGTCCATCGTGCTTTCCCGTCCATTCGGCCCAGCGGGCATCTGGGCATCCTGGCCCGTGGGCTGGACGGCGGCCGCCGCGCTCTCCCTGATCTTTTATCACCGCGGCGCGTATCTTCCCCGCGCACAGGCCGTCCCCACCGCGGAGGAATGAATCCGTTTGTCGCACAAAAAACTGCCGGCGCTCCATGCCAGGCAGTTTTTATATGCGCAAAAGCGCTCAGCCGATTTCCTCCGCGTAATAGACATAATCGAGCGTATTCAGCGCCTCGATAATCTCCTTGTGGCTGCGGTACTTGGCCGTGTCCCGCTGGCGGATCGTCAGCGAAACCGAGTAAACGCTCAGTCCCGAATGAATGTAGGCCGGGTTGGACTCGATATCGTCAATCTTCAGCCCCAGCATCCGAACGGTCGTGATGAAATCCTGGAGATTGGCCCTCGACTTGAGCTCGATGTGGATTTCAAAGTGGTTCGACCTGTTCTTGAGATAGATTTCAAACGACGGGAACTGCGACAGGCAGCAAAGCAGCGCCATAAAGCCGATCAGGGATACGGTATAGAATCCCGCGCCGACGGCCAGCCCCAGGATGCCGCAGGCCCACAGGCCGACGGAGGTCGTCAGCCCCTTGATCTGGTTTTTGGAGCTGAACAGAATCGAATTGCTGCTGAGCACAGCAATCGCGATCACCGTCGCCGCAGAGAGCAGCGGAAGAGAGGCGCCGCCCTGCTGGGCGGTGTATTGATCGAGCATCATCGCCATCATCGAGGCCAGCGAGACGAGGATGAACGTTCTTAATCCCGCGGCATGCCGCTTGGTCGCGCGCTCGCAGCCGATGATCGTCGCCAGCACGACGGTGAGCACCACGCGCAGCAAGATGGACTGCCAGGTCATCTGCTGCGCCCATGGCCCCAGATACGCAGCGATCGGATCGATTATCATCATGGTATCATGCCCCCTGTCATCTTGTTCTTGAATCGCCTGTTGTGGTAATAGCTGGCGATCTCGTATTCCTCCGCCGCCTCGGTGAAGGCCGCCTCGTTTTCCGCCCCCGGATCGATGTGCTTGGGCAATCGGGACTGAATGTCCTGCATACGGGCAATCAGCGTATCCAAGGTATTGGCCTCATCAGGGGCCGGGCCGTCCGCCTCCTCCTGCGCGTACGAGCCGGACAGGAACAGCGCCAGCTTTGCGCATCCCGGCCCCACGATCTCATACAGAACGCTGGATGCCAGAATGATCGTCTGCAAATCCTCGCCCATGCCGCCGCCCAGCGTCCGCGCCCCCAGCGCGGCCAGGCCGATGGCCACGCCGGCCTGCGGAATCAGCGCCAATCCCAGATAATTGCGCACGTTCGCGCCCTTGCCCGTCATCGCGCAGCCGGC
>JAUNJB010000048.1:0-6869 GCA_030535375.1 Clostridia bacterium | reverse complement strand
CGCGTCCGCCGCCCGCATCAGGGAATCCAGCTTGAAGCTCAGGCCGGAGCGCACGAAGAACAGCAGCAGAATCGGCGGGCTCCAATAGTTGAGCTGCCTGAACAGCTTCTCGTCCCCCGTCAGGTTGATATACGTCATCCCCATCGACATGCACCCGAGCAGCGGGGACACATCCAGCAGCGCACAAATCCCGCAGAACGCAAACAGCATCGCGATGGAAACGATCAGCCTGTTGTCCGCCGAGCGCTTCCTGAACAGGATCTTGAGCGCAAAGCCAAACGCGCACCCCAGCAGCAGCACGCAGAGGTTGACGGCAACGGGCTTGACGATCGTCTGCACCGGGGAGCCCTGCCCGCCGCCCGTCCCCAGGGACAGCGCGATGGAGATCGACACGCTGTAAAGCACCAAACCCACCACGTCGTCGAGCGCCACGACCTGCAAGAGCGTATCCACAAAATCGCCGTGCGCCCCGGTCTGGCGGATGGTCATGACCGTGGAGGCGGGGGCAGTCGCGGACGCGAGCGCGGCAAGCACCGCGCTGAACGGCAGACTCAGATGGAAGACGAAATACATCGGCACAAACACGGCCACAGACGCCATACACGCCTCCATCACTGTGATCACGACGACCTTGACGCCGTTCCTGCGCAAAGCGGAAACCCTGAAAAACTCCCCGACGCTGAAGGCGATAAACGCCAGCGCCACATCCGACAAAAAGTCCGTGCCTGTCACGATGCGCTCCGGAATAAGCCCCAGGCCGTAGGGCCCGATCAGAATCCCGGCCAGAATATACGCCGTCACATTGGGCAGGCACAGCCTCTTCGTCAGCCGCGTCATGGCAAAGCCGGCAAAGAGCATGGCCGAAATGGCGATAATCACCTCCGCCACCGGCGAATTCTGCCCCATTGTCCGCACAATCCCGTCAAGCAAACTGCATCCTCCTTTCATCCGTCATGCAAAACGCGAAAACATGCGCTTTTCCCTTGAAATTGATATGGGGGTATGATACACTGATGTTGCCATAAATACAACCACATTCTTCTTTATCGAGCCATTCAAAAAATTAATGAGGTGTCCGTCCATGCTCAGCCCGAAGATCGATACGCTTCTTGAAATCATCCATCAGCAAAGCTATACAAAGGCCGCAAAGGCCCTCTCTTTGACGCAGCCCGCCGTCAGCCATCACGTCCGCCAGCTGGAACAGAGCCTGGGCGTGCGCATTTTTGACATGGAAAAAAACAAGCTGAAGCTGACTCAGGAGGGTGAAATCGTCGTCAAATACGCCCGCCGGATGAAGGCCCTGCACGCCCGGATGCTCATGGATCTCGCGGACGCGGAGCGGCAGATGACGCACATCCGCGTCGGCGTCACGCACACCGCCGAAAGCAATCTCATCGCCGAGGCGCTGGCCCACTACAGCATCGAGAATACAGGAATTACCATAACGGTTTCGAGCGATACCATTAAAAATCTTTATGATGAACTCGAAAATTTCCAACTCGATTTGATCATCGTCGAGGATCGCCCCAGCTCTCCTGGGCTTAATTCCCTGCTGCTGGACACGGACTGCCTCGTCTGCGCGCTTTCCAACAGAAATGCACTTTCGCATCAGACGATGGTCACAATCGAGGATCTCAAGCGCCAGAAGATGATCCTGCGGCGCGCCGGCTCCGCTACGCGCATTCTTTTTGAATCCCATCTGGCCAGCATCGGGGAATCGATCGACAGCTTTGACGTCATTCTGGAGGTGGACAATATCGCGACCATCAAGGATCTGGTCCGCAAAGGGCTCGGCCTGTCCATCCTCGCCAAGAGCGCCTGCATGGACGAGGTCAAAAAGGGAAAAATGACCATCCTCCCCATCGAAAACCTGAGCATGGTACGCGAAATGAACATCGTCTACCATAAGGACTTTTCCCACGTCGACGTGCTGCAGGGCATCGTCGGCATGTATCGCGCGGCGGCAAACACGTTTCTCGGCACGTCGATTTCCAAATGATATGCCCGCCGACAGAAAAGAATGCACCGCTCTGCGCGGTGCATTTCTTTTTGTCGGTTGTGTTCCCGTCCGCTCAGCAGTCCTTTCGCAGGAACAGCCATGCGGCAAGGCAATATGCCGCCGCAAACGCGGCCAAGGCCAGCACGAGCAGCAGACCCGCGCTCAAAAGCAGAACGGCAACCGCGGCATCGGGGCCGATCAGCGCATTGATCGCGCTTACCAGCGCCATCACCACGATGATCGCGCCCAACAGGCTCACCGCCAGAACGGCCTCGCTGCGCTCCTCCCCCGCCATCACGTACAGCGGGAAAAACAGCGCGCCCATCCACAGATTCACGCTGATGCCCACCGTATAAATCATCAGCGGGTCGGTCGCCAGGTCGAAGGGATTGCCGTGCAGCAGCACGGACAGGCCCGCGCCAGCGGCAGCTGCCCCCGCGCCCACCGCCAGCCAGATCAGCTGTCCGATCATCTGGCTGCGCAGAACGTCCCGCCTGCGCACGGGCGCTGTCAGCTTGTATCTGCCCCACTTGCCGCCGCACTCCCTGAGCAGGCTGGCCATCGCCTGAAAGGAAAACCCGACGAGGCTCAGCAGCATAAAGCCGATCAGCGGCGTGGGCACGTCGTTGTCAATCGCCGCAACAAAGGCGCACAAAGCGCACAGCACGCCTGCAAACAATGTCTCGTTCGCGCGCGCCGCATAGAAATTGCTCCGCATCAATCCCGTCATGCCCGTTCCCCCTTGATCAAAAGCAGCATAATCTCATCCAGGGACGGATGATCCGCCGCGATGTCCCCGTATTTTCGTCCGGCTGCCCGGCCGTCGGCCACCAGCACGTCGGTCTGAAAATCCCGCTCGCGGTACGCCAGAATATCCCGCGCGTCGATCCGCGCAAAATCCGACTTCCGGCAGCGCAGAACGGCATAATTGTAGCGCAGCTCATCCTTCGCCGCGGTGAGGATCACCCTTCCCCTGTGGACAAACACGATATAGTCCGCCACCCGCTCCAGATCGCTGGTGATGTGGGAGGAGAGCAGGATGGAATGCTCCTCATCCTGCACAAACTCGAGAAACACGTCGAGCAGCTCCTCGCGCATCACGGGGTCGAGTCCGCCCGTGGCCTCATCCAGAATCAGCAGCTTCGGATGATGCGCCAGCGCCGCGCTGAGCGCCAGCTTCATCCCCATGCCGCGGGAATACGCCTTGATTTTCTGTTCGCGCGGCAGCGAAAAGCGGGACAGAAACGCATCAAACGCTGCGTCATCCCAGCTTGTATACAAACCGCGCATGATATCGGCCAGCTGCCCCGCACACAAATGGCCCGGAAAGTTGTCCCCATCGTAGACGACGCCAATCTGCTCGCGCAGCGCGGTGTCCGCATCCGTCATTTCCTGCCCGAAGATACGAATCTCGCCCGCATCCCTCCGCGTCGTTCCCAATATGCAGCCAATCATCGTCGTCTTGCCCGCTCCGTTTTCGCCGACGAGGCCCACGATCGTCCCCTTCGGCACGGAAAAGGTCACATCGTTCAGCGAAAAATGCCCGCCCGGATAGGTCTTGCACACGCCGCTGAGCTCCAGATTATACGCCATGATCTGCTTCCTCCTCGTAGAACAGCGCCAGCAGCTCGGTCAGCTTTTCAAGCGGGATATGGCTTTCCCGTCCGATCTCCGCCGCCATTTGCAGATGCTCCTCCGCCCTGCGCTGCTGTTCCTCCTGATAAAACTCCTTGCTCTGCGCAGAGACAAAGCTGCCTCTGCCGACGGTGGTTTCGATGAATCCGTCGCGCTGCAGATCCTCATACGCCTTTTGCACCGTGATCACGCTGACATGGATCGACCTCGCCAGGGCGCGCATGGAGGGAATTGCCTCCCCCGCCTGCAATTCGCCGCTGATGATCATGGCCTTGATCTGCGAGGTGATCTGTTCGTAAATCGGCTTGTTGGCGTTGTTGCTGATGATGATGTCCATGGTGCACCTTCCCATCAAGTGTACTTATTGTACAAGTACATTATAGTCACCAATCTCCCGTTTGTCAACCGGAAGCGGCAAAAAAGCGCGCCGTGCGCGTTTCCACTTCCGGAAACCGCCGCAAATCACCCAATGAGCCGAGCGCGGCCGTTTTTTACGCAATTTCCTATAAGGCAAAAAGCGCGCCGTGCGCGCTCCCATTTCCGACGCACTTCAACACTTCAAAGCGTTTCTGTGCTCGCTGCCCGGTTTTTCGCGCAATTTCCCAGCGACCAGTGGCCGCTCCCACTTCCGAAAACCGCCGTAAATCACCCAATGAGGGCGACGCGGCCGTTTTTTACGCAATTTCCTATAAGGCAAAGATGCGGGGACCCCGGCAGGCACGCCGAAATCCCCGCGTTTATATGGCTCAGGTCGTTTCTCACGCCCGATTCCTCCACGTCAGCAGCAGCGCCGAGTGGATGATGACGAACACCGATCCCGCATTGTGCACAAGCGCGCCCACAACGGGATTGAGTATACCCGTGATCGCCAGAACAATGGCCGCAAAGTTCAACGTCATGGAGAAGATCAGATTCATGCGGATCGTGCGCATCATCCTGCGCGAGAGGCGAAGCAGGTGCGGCAGCTCCTGAATATCATCGCGCACGAGCGCGATATCCGCCGCGTCCACGGCGATATCGCTGCCAACGCCGCCCATCGCAATGCCCACAAGCGCCCGCTTGAGCGCCGGTGCATCGTTGATGCCGTCGCCAATCATGCATACCGGCGTGCCGGCGCTCTGCGCCTCATCAATGCGGCGCAGCTTATCCTCCGGCAGGCATCCGGCATATACCTCCTCGATGCCAAGCTCGCGCGCAATGTGTTTTGCTGCGTTCTCGTGATCGCCTGTGAGCAGGACGGGCACTGCGCCCGCCGCCTTCACCCGGGCAATCATCCTCGCCGCCTCCGGGCGCAGCGTATCAGCCAGCGCGATCATCCCCGCCAGCGTGCCGTCCACCGCCACGTCAATCACCGTGCATCCCTCGCGCAGGCACTGCTCCGAAAAGGCGTCCCGCTCTGTCTCTACACCATGCTCCCGCAGGAGGGCCGGATTGCCCGCCAGCACCTCCCTGCCCCTCACACGCGCCTGCACGCCGCGGCCGGGAATCATCGCAAACACCTCCGCCTGAGGCAGCTCCCCATGCGCAGCGCGGCAGCAGCGGACGATGGCCTTGCCCAGCGGATGTTCGGAGCGCGCCTCCGCTGCTGCCGTCAGCACATAAAGCTCCTCCTCTCCGATCTCCGGGAGGAAGCTGCGCACCGCAGTCACCTCCGGCGTGCCCAGCGTCAGCGTGCCGGTCTTATCCAGGCAGACCTTTCTGACGGTTGCCAGACGCTCCAGCGCATCGCCCTCTCGCACGAGGATGCCATGCCGTGTCGCGTTGCCAATCGCCGCCATGATCGCCGTCGGCGTCGCGAGTACGAGTGCGCACGGGCAGAAGACGACGAGAATCGTCACCGCGCGGATGATCTCTCCCGTGAATATCCACGTCAGCGCAGCCGCCGTGAGCGCGATCACCACAATCCACGTAGCCCAGCGATCCGCCATGCCGACGATCTTCGCCTTGTCCGCGTCCGCCGACTGCACCAGCCGGATCATCCGCTGGATGGAGCTGTCCTCACCGACGCGCGTCGCCTCCATGTCAAAGGAGCCGAATTGATTGACCGTTCCGCTCGAAACGCCGTCGCCGATCCCCTTATCCACGGGCAGCGATTCGCCCGTCATCACCGCCTGATTGATCGACGTCTGTCCGCTGATGATCACGCCGTCCACCGGCACCGTCTCGCCGGGCAGCACGCGAATCCTGTCCCCGACGCGCACCTGCTCCGCAGGAACGCTCTTTTCCACGCCGCCGCTGATCACGCGCGCCGTGCGCGGCGTCATACGGACAAGCTTTTCGATGCCCGCGCGCGCTCTGGCGACGGTCAAATCCTCAAGGAGCGCGCCCAGCTGCATGATGAACGCCACTTCGCCCGCCGCAAAATCCTCCCCGATGATCACCGATGCGATCAGCGCCAGCGAGACGAGCACATCGGCCTTGATATCAAAGGAGGTGACCAACCCGATGACAGCCTCCAGCACGATGGGCACGCCGCACAGGATAATCGCTGCCCATGCCGCGTCAAACGGCAGCGGCAGAATATCCGCCATGCTCGCGGCCAGCGCCAGTGCCGAGACGACCAGGCAGACAATGTTCTTGCGGATTCCGCCCCACTCCAGGAATTCCTCCAGTTTTTTCATGTGTGCCTCCTTATTCAAGTTCTTTCTCATCTTATTATACCCATAGGGGTATAGGTTGTCAAGGGCAAAAAAAGAAAACCGACCGTCTTGGGCCGATCCTCATCAAATGCTCAGTTCATGTTGGCAAAACGCTCCACCGCCTTGGTAAAGCTGGCGATCGTCTGGTCGGCGTCGCCATGCTCAATGCCGTCGCGCACACAGTGCTTGATGTGCCCCTCGAGCACCACCTGCCCGGCCCTGTGCAGCGCGGACTTCGCGGCATTGATCTGCGCAAGAACGTCTTCGCAGGGAACATCCTCATCCACCATGCGGTCAATCGCCTGCACCTGTCCGATGATCTTTTTAAGCCGCCGATGCAGATTCTCAGCGTCCATGCATTGTCTCATAAGCGCACCTCCGCTCCCAATCAAAGGAAAACTGATATCATTATCGCCCCCAAAGCGGACTTTGTCAAGGATAAAAGGCGCAAAAAGCGCGCTCCCACTTCCGAATCGCTTCACACGCCGAAGTGTTTCCGCACTCGCCATTTGGTTTTTCGTGCAATCTCCTGTAAAGCAAAAACAAGGGGCAAAGCGTCCGCCTTGCCCCTGTTCGTATCGTTTTCGTCACTGCTG
>JAUNJB010000047.1 GCA_030535375.1 Clostridia bacterium | reverse complement strand
GCCAGGTCGTAGCCGTCCTCCTCGCACAGCCATTCATCCGCCAGGGCCTCCAGGGACAGATTGGTTCCGTCGCGCTTCCTGCGCATATCGATGCAGGTATTCGCGGCAATCTGATACAGAAACGCCCTGAAGTGACCCCGATGGGCGTATGCGTTCAGGTGCCGGATTGCCTTGAGGAACGTCTCCTGCGCGGCGTCCTCCGCGCAGGTGCGATTGGGCGCATGCCACATGCAGTAGCGCAGGATGATCGGATAATACCGCTCAATCAGCTCATCCAGCGCGCCCATATCGCCATCCTTAGCCCGGACAATCAGAGCGTCATCGTGTACCGTAATCGCTCCCTCCTTCCGTCTGCTCTCATCGAATATAACGGCTCAGCGCGGCAAAATGATTGAACTTGTCAAAATAAAAAAGCGCGCCGTGCAGCTCTCACTTCCGAAGCACTCCATACCGCAAAGTGTTTCTGTGCTCGCTACCCGGTTTTTCGCGCAATTTCCTAGCGGCCAGTGACCGTTTCCACTTCCGAAAATTGCTGCAAACCGCTCGATTTGGGCGGACGCGCCCGGTTTTTCGCACAATTTCCTGTAAGTTAAAAAAGCACGCCGTGCGCGCTCCCACTTCCGAAGGACTCTACACCCCAAAGTGTTTCTGTGCTCGCTGTCCGGTTTTTCGCGCAATTTCCTATCAAAATAAAAAACCAATCGCCCATTTTCGGTGATTGGTTTTCTGAATTAAGCTGTTGCCATTAGCGCTGATACGCGGCAGCCTGCTCGACGAAATAGCGAAACAGCTTAGCAGCCTGCTCGCTCTCCGCCGAGAGATATTCGGGGTGAAACTGGACGCCAAACACACGCTCATCCTCGATATAGCTGACGGCCTCAATGATGCCGTCCTCCGCCGTGCCCTCAATGCGCAGATGCTCCCCCGCATCCTTGATGGCCTGATGATGCATGCTGTTGACGGGCATGCTTGCCGAACCGACAATGCGCTCAAGAAGCCCGCCGGAAACAAAGCGTACCTCGTGTGTCGCCGCGTTGTACGGAGGCTTCTGCTGGTGGACAATGGCCGGGATACCGCGCTGGCTTTCGATATCCTGAATCAGCGTGCCGCCCAGCACAACGGCCAGCGTCTGGATACCGCGGCAGATGCCGAACACAGGCATTCTGCGCGCGATGGCCATCGGCGTGATCAGCAATTCAAATACGTCACGCTTTTCATCGACCTCTCCGCAGGCGGGAAGCGTCTGTTCCCCATAGCGCGCCGGCAGAATATCGACACCGCCTGCAAGCAGCAGGCCGTCGATGGAATCAAGCAGCGCTTCGGCCGTCTCCTCATCCGCAATTTCCGGCAGGAGCACGGGCACGCCGCCCGCGCGGAGCACGGATTCCATATAGTTTTCTCGGATATAAAACTGGCAGTCGGCAGCGTTGTGGGAGCCGGAAATGCCAATCACGGGATGTTTTTTCATATCCCTCACCCCTTTTTGCTCTTCTCCTTCTCTTTTTTGCCGCCGTCGGCGAACTTCTTACTGTATGCTTCGATGCACTCGATGATCACGCGATTGGCGATCTCACGGTTCTGCGCGTTGCTGACGACGGTTGTGCGTCCCTCAAGCTCCTTATAAACGGTGAAGAAATGGCGGATTTCATCGAGCACATGATCGGGCAGTTGGCTGATGTCGAACATGAAATTGTAGTTCGGATCGCCCAGCGGCACGGCAATGATCTTCTCATCGCGCGCATCGCCGTCGTTCATCTCGAACATGCCGATCGGACGGCACTGCACCAGCGTCATCGGCTCGATGGCCTCCGAGCAAAGCACGAGCACATCGAGCGGATCGCCGTCATCCGCGTAGGTGCGCGGAATGAAGCCATAGTTCGCCGGATAATGCGTAGAGGTGTACAGCACGCGGTCAAGGCGAAGGAAGCCGGTGGATTTGTCCAGTTCGTATTTGTTTTTTCCGCCCTTTTTGATCTCGATGACGGCCATAAAACGATCGGGTGTGATCAGCTCCGGATCGATATCATGCCAGATATTCATATTCAGATACCTCCAATATGGACGGGCAATCACAGCTGTGCAAGCAGCTGCCCGTATATCTCATTTTGCACGCCGGAGGAGACGCCGGTGTCTCCAAACCAGAAGCATTGCGCCGCCACCGCCTGATAAAACAGCATGCCCAGCCCTTCTACGCAGGGGATTTCCCGCGACCGGGCGATGCGCAGCAGGCGCGTCTGTCTCGGGTTGTAGATCGCATCAAAAACCGCGCCGCAGCGGGCGACGACATCCTCCTCCACCGGGCATTCGTCCGCGTGCGGATACATGCCCACCGGCGTGCAGTTGATCAGTATATCGTGTGCCGACGGGATATCGCCGAGCGGGCAGACGCAAATGCGTGCCCGGCCGTCTGCCTGCGTCTTTGCCAATTCGTCCGCCAGCGTGTTCCCCTTATCCGGATTGCGGACGGCAAACGTCACGCGGCCGCCGCGCGCGAGGAATTCATACCCCGCCACACGCGCCGCGCCGCCGCCACCCAGAATGAGCACGTCGGCCTTCTCTGCTGCCACGCCGCCCTCCTCGATGGCCCGAAGCATGCCCAGCCCATCGGTGATGTGGCCAATCAGCCTGCCGTCCCTGTTTTCGACCGTGTTCACCGCGCCGCAGGCCCGGACGGCGTCGTCCACCTCATCAAGGAGCGGAATGATCCGCTCCTTGTATGGAATGGTGACGTTGAAGCCGCCGAAACAGCTGCGCAGCACGTCCACCGCAGAGCCGAGCTTCTCCACAGGCACCGTGACGGGCAGATAAACCGCGTCGCGCCCCGCCGCTGCAAACAGCGAATTGTGAATATAGGGCGACCAGGTGTGCGCGAGCGACTCTCCCAGCACGGCAAAGCGCTGCGTGCCGGGGCCAATGCGCTGATCCAGCATAGGTCAACCTCCTTCGCTTCCGTGGTCATGCGATTCAGCCGTCGGCTGCGCACATTACAGACGAAGCGCCGCACCGCACTGCGATTCGCATGCGGCCAGAATCTTCTTCATCAGCGGGTTCACATCGTCGTCGGAGAGCGTGCGCTCCGGGTTGCGGAAGGTCAGCGAGAATGCCACCGACTTCTTGCCCGTCAGCAGCTGAGCCCCGCGGTAGATGTCAAACATCTCCGCCTTTTCAAGCGTCGCGCCGCCGGCCTTGCGGATGCACGCGAGCACCGAGCCCACGGTCACCGCCTCATCCATCACCAGCGCGATGTCGCGCGTGACGGCCGGGAATTTCGGCAGGCTGCGGACATGGCCCATCTTGCAGCGCAGCGCAGCAAGCTGCTCGAGATCCAGCTCGGCAATCACCGTGCGCTTGCTCAGCTCAAACGCCGCCATCGTCTGCGGATGCACCTCGCCGATCTGCCCAAGGCATACATCGCCCACCATCAGCTTGGCCGCGCGGCCAGGGTGATGATACGGCTGCGCACCGGGTACGATGTCGCAGCTCACGCCGAAGCGCGAGAGCATATCCAGCACAATATCCCGAATCAGGTAGAAATCCACATCCGCACCGTAAGCGCCGATGCACAGCATGGACTGCTCGTGCGGCAGCTCGCCTTCCTTGCGCCCGGAGATATCAAAGACCGGCGCGATTTCATAGAGCATTGCGGTCTCATTGTTGCGGCTTTGATTGAGCGAAGCCGTGCCCAGCACGGACGGCACCAGGGTGGAACGCATCACGCTGGTATCCTCTCCAAGCGGATTGGTGACCTTCAGCGGATTGAGCCGCTTGTCACCCTCCTCAAGGCCGAGCTTTTCGATCAGCTTCGGGCTGATGAAGGAGAAATTGCGGATCTCGTAAAGCCCTTTGCCCGTGAGGATGCGGCTCACCTTGTCGGTCAGCTGCATGTGCGCATTGCGGGTGCCCGGCGCGGTTTCGCCGCGCAGCAGCGTGGACTTGATGTGGTCATACCCGTATATGCGCAGCACCTCTTCGGAGAGGTCGGCCTCGTTTTCGATGTCCTCGCGGTAATCCGGCGCGACGACCGTCAGCCTGTCGCCGTCGAGCGTCGCCTGCATGTGCAGGGAGGACAGAATTTCCACCATCTTCTCTCCGGAAATCTGCATGCCGATGCGCGCATTGATGCGCGAAACGGACGCCTCCACCACGCTCTCCGGCTTTGGATTCGGATAGCAGTCATAGACGTCTTCAATCACCTCGCCCGCGCCCAGCATATTCACCAGCTGGCAGGCACGGTCGGCCGCCTCGCGGCAGGTGGCGGCACAGACGCCGCGCTCAAAGCGGCCGGAGGCCTCCGTGCGCAGGCCGAGCGCACGCGTTGTCAGGCGGATATTGGTGCGGTCAAATGCCGCGGTTTCGAACATGACCGTCACGGTATCCTCGGTAATCTCGGATTCCTCACCGCCCATGACGCCCGCGATGCCGGTAGCATTGGTCTGGTCGGCGATCATCAGCATGTCGGTCGTCAGGGCGCGCTCCTTGCCGTCGAGCGTGACGATGGTCTCCCCTTCGTATGCGCGGCGGACGATGATGTGCTGATCCTTGACCTTGGCCAGATCGAACGCGTGCATCGGGTGGCCGGTCTCCAGCATGACATAGTTGGTGATATCGACGATATTGTTGATTGCGCGCACGCCTGCGGCGTTGAGCGCCTTGCGCATCCACATCGGGGACGGGCCAATCTTGATATTCCTGATGATTCGGGCGCAGTAGCGCGGGCAGAGGTCGGTGTCCTGAACGTCGATGTGCACGAATTCGTCCATCTTGCCGGGCACCGTGTCCACCCTGATCTCCGGCTTTGTAAACGTCGTCCCCAGCGTCGCGGCGGCCTCGCGCGCGACGCCCCACACGCTCAGGCAGTCCGGGCGATTGGCGAGAATCTCAAAATCGACAACGGTATCGTCCACGCCGAGAATCGGGCGCACATCGCTGCCGGGCTGATATTCCTCATGGAAAACGAGCAGGCCCTTATCGCCTACGGACGGATACAGGTAATCCGGCACGCCGATTTCCGGCCCGGAGCAGCACATGCCATAGGAGTCCACACCGCGCAGCTTGCCCTTTTTGATCTTGATGCCGCCGGGCAGCACCGCGCCGACCTTGGCAACCGGCACCTCGTCCCCCTCGTGCACGTTCGGCGCGCCGGTGACGATCTGAAGCGGCTCCTCCTCGCCTACATCCACGGAACAGATGACCATGTGATCGGAATTCTCGTGCTTGCGCACGGAAAGGATCTTGCCCACGACGACGTTCTGCACGGCCTCGTTCTGATCCTCAAGACCCTCCACGCCCGTGCCGTGCATGATCATCGCATCCTGAAAAGCCTTCGCGGAGACGGGAATCTCCGTATATTGCCTCATCCATTGCATCGGTACTTTCATCGCTTTATTCCTCCAACCTTAGTCATCGCGGAACTGGGACAGGAAACGCACATCGCCCTCATACAGAGCGCGCATATCGGTGATGCCATAGCGCAGCATGACGATGCGCTCCAGGCCGACGCCGAAGGCGAAGCCGCTGTATTTCTTGCTGTCGATGCCGCACATATCCAGCACCTTGGGGTTCACCATGCCCGCGCCGAGCACCTCGATCCAGCCGGTGCCCTTGCAGACGCGGCAGCCTTTGCCGTGGCAGTTCACGCATGTGAGATCCACCTCGGCGGATGGCTCGGTGAACGGGAAGAAGGATGGACGGAAACGCGTGGTCACGTCCTCGCCGTAAAGCGCCTTTGCAAACGCGTCCAGCGTGCCCTTGAGGTCGGCCATGGTGACATCCTCGTCGATGACCAGGCCCTCCATCTGGTGGAACACGGGCGAATGCGTCGCATCGACCTCATCCGCGCGGTATACGCGGCCCGGGCAAACGATGCGGATCGGCGGCTTGCGCGAGAGCATCGTGCGCGCCTGAACGGGTGAGGTATGCGTGCGCAGGACGATGTTGTCCTCGATGTAGAAGGTATCCTGCGCGTCGCGCGCCGGATGATTCTTGGGCAGGTTGAGCAGCTCAAAGTTGAACAGATCGAGCTCCACCTCCGGGCCTTCCACCACGTCAAAGCCCATGCCCGTGAAAACGTCGCACAGCTGATCCTGCACCAGAGAGACGGGATGCGGGCAGCCGATGGGCGTGTGCGGCCGCGGCTCGGTGACATCGATCGCCTCGCGCTCGAGCTTCTTTTCCTGCTCCAGCTTCCTGATCTTGACGTCAAGGGCATCCATCTGCTCGGTCAGATGCTCGCGCACGACGTTGATCATCTGGCCGGCCTTGGGGCGCTCCTCCGCAGGAAGCTGGCCCATGGAGCGCAGCAGCTGCGTCAGATCGCCCTTTTTTCCCAGCATCTTGAGGCGCAGCGCATCAAGCCCCGCCTTGTCGCGGATCTTTTCCAGCTGTTCAGATGCTTCATCCTGGATTTTGCGCAGTTGTTCTTGCATATCCATTTGAGTTGTGTCCTCCTTTTTTTCAAAGAAAAAAGCCGCGCCCCACAAAAGGGACGAGGCTGAATTTCCTCGTGGTACCACCCAATTTTCATCTCGTGCGCACCATGGGCGCGCAGTAAGATCTTTGACAGGATAACGGGTCATCCGTCCCCGCCTACATATCAGCGGAGCAGCTCCTGAGTGAATTTCCCGCAACAGCCTGAGCGGAATTACAGCCGCGTTCCCCTCTCTCTGTAAGGCCGTCTTTGCCGGGCATTGTCTCAATCCTCGCCTTTAGAGCGTATTATACATGATTTTTCCCTCATTGGCAAGCAAAAAACCGCGCTTTTTTCAAAAAGCACGGCAGTTTGTTCAGATTAAGCGCGCTTCCCGGCAGGGAAAACCTCCTTGCGCCACGCACAGCGCCTTTTTTTCAAAAGGCTCCGCAAAATCACTGCAAATACTCGGGCTGCCCGCAGCAGCAGAAATCGCCGGGCACATGCGGAAGACCGCAGCTGCATGTGCCGTCATCCTCCTGCCCGGCATCCAGCTGAGAAAGAATCGCATGCATGACAAAATCGCCCACGATGCTTTCGATTTCATCCTCATCACTGGCGACGACGTATTGCTGTGCTCCGTCGAGGGTTTCATCCTGACGCACAATCAGGAAGCCGCCTTCTCCGTCGCCGTCCTCGCTCTCCTTGATGGCGCCCAGCACGAAATATGTCTTCTCGCCGTAACGGATGGTCGCCAGATGGCGCAGGGCGGCCTTTTTGCCGTTGGCGTCACTGATCTCCACCCACTCTTCGTCTTCGTTTTCAAACGGATTTGTCATGAATTCCCTTTCTGCCGAAGAAATGCTTCATGTATGAACCGCATCACATGGATTCGCTCTGGTTCAAATAGGATTCGTATACTGCGGCAATCAGCGCCTCATCCTCAAGGGACTGGTAGCACGGGTTGCCATCCCCGTCGACTGTGGAGCGCATGATAAAGCTCTCATCCCTTGCGATATCGCCCGCATCATCCGCCGCGCTCACGAGCACATAGTCCTCGCCCGCGTAGCGGATGCTCGCGCTCAGATAGAAACGAACCACATGGCCATCCTCATCTTCCATCTCCAGAACGCCGTCGTCAGACGCCTCGTCATCCTCCTGCGCCTCGGCTGCCCGCTTTGCGGCCATCGCCTGTGCGTCCAGATAGGATTGGAGAATCATCACCGCCGCGACCATGTCGACCTTTTTCTTGCGGTTTTCACGGCGCATATCGGCCTCAAGCAGCGCGCTCTCCGCCAGCACGGTGGTCATCCGCTCGTCGTAATACTCGACGGTCAGCTTTGCTTCTTCAAGCTTTGCCGCCAGCTCGCGCACTTTTTCGGCCTGAAAGCCCTGGGTGCCGTCCATATTTCGCGGCAGGCCGCAGAGAATCCGGTCCGTCCCATATTGACCGGCAATCCGGCAGATGTGCGCCACATCCGGGCCATAGCCCACGCGTGTGTACGTCTCCACGGGCTGGGCGGTGATTCCCAGCGGATCGCTCACGGCGATGCCGATGCGGCGGTCCCCCACATCCAGCGCTACAATTCTCTTGTTCATGTGCAACCTCTCACACGTTCTTGGACAGATAGAACTGGACAAGCTCCTCAAGCAGTTCGTCCCGGTCAATCCGGCAGATGAGCGAGCGAGCGTTCTGATAGCTGGTGATATACGTCGGATCGCCACTGATCAGATAGCCCACGATCTGGGTGATCGGATCGTACCCCTTTGCGGACAAGGCGTGATATACGCACAGCAGAATGGTCTGCGCATCCTGCGGATTCTCGCTGATGGTCTTAAAATGTTGGGTTCCCATATCCGAATTGATCATGGCAAACTCCCCCTCCAATATTGTGGCACGACTATTATACACGATATGCCTTCGAGTTTCAACGTTTTCTTATACATTCATCAGATTCTCGGCCTGCCGCAGGGACCAGAGCACGCTTCTCGCCGTCACGACGATGGGAACGGCCAGCAGGATTCCCCACAGCCCCATCAGGCTGCCCAGCACAAACACGCTGATAAGCGCCAGCAGCGGATGAATGGACGTGCTGGATGCGGTAAAATATGGGCTGATGAAATTTCCCTCGACCTGCTGGACAAGCACGACAAGCGCCAAGGAGAGCAGCGCCTGATTGATGCCCATCGGCATCGTCGCCAAGAGGATCGGAATGGACGCGAGCACGGGCCCGATGTACGGCAGCACCTCAAATATGCCCATAAACAGGGAGAGCAGCAGCGCATCGCGCACCCCCAGCAGCAGCAGTCCCAGATACGTCGCCCCGCTGACGAACAGGCTGGTCTTCAGCACGCCGGACAGATAGCCCAATATCGCGTTTTTACAGCCGAGCATCGCCGACAGAAACGCCAGCCGCCATGTAATCGGGATGCACAGGATCAGATGGCTTGCGATGACCTGGCGCTCGCACAGCAGGTAATATGCGATGACGAGCGAAAAGACAATCTGCCCTGCCTGCGTCGCAAAGGCCATGCCGCCGCGGGCCAGCAGCGCCGTCAGCTGAGACATCGCGGAGGCGATCATATCCGTCAGGCCCTTCTGCTCCTGCGCCTGTATGCCCAGCTGCGCGAGCAGCGCGCCGCCCTGCTGCAAAAGGCTGGTCAGCGTCGGGGTAATGCGCCGGATGAGGTCGATGGAATGCGTGATCAGATACGGCACAAACGCCGAAACGATCAGCAAAGCGGCCAGCACAAAGCAGCCCACCGACACGGCCGCGGCGGCCGGTGTCCGCAGCCCTTTCTTCTCCAGCCTCCTGCACAGCGGTGCAAGCATCAGCGTGAAAGCGACCGCAAAGACAAACACCGTCACAATCTGAAAGAACGCGCTGCGCTTTTTATACACATAGACCGCCGCAGCCAGCGCGCACAGCGCCGCTACAAGCTTTCTTTTCGATAGAAACTCCATGCCGTCCCTCCAAAAAAGACCGCAGGATGCGGGATTCCCGCCCGCTCTCCTACGGCCTGCGCCCTTATTTGATCCAGCAGTCGACGACCTGTCTGGCCAGCTGCGGGCCATTTTTCGTCAGAACACGCTTCATGCGTTTTCCCTGCGGCGTCATCATCAGCCCCGCTCCAACGGTCAGCCCGAGCAGGCTTCCGGCCGCGATCCCCCTCATGGTGGACATGCGCATATCTCAGTTCCCTCCCTTGAAAAGATCAGCTCACTGCCAAGACAGGCGGGAACAGTCAGCTCCGGAGCGCTTTCGGGGCGGACATAGGCATACATCCACAGCCGGTTGCGGCGCTCTGCGGGCAGGTATCCCGGAATCATCTCGATGGCCTCGATGCCAAGGGTCTGCTCGTCGATCGCATAATCGGTCACGCGCCCAGCGAGCAGTCCCGTCGTATCCCGAACAAATACGCAGGGTGAGGTTTCCAGCCCGCGCTTATACTTTTGCGAACGCCCGGCCAGAATAAAACCGTCGGCAATAGACTCGACATCCTCCGGCAGCACCACGCGTTTTCCGCGCATGCCGCAGGAGACGATCAGCGCGCAAACCCTTTTTTGCGCCGTGTCGAGGCTGATGCTCTGCAGGAGGCCAAGCTGTTTTTTGCCGCAGATCACCGGATAGTTGCGCAGGATGCTCATTCGGACCATCTGTCTTCCCCCGTTTGCTGTGAGCTTGCCCTTAACGTTCACCATCCCCGCGCAAAGCATGCTGGCAATAACCGGCCGCAGATGGATGGAAAGCGGCCGGTGGCTGCTTCCACTTCCGAAAACCGCTGCAAATCGCCCGGCGAGGGCGAACGTAGCCGTTTTTCAGAATTTTCTGTAAAGCTAAAAAACCGCCAAACGGCGGTTTAGACCGGTGGCTAAAGCTTTCCCTCATGCCAACGGAAAGAAAATATTTCAGGCAATGCACAGGAAAGCAGCCCCTTCCATTAGACGGCACGAGAAACCATGTCGTTCCCGGAAACCGCAGGAGACGGGCTTTAAGACAGCTTATCGAGCGTTGTCACAAATCTTTCCGGCAGCGGCGCGACGAGGTTCATCCGCTCTCCCGTGGTGGGATGGTCAAAGCTGAGGCTATACGCGTGGAGCATCAGACGCGGAATATGCACCGCGGTTTTGAGGTTCGGCGCATAGATCCGGTCTCCAAGCAGCGGATGACCGACGGAATGCATGTGCACACGGATCTGGTGCGTTCTTCCCGTGAGCAGGTGCACGTCAAGATATGTCGCGCCCTTCAGGCGCGACAGCACCGACCATTCTGTCTGGGACGGCTTGCCGCCCGGCACGACGGCCATCTTCTTCCGGTCAACCGGATGGCGTGCAATTGGCGCGTCGATCAGCCCCTGCTCCTGTGAAAAGCTGCCGTAGGCGACGGCGCGATAGTGCTTCTCCATCGAGCGCTGCTTGAACTGTTCGCCCATCGCGGCGTGCGCCCTGTCGTTTTTAGCGATCAGGATCAACCCGGATGTGTCCTTATCCAACCGATGGACGATCCCGGGGCGCATCTCTCCGCCGATTCCGGAAAGATCATGCACGTGATAAAGCAGCGCGTTGACCAGCGTCCTGTCCTCGTTGCCCGCGGCCGGATGAACCACCATGCCGCATGGCTTGTTGACGACGACGATATCCTCGTCCTGATAGAGAATATCGAGCGGGATATTCTGAGGCACGATATCGACGGGCCTTGCCTCCGGAACGGTGAGCACAAAATGCTGCCCAGTCCCGGCCTTAAAAGCAGGCTTGATCTCCACGGCGCCATCCACACGCAGCGCGCCCTCCTGAATCAGCGCCGCGACGCGCGAACGGGAAAGCTCCGTGCGGCGGCACAGTAAGGCATCGGCGCGCAGGCCCGCGTCCTCCGCCGTCACATCCAGTTCAATGATCTGATCCATGTCTTTCTCCCACAGGCTCCTCCATCCTTCCCGTAAACAGCAAAACCACCAGCGCGGCAATCGAGAGCGTGATCATGATGTCCGCCAGGTTGAACACGGGAAAGCGGAAAAACAATATGCGGATATAATCTGTAACCCCGGCAAAAAACAACCGGTCAATCAGGTTGCCCACGCCTCCGCCGATCAGGCAGGTCAATGCGGCGCGCGCTCCACGCGTCAGGCGCATCGTCCGATGCACAAATATCACAAGTGCGGAGAGCAGCAGCGCGGAGAGCGCCGTGATCAGCGCCGTTCTGCCGGAAAGCATGCTGAACGCCGCGCCCGTATTGGTGCTGTGCGTGAATTCCACCACGCCGTCCAGACGAAAAAAGACGTGCCCTTGCGGGGCGCGGCGAATGACGGCCTTAATCACCTGATCGCATCCCGCGATCAGAGCCGCCCAAAGAGCGGTTTTTTTCATATTCCTCACAGATTATGCTCGACGATGCGCACCAAATCAGCCAGAAACTTTCCAATCAGCGGCAGATTGGCCAGCGCAACGTTGCGCAGCAGGTACAAGAGCAGCGCTCCCAGCACGGAAAAGCCGATGGAAAAGCCGACGCCGCGCGCAATGCCGCTCAGGAAATCCGCAAACAGACGGCGCGGCCAGTTGTGCACATAGCGCAGATAGGCATCCAGATGCATCTGCTCCATGCGCTGCGCCACGCGCTCCAGCCTGCGGGCAATCCAATCAAAATCAAACGGATTCATACAAACCCTCCCGCGCTTATCATGGCGGGAAAAAGGCAGATTTATCCTGATTCCGCGTCGGGGATAGAAAAAGGCAGGGTTACCCCTGCCCGCAGGCATCTTACAGCAGCTTCTTGATCTGATCCATCGACGCGGACTGCTCGTCCATCAGCTTCTTGAGGGAAGCATAATAATCGGACGTCTGCTTGCGCAGCGCAGCGAGCTTGTCCGTCAGATCGGTGATCTGGCTCTGGGCATTGACGCGGATAGCCGAGGCCTCCTGATTCGCCTTGTTGATGATCTCCTCGGCGCGCGTGTCGGCGGCGGAGACGATCTCCTCGTAAGCGCCCTTGGCCTTGGAAAGCACGAGTTCAAAGCTCTCCGCGGAATGGCGGTCCTCAACGGCCTTCACCGGTGCAGCGGGCGCGGCCGGCGCGGGGGCTGCGGCCGGACGGGCGGCGAGTTCAGCGCGCGCCTGCTCGAGCTCACGCGTCAGGCTGGCCACCTGCTCCTTGAGCTGATTGGTCTGAGCCTCGCGATTTTCCATTTCCTCGAGGATTTCATCCAGGAACGCTTCGACCTCGTTGTTGTCGTAACCGTTTTTGACGACCTTGAACACTTTATTGACGATTGTATCCAATGTGATAGCCATGGGGAGAGCTCCTTTCAAAGCAATTTTCTCTTATTCGTACCGAAAAAACGTAATCACGATACGTTGTTTCCTCGTCATGCCGCCAACGCCGGCGAGGCGTACACGCCCCTTGCCGCGGACGGAGAGCAATGCGCCCTCCTGAAGCACGGCATCCACCCGGTCGCAGACCAGATGGTCGGCCTTCACCACTCCGGCGCGTATCAGTTCGGCAGACTCACTGCGGGATAAGCGGTATGCCGCGGCGACAACGGTATCCAGCCGCAGCGAACTCACGACGGCATGAAACGTCGTGCCCTTGGGCTGCGGCATGGGCGGGACATCGTGAAGCACACAAAAACGCAGAGGTGCCTTTCCCGCGCCGGTCAGCGATTGGGCAATAAAATCCGCCGTCTGCGCCGTGGCAAACAGATAGATATCCGCATCTACTATGATCATATCGCCAACGCAGTCTCTTGTCAAGCCCAAAGCCATAAAAGCGCCCAGAAGATCGCGATGGGAAAGGGAACAAAATTTCGCAGTATAAGGCGAATGCAGGCACACAAGCGGAAATTCTTCCCTGGCGACATCCTCATAAGGCGGATGAAAGCATCCGATGACGCGCTCCGCCTGCTCAAATCCTCCCCAGCAGGAAAACGCCGCGCCATGCTCCCGGGCCAGCTGAACCGCGGATATGGCCTGCGCCGGGTCCAGAAAGCGCGTGAACTTGCTCATACCCTTTTGTCCCGCAAAACGCGCGGCATGTTCAAGCGCCTTGAGCGATTCTTCCATGGTTCACTTACCTGTAGCGCATGCGATTGGCGGCGTAAACATCCTCTTCGATGATCTCCACATTCTCCGGAGCGAGCAGATAGGACAGATGCGCCACCTTGAGCATTCTCCCCTGCAGCGCGAACGCCGCGCCGCTGAGCAGATCGACCACGCGGCCGCAATCCTTCGGATCGATATTCTCAAGATTCAGCAGGACGCTTTCCCCGCGAAGCAGATACTTGATGATCTCACGGCACTCCTCAATCTGGCGGACGTTGACAATGCGCTCACAGTGGGTATACTGCGGCTCCTGCTGGCCTCTGGCATCCATGCGTGCATCGTGAATGACGTTGCTGCGGCGTGCGCTCCGCGGTGCGGGCTCCGGCTCCTCATCCTCTTCGGGTTCATCGGCATAGCTGACGGTGCTTTGGCGCTGCTGCTTGCTCTTGAACGGATTGCCGAGGGGGAAGCGGAAGGACTGGCGTGAGCCGTCATCCTCGTCATCATCCTCGTCCTGAAGCTCGTCTTCCTCGAGCTCCTCTTCACGCTCGTCGCCTTCCTCCACCGTAAAGCCCAGCTTTTTGGAAAGCGTATTGAAAAAACTCATGAATGCGTTTCCCCCTTGAGACTGATCTCATCTTGATGCGCGTCTGCCTGATATGTCTTTTGTGCATACGCGCGGGCGCCAAAGATCGCGGAACCCACGCGCACATGCGTCGCGCCTTCCTGTGCGGCCAGCAGATAATCGCCGGACATGCCCATGGAAAGCTCGTCAATCCTCGTTCCCGCGATGGCTTCCGCCCGGAGCGCTTCAAACAGGCGGCGCATCCTGACGAAGTACGGCCGAAGCTGAACCTCATCGTCCAGATCCGGCATCACCGCCATCAGCCCCCTGACCTCAAGGCCAGGAAGCGCGGCCGCCATGCGCGCAAAAGCAATCGTGTCATCCACAGGCACGCCGCCCTTCTGCGCTTCATCGCCGATATTGACCTGGATGAGCACGGGCATGCGCAGTCCATGCTGCTGTGCCCTGCGGTCGATCTCCTGAGCAAGGCTCTCCCGATCGAGCGACTGAATCATGCCAACCTTATCTATTATATATTTAACCTTGTTGGATTGCAACCGTCCAATGAGATCAATTTGAAAAGAAGCATCCAGATACGGCAGTTTTTCAAGGATTTCCTGCACCCGATTCTCGCCAAGGCGCGTGACGCCCGCCATCCTGACCTCGTTGACGCGCGGCGCAGGCACCGTCTTGCTCACCGCGATGAGCTCCGGCGCACGGCCCCACCGCTCCAGCGCGGCATCCTCAAGCTGCTTTCTGATATGCGCTACGCGCGCACAGATTTCCCGATCCATCTTGTCCCTCATCTCTTAAAACAGCATGACCGTTTTGCCATGCACAAGCGGCGATCCCGACAGCGTCGGCCGCACAAACGCTGTATTCTGATCCGGATAGGAAATCACCGTCACCGGCACGAACGTCTGCAGGCCTCCGTCGATCACGACGACACCGATCATGTTGTCCATCGTGTAAAGCGCGTTCATCGGCACGCTCACGCCGGAGACGAAATCGCCCACCGCCGCGCCGCATGTGCGGATGTTGAGCACGGGTTCCACGCTCTGGCTGATGCGCATGCGCAGAAGCAGATCGCTGCCGATGCGTGTAAAGGATTCCACCTTGGCCGGCAGCACGTAGTTGTCAAATCCGGTCAGCTGCATCTGGTACTCCTCGCCCACGACAGGATTCCACTCCTTGTCGGTGCACAGGAACAGCGCATACCATTCATCTTCGATTACCGTGCGGAATATCGGATCGCTGCCGCGCGACACCGTCGACTGCTCCGGCGCAACGCCCCGGATCACGGAGCGCACATCGCTCGGCGTGAGCGTCGAATAGGTGCTGGCATTGACCATGTTCTCATATCCGTCGGTATAGAAGCTGACCAGGCAGTCCTCCGGCGCGGTATATGTCGTCGTCCAGCTCTCGATCTTCTTGAGCTGATCGTTCTCCACCTTGTAGAGCTCGGAGAGCGTCTGATCGTCCGGATATTTCTGCCGCAGATAGTTCTTGCGCACGGTGAGCGCGCTCTCCAGCTGGCGTTCCAGATTGCTCAGGCTGCCCACGCCGCGCCCCTGCACAAGCGTGCGCACCTGCTGGGCGAGCGAGGAAATCTCCGCATTCTCGCTGTCAAGCGCCGCGTCCACATAGGTGCTGAGCACCTGGCTGACGTGATAGCTTTGTATCTCCTCGCGATAGGTTTGCAGGCGGTTGATCTCCGTCTGATTAAAACCGGAGGAATACACCTTACAGATGACGCCTGAACGGCTCACCCTGCTGCCCTCGCTGGCGACAAAGTCAATGCTGGTCGCGTTCTCCGTCTCGTAGAGCGTCTCGTTGCGGGCGACAACCAGCGTGCCCTCGTAATAGCCGCCCAGCGTATCTTCAACCGCGATGGCGGTCGTGGCATTGCGGCCCACGAAGCCGCGCAGCTGCCAGGCCGCCACGCCGACGACAGCGAGCACAATCACCGGGATCAGCACGCGCAGAAAGCGCAGCCCGCTCTTTTTCTTCTTCTTTTTTTTCTTTTTAGCGCCCATGATTCGTCAAATCAAACCCTTTCAGACAGGAAAAATCAGCCCTCGTCCTTGCCCGTCATCACCCAGATGGCGGACGCCTGACCGCTGAGCGTGAGGTCATACCGCGCGAGCATGCGCACGCCCTGCGTCTTGCGCAGCGTGCTCTGCGCGTGAGCGAGCGAGGCGATGACGATCAGCCGGCCGTCCTCCTCAAGGATGCGCCGCGCCTCGAACAGCGCGTTGCGCAGATCGGATTCGAGCCGGTCGCTCATCTCCGCCTTGACAGGCAGATGGAGCACCACGGCGCTCTGGCTGGCATCCGCCAGATCGGTATAGCCGCTGGAGCCCTCGCTTACGCGCACGCCGCGAACCTTTCCCTCGACCAGCTTCGCGCTGGCACGATCCGGACATACGCAGGTCAGCGTCCGCGCGCCGCCGGCCTTGATCGCGGCAGGCAGCGTCGTGTTCGTGCATCCCAGCAGCGCGGCACTCTTTGCGCCGCACTGCGCCAGGAACGCCACAACTGCGCACACATCCGCGCGCAGCTGTCCCTCCTGGCGGCTTGCGGAGTGCTTGCCGATGCGCCAGAGGAAATACGACGCCTCCGGCCTGCACAGCACCCAAAGCTCCACATCCGGGCGCTCGCGATACGTGCGCATGCCCGTGTGCTCGCAGATCGCCTTTTCCAGCATATCCACGTAGCGCATGTTGGCGCTCACCAGCCTGTCCCCCTGTGCCGTCACGATGCGGAAGCGCTTGCCCTGCGTCTCCTCATACGGGAAACGATCGAGCCAGCCGCCCGTGGCCATGAGGCGCTTGATCGCGTCGTTCACGTCGGCGACCGGCTTCATCTGAAACAGCACGCAGAACGTCTGGTGAACGAAGGAGAACGCCGGCTCGCGCACGCTGCGATACAGCGCCGCGCCGGGCAAAACGCGCTCCACCGCGACGCCGCCTTCCTTGTGAAGCATCGCCTCCACGGGCTTTTCCAGCCCCTTTACAAAAGTAGAAAAGTACAGTTTTTTCATCGTTCAAACATCCTCTATGGTCGGGACGCTGCCGCGCGGCTCTTTTTACCTGCGCGCCCGCTGGTATTCCAGCAGCATCTTGAAATAAGCGTCCCCATAATTGTAAAGCACATTCTCCGAGACCATGTGAAGAAGCTTCGCCCCATTGCACCACCTGACCGCGCTGACCTCTTCCCTTTGCAGCGTAAACGCCTCCGCCGGCCAATCCGTGTTCAGCGCAAAGACGCCGCAAAACGAATTGGCCCTGCGCAGCCGCGCAATCGGGAGCAGCTCGTCCTCCCGCGCGTCGTAGCCGATCTCCTCCCGCAGCTCACGCCGCGCGGCCGTCAGGGCATCCTCGCCGCTGACGGCGGACCCGCCCGTGACCGCCCAGAGATTGGGCTTCCACTGCACCATCGGCGAGCGCTGCTGAATCAAAAACTCGCCCCTGCTGTTCATGGGCCAGATATGGACGGCCAAATGGTACAGCCCCGCGGGCACGTCCTCGCCGCGCCGCATGGTTTTCCCCGTCAGCTGGCCGCGTGCGTCGTACAGATCCCAGATTTCAGCCGCCATATTTCGCTCCGTTCTGCGTCTCAAGCCGCGCCGCGATTCCGGACACAGTCTGTTCAATATCGGCGTTCGCCGCGTCATACACGATGTCGGCCTGGGCCTCGTATAGCGGGATGCGCTCCTCATAGAGATCGCGCAGCGTCTGTCCCGGCCGCAGCGTGACGCCACGCGTGGCCAGATTGGAGAGCCGACGCTCAATCTGCTCGTAAGGCAGGCGGATATAGACCACCGTTCCGCGCTCGTGCAGATGCTTCATGGCCCGATCGCCGTACACCACGCTTCCCCCGGTGGCAACCACCGTGTGCTCACATTCAAGCGCCACGATGGCCTCCTCTTCCTTTCTGAGGAACGCCTCGATGCCAATATCGTCAATCATAGACTGAAGCTTTCTGCGCTCCCTCGCCTGAATCACCACATCGGTGTCGACAAACGCCATACCCAGCGCCTTTGCCAGCAGCACGCCCACCGTGCTCTTGCCGCAGCCAGGCATGCCGATCAAAATGATATTGGCCATCGTATCCTTCTCTCTACACAAAATCCCTGTATATTTTATCCTGAAAGCGGATGTTTTTCAAGGGCAAAACGAAGTTTCATGAAAAAAAGCGTGCGATCGTTCCCCTTATACAAATTTATGCGCGCAAAATCCCGATTTTATCTTGAATATTATTCAAATTCGATGTATAATCATGCGTACTCGATTTCTCAAAAAGAGGAGATGTTTTGATGGATCTCATGCACTACGAGGCAAAGCAGCCTTTTACTCAGCAGCACTTGCTCACCCTTCAGGACTGGAGCGAGGATGATATCCTCCAGTGTCTCTCCCTGGCGCTCAAGCTCAAGGCCATGCAAAAGGCCGGACAGAAGCAGACCTGCCTCGGCGGAAAAACTCTGGCGATGATCTTCGCCAAATCCTCCACGCGCACGCGCGTATCCTTCGAGGTGGGCGCCACGCAGCTGGGCGGCACTGCGCTGTTCCTCTCCACCTCGGACATTCAGCTGGGCCGTGGCGAGCCGATCAGCGACACCGCCCAAGTGCTCTCCCGCATGGTGGACGGCATCATGATCCGCACATTCAAGCAGAGCGATCTGGAGGCGCTGGCCAAGTATGGCAGCATTCCAATCATCAACGGCCTGACGGATGAGTTCCATCCCTGCCAGGTGCTCGCGGATCTGATGACCATTTATGAAAAGAAGGGCACGCTCAAGGGACTCAAGCTCGCGTTTGTCGGCGACGGCAACAACATGGCCCATTCGCTGATGATCGGCTGCTCCAAGCTGGGCATCGACGTGGCGATTGCCAGCCCGGATGGCTATAAGCCCAAGCCGGCATACACCGCCTGGGCGGTCGCCAATGCCGAAGCGCACGGCAGCAAGGTCACCGTTTGCACCGACCCTCTGGAAGCCTGCAGGGATGCCGACGTGCTCTATACAGACGTGTGGGCCAGCATGGGCCAGGAAGGCGAGGCTGCCAAGCGGATGCAGGACTTTGCCGGCTATCAGATCAATGCGCAGGCGCTCGCGGTTGCCAAGCCGGACGCCATCTTCCTGCACTGCCTGCCCGCGCACCGCGGCGAGGAGGTCACGGCAGAGGTGATCGACGGGCCGCACAGCGTGATCTTTGACGAGGCGGAAAACCGTCTGCACGCGCAGAAGGCCGTCATGTCGCTGCTGATGGGCGGCGGCAAGGCATAAAGGGCTTGACAACGACTGACCGCGCAATTATAATGATCTTACAATTTGATGACCGCTGGGGGCGCGTTTTGCTGAGATGGCCGGAAGGCCTGTCCCTTTGAACCTGTGTAGTTAATCCTACCGTAGGGAAGCGAATAACTTGAGACTTCTTCAAGCCGCAGCTTTTCACGGAGCTGCGGCTTTTTGAATGATCAGGAAAGACTCGGCCTTATCCGCGAGGTGCGGCGCAAAGCATTCAAGGACGAGGAGCGTATGCGGGCTCAATCCCGCCGCGGCCAGCGAATTGAACAATACGAAAGGGGTTTTGACCTATGTTCTCCAAATTCGCAGAGATTTCTCCCGTGGTCTGGGCCATCGTCGCGGCGCTGGTCATCGTCGGCCTGATGCTCTTTGTCATCACCAACAGCAAGAAGAAGTGGACGGTGCGCATGATTGCCAACGCGGCGCTTTGCATCGCGCTGGCGTTCATCCTCTCCTATATTCGCCTGTACAAGATGCCGCAGGGCGGCTCCATCACGCTGGCGTCCATGCTGCCGATCTTCATGTTCGCCTACGCCTATGGCGTAGGGCCCGGTATGCTCGTAGGCGCCGCGTACGGCATCCTTCAGTTCATACAGGACGCCTATTTCGTCCATCCCATCGAATTGCTGCTTGACTATCCCCTGGCCTTCGCCATGCTGGGTCTCGCGGGCATGGCCGGCATGTTCTCCGATCAGTGGGGCATCATCCCGGGCATCGTCATCGGCACGCTGGGCCGCTTTATCTGCGCGTTCCTCTCCGGCGTCATTTTCTTTGGCATGTACGCGCCGGAGGGCCAGAACGTGCTGGTCTATGCCGCGGTATACAACGGATTTTACCTGATCCCCGAGGCCGTCATCTGCATCGTCCTGGCATCTATCCCGCAAGTGCGTCAGCTCGCCAAGCAGCTCGCCATGTCCGGCGATCGATAACCTCTTTCCCTCGGAATACGGACGGCCAGGCCGC
>JAUNJB010000046.1 GCA_030535375.1 Clostridia bacterium | reverse complement strand
CGACGCCGCTCGGTCAGCGCCGCTCTGAGGCCCCACTGGGGCCTCATTCACCACGGCTTCTTCAAGTCCTGATTGCCATATAAAAAGGGACTCAATCCTGTGATTGAGTCCCTTTGGTGCGGGAAACAGGACTTGAACCTGCATGAAATTGCTTTCACTAGAACCTGAATCTAGCGCGTCTGCCAATTCCGCCATTCCCGCTCGATTGAACGGATATATTATAGAAGACCTCGTGAAATTTGTCAAGATGTTTTTGTGTAAAAAAGTGCCTTTTGTGCGCAAAACCGCGTGCAAAAACTTGCATCGGCGTGCGAAATTTGATACAATAAATGCGATTCCGGCGTGCTACTGTGCGCAGAGCAGACCTGGAAGGTTGGCATAACATGACGCCGCGGGGAGCGGCAAAGACTTGTCGGGTATCCTGTGTGAACCCGAACGGAGGAAAATATGAATCACTCTAAGAAGCTTGACGTCCGGTATCTGACGCAGATGGGTGTTCTTGTGGCCATTGAGGTCGTGATGAAGCTCATTGGTCTGGGCAGCGTGCCTGTGGGGCCGCTGTACATGTCCTTTCTGACCGTGCCGATTGCGGTGGGCGCGATCATCCTGGGGCCCGCTGCCGGCGCGATTCTGGGCGGCGTTTTCGGTTTTGTGAGTTTTATGGACGCGGTGAAGGGGGCGTCGATCATGACGTCCAATTTGCTGGCGGTATCACCGCTGCATACGTTCATGCTGTGCTTTGTGATGCGCGTGCTGATGGGATTCTGCGTGGGCTGGGTCTATCGCGCAATCTCCGGCGTGTGCGGCAGGAGCGTCGTGAATTGCTTTGTCGCGTCTCTTTCGGCGCCGGTTCTCAATACGGTGTTTTTCATGGGCTACATTGTGCTGGCCTTTTATCAGACGGACTACGTGCAGGGCCTGGTTGCGGCGAAGGGTGCGGTCAATCCGCTGATGTTCATTGTTTTGCTGGTCGGCATTCAGGGCGTGATCGAGGCGGTTGTCTGCTCGGTTGCGGGTACGGCGGTTTCTGGCAGCCTGATCAGGGCGATGGGCGGAATGAAGACCGCTAAACGTTGAGACGAGAACCTGTATGATATCGGGTGAGGGATGGAATTATGATCTTTGTAATGGACATCGGCAATACGAATATCAAGGCCGCCGTGTTTGATGGCGATCGGCTGCTCAGGCGGTGGCGCTGTGCGACGGATACGTCGATGACCTCCGATCAGTACGGGATCATCATGTCGGATCTCTTCCGTTACAACGAGCTGAGGATGGAGGATATCGAGGGCATCATGTTTTCTTCGGTGGTGCCCACGATCAACTACACCATCGAGCACATGTGCCGCGATTACTTCGGCAAGGAGCCGCGGCTGCTCGTGCCGGGGATGAAGACGGGCCTCAACATCAAATACGAGAATCCCCGTGAGCTGGGCAGCGACCGCATCGCCAATGCGGTGGCCGTCTCCACGCTGTACGGCGGGCCGTCGATCTTCATCGATTTCGGAACGGCGACCACTTACGGCGTCGTTTCCGCGAGGAATGAGTTCCTCGGCGGCGCAATCGGCGCTGGCCTTCGGATGATGAACGCGGCGCTTTCCACCGGCACGGCCAAGCTGCCGTCCATCGAGCTTGTGCTGCCGCCGCGCGTCATCGGCAAGACGACGGTATCCAACATCCAGTCGGGCATCATCTATGGATACATCGGCTCCGTGGAGAAGATCGTGGAGGGGATGAAACGCGAGCTGGGCGGCGATTCGGTCAAGGTGATCGCGACCGGCGGCATGGCGCATCTGGTCAAGAGCAACTCGGAGGTCATCGACGAGATCAACCCGGATCTGACGCTGACGGGCCTGCGGATCATCTACGAAAAGAATCAGATATAACGCCGGCACGGCGGGCCTCTTCCAAAGGGAAAGGGCCGAAGCTGCCATATAAAGCGGATATGATCCGTCGAGGACGAGGATAAAGGAGAATTCCATGGAAAAGATCGCAATCGGTTTTCTGGGCTGCGGCAATATCGGCTGCGGCGTGTACAAGCTGCTTGAGACGTACGGCGCACAGATTGAGGCGAACGAGGGCGTATCCTTTGAGGTGCGCAGGATTCTTGTGCGTTCGCTTGGGAAAAAGCGCGCGCTTCCGATTCCCGGGCACCTGCTGACCGATCGCGCGGAAGAGGTGATTGACGATCCTCAGATCGCCATCGTCATGGAATTCATGGGCGGCGAGGAGCCGGCTTCTTCCTATATGATTCGCGCGCTGGAGCGCGGCAAGACGGTCGTGACCGCGAACAAGATGGCGCTTGCCTCCCGATGGACGCAGATTGTCGCGACGGCGCGCGAGCACCAGAGCGGTTTGTACTACGAAGCCAGCGTCTGCGGCGCGATTCCCATCATCCGGGCGATCAACGATTCGCTGCAGGCCAACCGCATCACATCCGTGATGGGCATCATCAATGGCACGACGAATTACATCCTGAGCAGGATGAGCAGGGAGGGCGCTTCATATGACGAGGTGCTCGCCGATGCGCAGCGGCTGGGGCTTGCGGAGCCCGATCCCACGGCTGACGTGGGAGGATACGACGCGGCGTACAAACTGTCCATTCTTTCCACGCTTGCGTTTCACCGCCATGTGCCGGTGAACTGCGTGTATCGCGAGGGAATCACCGGCGTGACGCCGCTGGATGTGCAGTGCGGCAAGGAGTTTGGGCTGACGCTCAAGCTGCTTGCCGTGGCCAAGGAGGAAAACGGGGTCATTCAGGCGCGGGTTCATCCCACATTCGTGCCCAATGCGCACCCACTGGCCAGCGTGAGCGACGCGTTCAACGCTGTCTACGTGGATGGGCACGCCTGCGGGGAGATGATGTTCTACGGGCGCGGTGCGGGGGATATGCCCACGGCTAGCGCACTGGTGTCCGATCTGATCAAGGCGGGAAAGAACAAGAAGCATCCGCTGCCCGCTGTCTGCGCGGAGCCGTGTGTGATGGCGGACGACTGGTCCTGCGTGCACTTTGTGCGCATGCTGGCCAAGGATGAGCCGGGCGTGCTCTCGTATGTATCCGGAAAGTTTGCCGAGCACGGCGTGAGCATCGCTTCGATGGTGCAAAAGGGCGCACGAGACGCGCAGGGGTGTGTACAGGTTATTTTCTTAACACACAAGGCTTCGGAGCGCGCCGTGCGCAAAGCTTTGGCCGAAATGGACGATGAAAAGGTCGCGCAGGGCAGCGTGATCCGGGTTGAGGGCGAGTAAAACGGCCGATACATAGGTTAAAACCAATGACAGCATGAGAAATCATGCTGTTTTTTCTATGTTTCAGGCGTGTTTTTTTCAAAAAGCGTGTTCAATATTGTATATGTGCAATTTGCACAAGTGACTGAAATGAGGAAGAAAAACAAGCTGAAAAAGCGCGGCGCAAAAAAACGAAGATTCTGAAAGACACTGGAAAAATTATGGGGGAATGCGGCAAAAAAACGATCAAATTCCGACGAAAATTTGGGATTTATGCCCCAGACGTGTCAGAACGTGCGAATTTTGACATTTTTCAGATAAAATCGATACAAATGTTTGATTGTGAACAAGATGAACAAAATCGAAGAAAACAGAAGATTGATTGAGAAATAAAGAGAAATAGAATGATAATTTCCTAAAATCGATAAAAACGATAAAATTCAGAAAATTTGAAATCGAGGAAAAAGGGCAATTGTGGGACAATTTGATTCTTTTTTTGTGAGGTTAATCAATTGCAAATTCGATGAAAAACACGTATAATGAGCTCAATCAAAGACGCCGAAGAACGAAAGAAACGGCGCCTGTACGAATATTGAAGGGGGACTTTTCAAATGGCAAGTTTGAAGCTCAATCACATCTACAAGATCTATTCTGGTAACGTCACCGCCGTTTCTGATTTCTGCCTCGATATCGAAGATAAGGAGTTCATCGTTCTGGTTGGCCCGTCCGGCTGCGGCAAGTCCACGACGCTGCGCATGGTTGCCGGCCTTGAGGAAATCTCCGAGGGCGAGCTCTACATCGGCGACCGCCTGGTCAACGACGTCGCGCCGAAGGACCGCGATATCGCGATGGTGTTCCAGAACTACGCGCTGTATCCGCATATGACCGTGTATGACAACATGGCGTTCGGCCTGAAGCTGCGCAAGAAGCCCAAGGATGAGATCGACAAGCTCGTGCGCGAGGCGGCGAAGATCCTCTCCATCGAGCAGCTGCTCAACCGTAAGCCCAAGGCTCTGTCCGGCGGCCAGCGCCAGCGCGTCGCCCTCGGCCGTGCGATCGTCCGTGACCCGAAGGTCTTCCTCTTCGACGAGCCGCTCTCCAACCTCGACGCCAAGCTGCGCGTGCAGATGCGTACCGAGATCACCAAGCTGCATCAGCGCCTGCAGACGACGTTCATCTACGTCACGCATGACCAGACCGAGGCCATGACCATGGCGTCCCGCATCGTCGTCATGAAGGACGGCTTCATCCAGCAGGTCGATACCCCGCAGAACCTGTACGATTACCCGGCGAACCTGTTCGTTGGCTCCTTCATCGGCAGCCCGCAGATGAACTTCTTCAACGCCAAGCTGGTCAAGAAGGCTGACGGCGTCTGGGCTGAGTTCGGCGAGAACGCCATCAAGGTGCCGGATGCGAAGATCCGCAAGCTGGTTGATGAGTCCTACATCGGCAAGGAAGTCGTCATGGGCATCCGTCCTGAGAACATCCACGATGAAGAGCGCTTCCTGGCCGAGGCCGACGGCAATCTCGTCGAGGCCAAGGTTGAGGTCGTCGAGCTGATGGGCTCCGAGACCTACCTCTATCTCAAGACCACCGGCAAGGACAGCAACGTCGTCGCCCGCGTCGATCCGCGCAGCTCTTCTCGCACGGGCAATACCGTCAAGGTTGCCTTCGAGACTAACCGCCTGCACTTCTTCGACAAGGACAGCGAGCTGAGCATCCTCAACCGCTAATTTCAAACTGTGTGGCCGCCCACATCGATTTAGATGTGGGCGGCTTTTGTACGGTTTACACAATTTTACGGCATATTTTACCAAATTTCCGTAGATATTTTTTAAAACGTATGGATTTTTCAAGGATGTTACGCTATAATGGTTTCGTATCTGCTATGACGGCTTTGCGTTCTCGAAAGGGGAAAACGAACATGATACCTGAGAAGCGATTTTTGAATCAAATACAGCAAGTGCTGGCCCGCCTGATGCAGCCGCTGTGGCTGCTTGACACGGAAGGAACCGTTTTGCTGCCTGAGGAAAACCGCGGGAAGATCAGCCTCCCGGAGTTCATGGAGCCGGGCATGCCCGTTGCCTTTGAGGGCAAGACGTTCCTGATGATCGGCATTACGCCCGAGCTGATTCTCTGCGCGGACGCCCAGGGCGCGGCGACACACGACTGCATCGTGCTGGCCGGCGCGATGGTGCAGTCCATGGGCCGCGGCGAGGCGCCCATCCAGAGCCGCTATGATGTCTATCGCCGCGTGCTGCGTGAGGAGCTGGCCGGTTCCGAGCTTGAGGCGCTGGCGCATGAGCATCAGATTGAGATGAACCGCGAGCGCTGCGTGATGACCTTCCAGATCCTTCAGACGGAGACGGAAACCGCGTTCAACATGCTCGAGGAGCTTGTGCCGCGCGCCGGCGGCGATCTGCTGGTGGAGATGGACCGGCATACCGTCGTCTTCCTCAAGAGCATGGAGAATATCGAGTCCTTCGATGAGCTGTATCAGCTAGCCGAGGCGATCGAGCAGACCCTGCTTGACGAGGCCGGAAAGAGCTGCGTTGTGGGCATCGGTGAGCCGAAGAAGACCTTCCCGGAGATCGGGGAGAGCTATCGGGAGTCCCGCCGCGCTGTCGAGGTGGGCCGCATTTTCCTGACGGAGCAGCATATCTACGTGTATCGCAGCCTGGTGCTTGAGCGCTTCCTGATGGATATCCCGCGGGAGATGGGCACGCGCTATCACGGCATCCTCTTCAATAGGAAGACCGCGCGCCTGTTCAACGATGAAATGCTGCACACGATCGAGATGTTCTTTGCCAAGGATCTGAACCTTTCGGATACGGCCCGCCAGCTTTACATCCACCGCAATACGCTCGTCTATCGCCTGGATAAGGTGCAGCGCCAGACCGGTCTTGATCTGCGCAAGTTCGACGATGCGGTGACCTTCAAAATGATGATGCTGCTCGGCAAGAGCGGCAAGGATAAGCCCCGTCCCGTGTATTGAGCCAAAGATAGCCGACCGCTGAGGTCGGCTGTTTTCAAATAGAAAGGAAATGTGAACAAATTGAAAAGAAATCATGTCATTTTGTCGTTCCTGCTCGCGTGTGTGATGATGGCGTCCGCCTCCAGTGCCAGCGCATCGCTGCTGCCGATGTTCAAGCAGCAGGAGTCGGAGGAGGTGACCATCACTAGAGAGGAGTATGAGCGTCTCAAGCAGTATGAGAAGCTCGATCTGCTCATGACACTGGTGGATACCTATTATTATGAGGATGTGGACACGGATGCCATGCTCGACGGCGCCGCTGCGGGGCTGATGGCCGGCGTGGGCGACGTATACACCAATTATTTTACCAAAGAGGAGATGGATAAGTTCAACGAGGAGACGGAGGGCGAGTACAGCGGCATCGGCTGCCAGCTCCTCGCCGATCCGACCGATATGCTGATCACTGTGACGCGCGTGTTCAAGGGCAGCCCGGCGGAGAAGGTCGGCATGCGCGCGGGGGACAAGATCGTCTATGTCAATGACATCTATTATTCCGCGACAGAGATGGATGAGGCCGTCAGCGTGATGCGCGGCGTGGCCGGCGAATCGGTCAAGGTCACGGTGATGCGCGATCTGGAGACGGTGGATTTTGAGATCACGCGCGAGAACGTCAACATCAACTACGTTGAATACGAGATCCTTGAGGAGAGCAACCTTGGCTACGTGATGGTCTTTGATTTCCTGGGCAACGCCTACGAGGGCTTTGCCGAGGCGATCGAGGCGTTCAAGGCGGCGAATGTATCCGGCATGATCATCGATCTGCGCAACAACGGCGGCGGGCTTCTCGACGCGAGCGTTCAGATGGCCGATCTGATCCTGCCGGCGGGCGTCGTCGTCTCCGTGCGCGACAAGGCGGGCAACGAGGATAACTACACCATCGACGATGAGTATTACGATGTGCCGATGGCCGTGCTGGTCAACGGCTATTCCGCCAGCGCGTCGGAGATCCTCTCGGGCGCCATCCGCGATTACGGCGCGGGCACGCTCGTGGGCACCAAAACGTTTGGCAAGGGCGTCGTGCAGAGCGTGCTGAATTTCCCGGATGGCAGCGGCGTGAAGATCACCACCGCACGCTACTATACGCCCAGCGGCGAGTGCATTCACGGCACGGGCATTGAACCGGATGTCGAGGTGGAGCTTGACGAGGATGCCGTCACGCGCTATGGAATCAACAATCTGCCGCATGATCAGGACGCTCAGCTTCAAAAGGCGATTGAAGTGCTCACGGCGCAGTGAGCATTCCTCCGGAATTGAACAGGGACAAGGGGCTTTTGTACGCCCCTTGTCTTTATACTCCGGAAATGGTATAATCAACACAGCGAAGGCCGGAAAAACAGCCGCGCGTATGGAGGGAAATCCGATGTGCCGTGTCAGCGTGATTGTGCCGATTTATCAGGTCGAGGCCTATCTGCCCAGATGCCTTGACAGCATTCTGGCGCAGACATTTTCGGATTTCGAGCTGATTTTGGTGGACGACGGCACGAAGGACGATTGCCCGAGAATCATGGAGGAATATGCGCGGCGCGACGCGCGAATCCGCCGGATACACAAGGAGAACGGCGGGCTCTCTTCGGCGCGGAACGCGGGGCTTGATGCGGCCCGGGGAATGTATATCGCGTTTGTCGATTCGGATGACTATGTCGCGCCGACGCTGCTGGAGGATGCCGTCGCCGCCGCGGAGGCGACGGGCGCGGAGCAGGTGCTTTTCAACTACCGCCTTGTCGATGCGCGGGATGGGCGGGAACGGGAGCCGTATCTGCCCATTGAGGACGAGGTGATCGACCTTTCGCGCCTTGGCATGGCGAATTACTTTTATCGCTACTGGATGCCCTATAAGCATGGGCAGGAGGCGTGGAGCAAGCTATACAGGCGCGATGTGATCGAGCAAAACGGCCTGAGGTTTGCGCCGAACAACGAGGTTTTCGCGGAGGACACGCTGTTTTCTGCGATGTATTTGATGCATACGAAGAGGATTGCCGCGCTCAGCAAGGCGTATGTGTTCTATGTGCAGCGCGGCGATTCGCTGATGGCGATGCGCAAGCCGCGCCTTTGCTGGCGGCTGATGACGCTGTCCGTGCGCCTGTGCGAGTATGCGCGCAAGTGCGGACGCGGGCATGAGCTCAGGCATGTGCTGCCCGTGCTCTGCTATGACAAGCTCATCTGCAAGGGAATCCGGCTCGACCCGGATATGGAGGATGTCTACCGCGCGATGGAGGAGTTCCGGGGGAATGGGACGATGACGGCGCTTCTGCGCGCGCTGATTGCGCCCGGCCCGCTTCTCGCATATACGGCCAAAACCGGCAAGGGCATTCGCACACAGCTGCGTGCGCGGGTGTTTGCCATGCGCTGGCTGCGCGGCGACGTGCGGGGCGCGGCGGCGCTCGTGCAAGGACGGGAGGAGACGGCGTGAAGGTCAGCGTGATCATTCCGTGCTATAACGTGGAGCGGTATTTGGCCCAGTGTCTTGACTCCGTGCTCGCGCAGGACATGCCGGATTTCGAGGTGCTGCTGATCGACGACGGCTCGACGGACGGCACGCCGGCCATTGCGGCGCGGTATGCGCAGCGCGATGCGCGGGTGACCGTGCTTTCCCAGGGGAACAGCGGTGTTTCGGCGGCGCGCAATCTGGGGCTTGATCACGCGCGGGGCGAGTGGATCACGTTCGTCGACGGCGACGATTTGCTGGAGCGGGACGCGCTTTCCCGGATGCTCAGCGTGGCGGACGGCGAGACCGATCTGGTCGTCTGCGCGCACAGGACGTTCGACGAGGCCGGCGGGCAGGAGGTCTTCTGGCCTCAGACGCGCTGGATGGACAAGCGGAACGGGGCGCGGCGCCGCGCCGCGGCGCTGCGGCTGATCGAGGGCGACAGCGTGCTCAATATCATGTGCAACAAGCTGCATCGGCGCGCGCTGATCGAGCGCGAGCATCTGCGGCTTGACAGCGGCGTGGCCATTGCGGAGGATGCGCTGTTCAACCTGGAGGCCGTGCTCTGTGGGCGAGCGGCCGCTTATGTGCACCGCGTGACGTATCGGTACAGGACGCATGCGCAGTCCGCGATGCATACCAGGATGTCGGGCGGCGCGTTTGATGTGCATCTGCCGTGGCTGCGCGCGATGCGCGATATGCTGCTGCGCCGGGGCGAAATGGAATGCTTTTATGCGGCATATGTGGACAGCGTCGTGCTGAGGCTGTACAAGGACGGCGGCGTCGCGGGCGTTGTGCGAGGGTTCAACGCGCAGGCGCGTCCGCTTGTGGTCATGGATGCACTTGACAGGAGGCGGATGACGCCGTATGCGCGCGCTGTGCTTGCGCTCAGCCGCTCGGGACTGTATCCGTTTGTGTATCCGCTGATTTTTCCGGTGCAGCTGGCGCGGCGAAAGGCGCAGGAGGCGGCGTTTTTGCTGCGCGCGGAAAGGGAGAAGCCTGAATGAACATGCCAAGGGTGAGCATCGTCATGCCCTGCTATCAGAATGGGGAAACGCTTGCGCACACGGTGCGCAGCGTGCAGGCGCAGACGATGGAGGATTGGGAACTGATCGCGGTGGACGACGGCTCGACGGACGATACGCTGGCGGTGCTCTCGCGTTTGGCGGCGCGGGAGCCGCGCATGCGCGTCATCCATCAGGAGAACGGCGGCGTATCCGCTGCGCGCAACGCGGGGATCGCGCTGGCGGAAGGCGAGTGGCTCTCGTTTTTGGACGCGGACGACTGGCTGACGCCGCATGCGCTCGATACACTCCTGGGCATGGCGGACGATGAAGCGGACATCGTCTGCGGCGCGTATGTGATGCGCTATAGCGATGAGGGCGGGCGCGAGGAGAAGCACACCTGTGCCGACGGCTCCATGCAGGTTGTTCTTGAAAGCCTGATCCGCGGGGACAGCGCGCTCAACAGCATGTGCGCGCGGCTCTATCGGACGCAGATGATCCGCGCGCATCGGGTGAAGGCGCCCGTCGGCGTCAGGGTTGGGGAGGATGTGCTGTTCAATCTGGATGCGTTTTTTGCCGCCAGGGCGTGGCGCATGAGCGAGACGGTCATCTATGTCTACGAATTCGGCGGGGATTCCGCGATGACGCGCGCGCGCAGCGACATCTACGCGCGCAGCGTGCCGATGATCGAGGGCATCGGGCGTTTTCTCGATGCGCATGACCTGCGCACGGCGCTTTTTCGCGCGCATATCGACATCTATCTGCGGACCCTGCGCGCCGATCGCGGCCGGCTGCGCGCGGCGGCTGCGATGGATTACGCGATGGCGCGTGAGATCACGCGCGGCGTGGCGTTTAAAGAGCTGTGTCTCAAACAGAAGGCGTATTATCTGGCGCTGCGCGTGATGCCGGTGCTCAGCTACTTTTTGCCCTGATGGGAGGAAATACGGATGAATCAGCGGACGGATATCAGCGTCATCGTGCCGTGCTTCAACGCGGACAGGTACCTGAGCGTGTGTCTGGAGAGTCTCAAAGCACAGAAGGCCCCGGAGATCGAGATGATCTTTATCGACGACGGCTCCACGGACGCGACCGGCGCAATCCTGGACGCCTTTGCCGCGAAGGAGCCGCGCGCGAGGGTGATTCACATGCCGAACAGCGGCGTATCGGCTGCGCGCAACAGGGGAATCTCCATGGCGACGGGGCGCTACATCGCCTTTGTGGACGCGGACGACGCGCTGGAGGAGAACGGCCTTTTGCTGCTCTATCAGGGCGCCGTGCGCGCCGGCGCGCAGATCACCTCCGCGAATCATACGCTCTTTGACATGGACAAGGGCCAGCGCGTGCCGGTTCAGATCGAGCCGGTGCTCCAGCAGCCCTCGGAGATCGTCAAGGAAATCATCCACATGCACCGCATCTACAACAACATCTGGAACAAGCTCTACGAGCGGGAGCTCTTTGAGGGCGGGCTGCGGCTTGACGAGGGGGTGCGCATTGGCGAGGACGCGCTTTTGAATATGCAGCTCTATCTCCGCGCGCGCAGGGTGGTGCATCTGCCGGAGCACACATACGTCTACCGAGTGCACGCGCGCTCCGCGATGGCCAACATTCACGGCTACAGCGAGGCGCATCAGCCGATGCTCAGGAGCATGAACGCCATTTTGCTCGGCGAGGGGATCAAGGAGCTGTATTTCCGCGATTTTCTGCAAAGCTGTGTCTGGGTGGATGAAAAGGAGCAGGGCATCCGCGCCTGCATGAAGGGCTTCAACGCGCGCATCCGTCCGCTGGTGCTCGACGGAGTGAGCGAGGAGAAAATCCCCAAAAAGGACGCGTACATTTACCGCCTCGTGCGCCGGGGGCATTTTCCGGAATTCTACACGCTCATGCGCGTAAAAGAGAAGATCACCAGAAGAAAGTGGGGAATCCGCCGATGAGCAGGGTGCTGTTTTATAATCATGGCGGCTGCGAAAACCGCGGCTGCGAGGCCATCGTCCGTTCGACGGCGGCGCTGTTCGCATCGCTGGCAGGCGCGCAGGTCGTGCTGGCGTCGGATCAGCCGGCGTTTGACAGGCAGGCACAGCTGCCCGGCGTGAGCAGGATCGTCCCCAGCACGATCTCCCCGCGAAGCGTGAAGCGGCTGATCAACTCCGTGGGCTTCCGCCTGGGTATGCCGCGCGAGCATGAGATCGCCCGCAAGTATTCCCCTGTCATCGACCAGGGCAGGCGCAGCGATGTCGCCCTGTCCATCGGCGGGGACACGTATTGCTATGGACGGCAGGAGCATCTGCTGGTGATCAACGGACGGCTGCGCCGCGCGGGCAGGCCGCTCGTGCTCTGGGGTTGCTCGATCGAGCCGGAGCTCATCGAGGGCGAGCGGCTGGAGGATTTGAAGCAGTATCGGCTGATCGTTGCGCGCGAGTCGATCACGGAGCGGGCGCTTCTTGACAAGGGACTGCCCGCGCGCCGCTGGTGCGATCCCGCGTTCACCCTGGAAGGGCAGGAGCTGCCGCTTCCGCAGGGATGGCGCGAGGGCGCGACGGTAGGGCTGAACGTCAGCCCGCTGATCCTTGACTGCGCCAAGGACAAAGGGCGGGCGATGGATGCCTTCATCGCCCTGGTTCGCCATATTCTCGCGCAGAGCGGCGATGCCGTCGCGCTGCTTCCGCATGTCACCTGGGCGCACGACAACGATCTTGACGCGCTCTCACGCATTAAGGCGCAGTTCGCGGACGAGCCGCGCGTCTTCCTGCTGCCGGGCACGCTCAACGCGACGCAGTACAAGGGATATATCGCGCGCATGAAAGCGCTGGTGACGGCGCGCACGCACGCTTCCATCGCCGGCTATTCGAGTGCGGTGCCGACATTGGTGATCGGCTACTCGATCAAGGCGCGCGGCATCGCGCGCGATCTGTTCGGAAGCGAGGACGGGCATCTGATCCCGGTGCAGGAGCTGGGCGGCGCGCGTGAGCTGATTGACGCCTATGACGCGATGATGGACAGGGCGGAGCGGGAGCGCGCGTTTTTGAGCGGGCGTCTGCCGGTATACACAGCGGGAAAAGAGGAGATCGTCGGCGCCGTCATGGCGCTGGCATCCCGGAAATAAGAGGGGCACATGAGAGAAACGGTCAGAGCAAAACGCGAGGAATGCACGGGCTGCGGTGCGTGCGTGAGCATATGTCCCAAGCAGGCGATCACCATGAAGCCCGACGCGGAGGGCTTCCTTTATCCCGCGGTGGACGGCGCGCTGTGCGTTGGCTGCGATCTGTGCGAGAAACGCTGCCCCGCGGGCAGGGCTGCCAGGGAGAACAAGCCCCGCATTTTTGGCGCGCAGCATCGGGATGAGCGGGTGCGCCGGGATTCCTCCTCGGGCGGCGTGTTCACGGCGCTGGCACGCGGCATGCTCGCGCGGGGCGGCGTGGTATTCGGCGCGGCATTTGACGAGGCGCTGCACCTTGAACACATCGGCGCGTTTGACGAAACGGAGCTTTCCGGCATGCGCGGCTCCAAATACGTGCAGAGCGACGCCGCGGAGGCGATGAAAAACGCGGCTTTGCTCCTGGAGCGCGGCATTCCCGTGCTCTTTTCCGGCACACCGTGCCAGATCAGCGGCTTTCTGGCGAAGGTGGGCGACAAGTACGGGGATAAGCTGCTGACCGTGGATTTTGTGTGCCATGGCGTGCCGTCGCCGGGCATATTCGCCTCGTATATCGCCGAGCTGGAAAAAAAGCACGGCCGGCGCGTCACGGCCTATACGTTTCGCGACAAGCGCCTGGGATGGAAGAATTTTTCCGCCGTGGCGACGTTTGAGGACGGTAGCGAGCACACCGGCACGCAGATCGACGAACCGTATCTGTATGGCTTTTTGCAGAATTTGTATCTGCGGCCGTCGTGCACCCGCTGCACGGAGCTGCGAGGCAGCCATCACGCGTCGGATATCACCATCGCGGACCTGTGGGGGGCGCAGGATATATGCCCGCAGCGGGACGATGACACCGGCTTGTCCCTGGTGATGGCGAATACGCAGCGGGGGCGGCGGGCGCTGGAGGCCTGCGGCGTGCAGCTGACGGTGTTTCCGATGCGCGACGTGCAGGGGCTTCTGCGAGCCAATCCCAGCATCGAATACACGGCACAGGCGCACGAAAACCGCGAGGCGTTTTTCAAATTCTACCGAAAACACGGCTTCGACAGCGCAAAGGTGATGAAGCTGCTTGCAGAGCCGGGGCCGGCGCTGCGCGCCGCGAAGCGGATTGCGCATTTGCCCGCGGGGGCCGCACGGCGAATCAAAGCGCTGCTGAAGAAGACATGACTGCCGGAGCGTCCAATTCCCCCGGCAGTCGGGAGGAGTGGACGATGAAACGGCAGGGAATCAACCGGGAGATCAACGGGATCACCGAGGGCGTGATCTGGAAACAGCTGCTGCTGTTCTTTTTTCCCATCGTGCTGGGCACGTTCTTCCAGCAGCTTTACAACACGGCGGACGCCATTATCGTGGGCAAGTTTGTCGGCAAGGAGGCGCTCGCGGCCGTCGGCGGCACGACGGGCGTGCTGATCAACCTGCTGGTGGGCTTTTTCGTCGGCCTTTCCTCCGGCGCGTCTGTGATTATCGCGCAGTTTTTCGGCGCGCGGCGCAGGGAGGAGGTCTCCCGCGCGGTGCATACGACGGTTGCGCTCGCGCTTTCAAGCGGCGCGCTGCTGACGGTGCTGGGCGTGCTGCTTTCCGAGCAGATTCTGCTTGCGATGGGCACGCCGCAGGAGGTCATGGCCTATGCGCTGCCCTACATCCGCGTCTATTTCGCGGGCATGATTCCGCAGCTGATCTACAACATCGGCTCCGGCATATTGCGCGCTGTCGGCGATTCCAGGCGGCCCATGGTCTTTTTGATCTGCGCGACGATGACCAATATCGTGCTCGACGTGATTTTTGTGCTGGGGCTGGGGCTCGGCGTCGTCGGCGCGGCGATGGCGACGGTCGCCTCGCAGGTGATCAGCGCGGTGCTGGTCGTGCTGACGCTGATGCATGCGCCGTTTGCCTACAGGTTGAGCTGGCGTAAGGTGCGCTTTGACGCGGCCATGCTCGCGCGGATCGTGCGGATCGGTTTGCCGGCGGGGCTGCAATCGGTCATGTATTCCCTCTCCAACATCATCATCCAGGCGGGCGTCAATGGCTTCGGCACGGATGTCATCGCCGCGTGGACGGCATATGGCAAGATGGATGGCCTGTACTGGATGGTGATCAGCGCGTTTGGCGTGGCGATCACCACGTTTGCCGGTCAGAATTTCGGCGCTGGCCGGTATGAACGGATGAAAAAGAGCGTGCGCGTGTGCATGGGCATGTCCGCCGGGATGACGGCTGCGGTCAGCGTGGTGCTGGTCGCCGCGGGACGCCCGCTGCTTTCGATGTTCACGGACGATGCGCAGGTGCTGGAGACGGGCTATACCATCGTGCGGCTGATCGTGCCGACGTATATCACCTATATCAGCATCGAGATCCTCTCCGGCGCGATGCGCGGCGCGGGCGATTCCCTCGTGCCTACGATCATGACGCTGACTGGGGTATGCCTGCTGCGCGTGTTCTGGGTGATGGGCGTGGTGCCGGTGCATCATGAGCTGAATACGCTGCTGCTCAGCTATCCGATCACGTGGATGATCACCTCCGTGATGTTCATCGTGTATTACCTGCGCGGCAAGTGGCTGAATCGCTGCATCGCCCGGCAGGGCGCGGAGCAGGCATGAGCCCGCGCGGGCGGCGGCTGTTTCTATTGCCTGTGCGGCGCAGGCTGATGGGCGTGACCATCGCCTGGCTGGCGGGCATTTACGCGGCGCGGCTTTTCGTGCTTCCTGTCGCCGCCGCCGTGTTTTTGTGCGCTTTTTTGACCGGAGCAGGCCTGTGCCTGCGCATCCGGCGAAAGAGCGCGTTTTTTTGCGCATGTATCACCGCCGTGCTGCTGGGCAATCAGGCGGCGGGACATCAGCTTGCGCTGTCGGATGTGCCCACGGATGGAAAGGCGGTACTGAGCGGCACGATTTCGGCGATCAAGGCGGAGACGCGGGTGTATCTGCGGGATGTCACGGTGAACGGGGAAAGCGCGCCCGTGCGGGATGTGCTCGTCACCCTGATGACGGAAAAGGATGAGGCGGCGCCGGAGGTTTTCGTCGGCCAGCGCGTGAGCGGAACGGGCAGGCTGTTTTCCCAGCGCGGGGTGCGCAATCCCGGCGGGGTGGATCAGCGGATTCAGGCGCTGTGCGACGGTTATGAGCTGTCCGGCTATATCCTCCCCGGATGGGCCGCGGAGGGGAGGGAGGCCTTCTCGCTGCGGGAGGCGTTCAGGCGTCTGCGCGAAGCGCTGCTTGCGCACATCGGCGCGGTGTTTGGCGAGGATGCGCCTTTGTTTCAGGGCGTGATGCTCGGCGAGCGCGGCGGGATGGAGGCGGACACGGTTGCGGCGCTGCGGCTGACGGGCACGGCGCACATTCTCACCGTATCGGGCCTGCACCTGAGCCTGCTGGCGGCTGTGCTGGAGCGTCTGCTGCGCAGAACCGGACTTGGGCGCGGGGGAAAGCTCGTCTGTCAGGGAATCGTGCTGGGCGCGTTCGCGGGGCTGACGGGATGTGCGGCGGGCACGGTGCGCGCGCTGATCATGGCGATGATGCGCGCCCTGGCGGCCGTGCGCGGGCGGCGCTATGAGCCGCTGACCGCGCTCTCTGCCGCGGCGCTGGTGATGACGGCGGCACGGCCTGTTTGGGCGCTGAGCGCGTCGTTCCAGTTTTCCTTCTTCGTGGTGCTGGGCGTTTTGCTGCTGGAGCGCGGACTGAGCGCGTGGCTTTGCCGCCGGTGTCCGTCGCGGATGCACGCGGTCGCACGGGCCTTTTCGCTCAGCGCGAGCGCCCAGCTCGCAGCGCTGCCGATGACGCTTCTGCTCTACGGCTACGTGCCCCTGCTGGCGCTGCCGATGAATATGCTCTGCGGCGTGCTGGTGCCGGCGGTGATGCTGGGCGGCTGGATCAGCGCGTTCGCCGGGCTTTTGTATCTGAATCTGGGCATTGCTGCCGGCTCGGTCGCCGCGCTGCCCGCGCGCGCGTTTGAGGCGATGAGCCTTGCGGCGGCGGACGTGCAGGGCGGGGTGCTGCGCCTGCCCGCGCCGTACACGCTGGTCCTTTTGCTGTTTGCCGCGGTGATGATGCTGGCGAGCGACCGCATCCGCTTTGGAGGGCGGCGGCGCGCCGCGGCGGGACTGATGACGGCGCTGATGGCGCTGAGCTATCTGCCGCGCTTTTGCCCGGCGGTGCGCTATGTGCAGCTGGACGTAGGGCAGGGTGACGGCTCGCTGATCCGCAGGGGCAGGCATGCCGTGCTGACGGACGTCGGCCCGGACGACAGCTACGACATGCTGCGCTATCTGCGGCACGAGGGGCTGTACGTCGACGGGGTGATCCTTTCGCACCTTGATGAGGATCACGCGGGCGCGCTGCTGTCCCTTTTGCGCTCGGAAATTGACGTAAACGAGATCGTCATGGCGTGTGGAGCGCCGGACGATGTGAATTCCCGGGCGGTCGGCGATGCGCTGACGCTTGCGCATGAGCTGGGCGTGACCGTTCGCTTTGTCTCGCTCGGAGATGAAATCTCACTGGGCGGCGAGTGGTTTGCCGTGCTTTCCCCGGATGAGGCGCTCGTGGGCAGCAATGAGCGATCGCTCGTTCTGTACACGGAGGCGGAAGGGGTCGCGCTGTTGCTGACGGGCGATCTGCCGATGAAATCCGAGCCTGCTGCTGTCCCCTCGTGCGATGTGCTCAAGGTTGCGCATCACGGCAGCAAGAACGCCACGAGCGACGCCTTTCTCCTGCAAACGACGCCGGAGCTGGCGCTCATCAGCGTGGGCGAGGGCAACGGCTACGGCCATCCGGCGCAGCGCGTGCTTGACAGCCTTGAGGCCGTGGGCGCGAGGACGCTGCGGACGGACGAATCCGGATGCATCACGCTCTGGCTGCGCGAGGGGAACTGGCGCGCGGAGACGATGAACAATCCGTAAACCCATCATCAAACCCGGGCGATCCGGCATATACTGTCACGAAGATCACGTCCATGGATGGGAGTGAGCCGCGTGACGAAGAGAAGAACCGCGCTTGCGAAGGCGCCGGGCCCAAAGGTTACGTCGGTCCGCATCGGGATCGACGACATTTACGGAGGGATGATCCGCGCCAGGGCGCAGCAGCAGGACGGCTCCATCGCCATGCTGGCCGCGTCCATCGCGCGGCACGGGCTGCTTCAGCCGGTCGTGGTGCGCAGAAATGCGCGCGTGGGGCGCTATGCGCTGGTATGCGGGGCGAGGCGTGTGCTCGCCTGCCGCGTGCTGGGCATGAAGGAGATTGATGCGCTGCTCATTGAGGCGGACGAGCAGGAGGCCGCCGCCTGCTTCATGGAGGAGCATCTGACGCATCGCGCGCCGGGCTTCCTTGACGAGGCGCAGGTTCTTGCGCAGGCGGGCGTTGACCGGGTTGGCGAGCGCTGCGCGCTTCCCACGCGCCAGCTGGAGAGGCGGACGCGCATGCTCACGCTCGGGGAGAGGGTGCGCGCTGAGATCGCGGGCGGCGCGCTGACGCTTGAGCAGGCGGAGCCGCTGCTTGGCATCGCCGGGGAGGACAGGCAGCAGGAGGCCGCCTCGATCATCGCGCAGCGCGGGCTGACCGCGCAGCAGGCACGCAGGCTGGTCTTTGGCGCGCCTGCCCCGGAGCCTGCCGCGCCCGTGAAGGGCAGGAGGAGGGCGATTCGCACGGCGCTGTGCGAGGCGACCGAGACAGCCGAGCGCCTCACCCGCCAGGGAATTGCCGCCAGCGTCGCCGTGCATTCCCAGGAACGGGGAATGTGCATCCAGATTATGCTCAAAAATTCGGAAATTTCGGGAAAAGAGCAGGAAAAAACGCCCGAAACCGAGAATAAAGAGGAACGCGGCACGGCCGCGGCAACGTAGTGTGATGCGAGTCGTTCCGTTTCAGCGGAACGGGGAAGGAAACATCAGATGTATACGATTTTGACGGACTCCTGTTCGGATCTGAATCCGGAAATCGTCTCCCGGTTTGATCATCTTGAGATTTTGCCGTTGAGCTACACGCTCTCGGGTGTGACCAGCATGAAGCCCTTTGACAACGATGAGACGGTCAGGACGTTTTACGATAAACTGCGCGCGGGAGAAAGCTGCACCACGGCGCAGGTTTCCCCCGGCGAGTTTTACGAGGCGTATAAAGCGCATGCGGCGGCGGGTGAGCCGATTCTGTGCGTGCACTTCTCGTCGGCGCTTTCCGGCACGTATGCTTCTGCGTGCATGGCACGCGAGATGGTGCTTGAGGAGTATCCGGATGCGGTGATCGAGGTGGTGGACACGCTCGGCGCGAGCGCCGGCGAGGGCCTGATGGTCTATGACGTGCTCAAAAACCGCGAAGACGGCATGAGCCTTGCGGACAATGCCGCGTGGCTGCGCGAACGCATGCAGACGTATGCGCACTGGTTCACCGTGGACGATCTGCATTTCCTCAAGCGCGGCGGCCGGTGCTCCCCGTCGGCGGCGTTCTTCGGTTCGATGCTCAACATCAAGCCGGTTCTGCACGTCGATTCCGAGGGGCGGCTCATTGCCCGCAGCAAGGTGCGCGGCCGCCGTCAGGCGCTCAAGGCCATCGCGGATAAGTTTGGCGAGCTGGGCGGATCGCCGGATCAGACGATCTTTATCAGCCACGGTGATTGCAGGGCGGATGCGGAGTACGTCAAAAAGGTGCTGGTGGACAGCTACGGCTGCGATCCCGAAAAAATCGTGCTCAGCGTGATCGGCCCCGTTATCGGCAGCCATTCCGGCCCAGGCACGGTGGCGCTCTTCTTCCGCGGCAGGGATCGCGGCTGATGCGCGAATCGTGGATGCGGGAGGCGCTGGCTGAGGCGGAGCTGGCGCTTGCCTCGGGCGAAGTGCCGGTGGGCGCGGTTGTCGTGTGGGGGGATGAGGTGATCGCCCGGGCCCACAATGAACGCGAGGCCCTTGACGATCCCACGGCGCATGCCGAAATGCTGGCGATTCGCCGGGCGGCGAAGGCGCTGGGCCGCCGCAGGCTCACCGGCTGTACGCTCTATGTGACGCTGGAACCGTGCCCCATGTGCGCGGGTGGGATCGTGATGGCGGAGCTTGACGCGGTGTATTACGGCGCCAGAGACATACGGGCCGGCTGCGCGGGCAGCGTGTACGCCCTGCCGGAGGACCCGGCGTTCGGCAGGCGGATTCCCTGCATGGGCGGCATGCTGGAACGCGAATGCGAGGCGGTGCTTACGCGCTTTTTCGGTGCGCGCAGGGAATGAACCGAGAATTCGAGCGCTGGCGGTCGCCGTCCCGGGGATTGCCGCCAAAAGGCGGGCTCTGCCGTGAAGAGCAGCTGTTTTGATGCCCACATCATGGGGCTGTCAGGATAAGAATCCAGATATTCCAAGAAAACAACTAAGGATTTGCGGCTTCCGACGAGGTTTCCGTCTGTCGCCGTCAGTGACGGAGACAGGGCCTCAAAGAGGCTTGATTGGCTTAGAAAACTGCTTTCTTGGAATGTTTGGAATGATCCTGACAGCCCCGTTTTTTGGTGGATAAGGCCGCGCTGCATTCGGCACGGTTCAAGGAGCCTAGGAAACCTATCGCGTGCGGCCGGGCGTGCGTCCACCCCTGTGGGAAAGCGCGCCAGAACGCCGTTTTTGAGTTGTAGGAAATTGCG
>JAUNJB010000218.1 GCA_030535375.1 Clostridia bacterium | reverse complement strand
GTGCCCTTTTCATCGCTGTCCCGCCAGAGGAAGCAGAGCGCCTCTGCCAGCGGCGCGCGCAGAATGGTCTCGCCCTCATCCTCCAGCGTGCGCCAAACGCCGTCATCCAGCACGGTCTGACAGAGCGGTGTGCCGATAACCGCGATTTTCCGCCCTGCAATCGGCAGGTTTCCGATGGTCTCCGCCTGTATGTTCAGCTCGTCCCACGTCGGAATTTCGTTCGATTTGTTTCGCTGTGCCTTGGGCACAGCATAGGCCAGATCGCCCACCAGCAGCGCGCGCATGAGCATATCTCTGTCCATCGCATTTTCATACAGGCGTTCGAGCATCGGCGCGACGATTTTCGCATCGTCTTGTCCCAGACTGTCCAGCTCGGCGCGAATGACGCTGGCGTACTGTCCGTCGGCCTCCGCGCCCTCGGATTGCGGAATCAGGAACTGTGCGGGCGCGCCGTCTGTCTCCCGCTCGGCCAGTACGCCGCCCAGCAGGGCCGCGAACGGCAGATATTCCTTAGCACTGGTCTGCGCACGCCCCAAGCCGACGGCATGCTCATTCGGCGCGGGCAGAATATGCGCGTCCACGCCATTTTGGACAAAATACCGCGCCAGCAGCGGCGTATATTCCCCCAGATTCGGCAGATACAACGGCTTATCCGTCTCCGCCCGCGCAGGCATGTTCACCCTTCGGATGGGCACATCCTCGATTTGGAAATTGGCCGGAAGCGGCTGCACCGGGCGGTGGGAAAGGCTGTTCAAAAAGGCTTCGACGCGCGTAATCACGCCGACCTTGGAAAAATGCTCGTCCACCTCGATTTGCAGATACGGCTTGCCGCCCATCTCCTGCCGGAACAGGTGGGCGAGCATCGTATCCGGCCCGCAGCCGTGGTTGGTCAGGTAGACGGCATAGAGATTCGGATGATGCGCAATCAGCTTTGCGCCGGAGAGAATGTGCTGACCGAACGGCCAGTAGAGATTCGGATACTCGCCCGAAATATCCAGCGAATGGCCGGGCAGATGGCTGAGTGTGATGACCTTGTAGCCCCGCTCCAGCAGCAGGCGCGGAATGCCCATGTTCAAAATCGGGTCGGATACGCCGTAGTTGCGCGTAATCAGCACGAGCACCTTGTCCTCTGGCTTGAGCGTGGCCAGCAGCGCTTTGCCCTGCTTTTCCACCGCGGCGGTGTGGCGGCGGACGGCCATTGCGCCCGCCAGCAGCGCCGCAGCGCATTTCGGCTTGGGGATGCCGAGAATTTTGCCCAGCCCAACCATCGCGGAGGCCATCGCCTCCTGACCGAAATCGAGGTCAAATTCCGGGTTCAAAAGCGTAATGCCTTTTTCCTCCAGCTTCAGCGCACGGGCGACGGATTTCGCCGCCGTCTGCATATACACACAGCCGTAGTTGTGCGCGACGCGGCTTTTTTCGTGGCGCATGGTGTGGATCGACGGCAGGAAGATGTAATCCACCTTCTTTTCGATGAGCTGTATCATGTGGCCGTAAATCAGCTTCACCGGGTAGCAGGTTTCGCCCTGCGCCGCCAGCTGGGAAAGGCGGAGTGTCTCCTCGCTCGTCGGGTCGGTCAGCACGACATTGAATCCCAGCGCGTTGAAAAATGCGTTCGCCATCGGGAAGAACTTATGAATCATCAGCACATACGGCACGCCGACGGTCTTTTTGTCTGGGTCAATTTGGCCCGTGCAGCCCTCCAGCAGCAGCTTGTCGGCCTGCTCATAAAACGCGATGTTGCGTGCGATTTCGGAGTTCTGAGCGTCATCCGCCGCCGCGGTGTGCGCTGCGTCGAAGCCCGTAAAGTGGCTTTCGCCGTTGCCGACGGCCTCCAACGCCAGCATAGCTGCGCCGAATGCGCCGCTGATGGCAAAGCACGGGCTGACCTGCACGCGCTCGCCGTAAGCCGCCTGGAACGCCGCGACAATGCCGGAGTTGTAATCTACGCCGCCCTGTAACACGATGTGTTGGCCGACGGGCTTCCCTGCGACAACCTTGTGCAGATAGTTGCGGACGATGGCGTGGCACAGCCCCGCTGCGATTTCCGCCTGACCGACGCTCTCCGCCACGGCGGAGGCGATGGCCGTTTCGATGAATACCGTGCAGCGTTCGCCCAGTGCGGCAGGCGCTTTCGCCGTCAGCGCCAGCGGGCCGAACTGCTCGATGGGAATGCCCATGCGTGCGGCCTGCTCCTCGACAAACGAGCCCGTTCCTGCCGCGCAGATTTTGTTCATCTGGAAATCGACAACCTCGCCGTCGCGCAGGGCGATATATTTGCTGTCCTGCCCGCCGATTTCGAACACGGTATCCACATCCGGCACCCAGAAGGTCGCGCCCTTCGCCTGTGCGGTAATTTCGTCGCGAATCGCGTCCGCGCCGATCATCCGCCCGATGCGCTCCCGTCCCGAACCGGTCACGCCGACCGCCGCAAAGCGAATTGCGCCGTATTTCTGTTGCAGCGTTTGCAAGCCCTTCCGCACAGCCGCTTCCGGATTGCCCGCCGTGCGCAGGTATTGAAAATCGACGAGCGTGCCGTCCCGCCCCGTGAGCACCAGATCCGTGCTTGTCGAGCCGATGTCGATACCCAACGCGCACCCTTCCGACGGAATCACGCCCGTCGCGGGCGGATCGGTCAGCTTCGTCCCCGGCGCAAGCACGAGCGGCTCAAGCTCGCCGACGGCACGCCGTGCGCTCAGCCCGCCGCGGAGGATATCCAGCAGGTGATCTACGGAAATGCAGCCCTCCGCCTTGCAGGCTGCGCCGATGGCCGACGCATAGCACGCCTGCTTCGGCACAATCAGCTCGTCCTCCGCCAAATCGAACACATCGCGGATCGCGCGGATCACGCCCGCGTTGCACGTCACGCCGCCGCAGAAGACAACCGGCTTTTCCACCGACAGATTGCGCACGATGGTCGCCTTGTAATTGTGGATCATGGCATAGCAAAGCCCCAGCAGGATATCCGGCGTGGGCACGCCCTCCTGCTGGCGGTGAATGATATCCGTCTTGGCAAACACGGCGCATCGGCCGGACAGTCGCGGAATGCTCCGAGCCTCCTCAATCAGGCGGGAATAATCCTCGATGTTCAGCCCAAGGCGGGACATCTGATCCTCAAAAAAAGAGCCCGTGCCGCCCGCGCAATGCTCGTTGACGGAAAACTGCGGCGCGCCGCTTTGCCAGCCCGTGATGAACCGCGCACTCTGGCTGCCGATCTCCATGATGCTGCCGCCCTGCGGGGTCAGCAGACGAACGCCCTCCACCGTGGCGGGAATATCGCCCAGGCCGGTCAGTTCCGGGCAGGCGGTCAGCAGCGCCTCGCTGTTTGCGCCTGTGACGCAGACTGCCGCTTTTTCGTGCAGGTTCAGCATCTCCAGACCGTTTTGCAGGCATTCAAACGGCCTTCCCTGATGCGTCTGCATC
>JAUNJB010000045.1 GCA_030535375.1 Clostridia bacterium | reverse complement strand
GCTCGGCCGCCCTGCATGGCTCTAAGCACACCACATCGATGCCGCACAGAGAAAGCGGCGGACACAGATGTGCCGGCAGGCCATTTATTTGAAGCAATCCTTCAAAACAGATGTCTTCCTTCTGATTGCTGACGATCCTCTCGACAATGTAGCCGCCTTCCTGACAGCATCCGTTTGCGTGCGGCGGCCTCTTGCGCCCCTGATCGCGGCAAAAGCACGCCTCAGGAGGCCGATCCGGATATCTTCCCACGGCAAACTCCCTCCTTTTCTTCTACGGGGTCAATACATTCTATGCCGTGGAAAATAAAGCGTTCGACAGGGAAAAGAATCGGTCTTATCAACCAAAGAAACCATCGGTCTGTTTTTAAAAGCAGACCGATGGTTTTGACTTTCCATCAAAATGACGATTCCAGATAACGGCTCACATCCAGACGGATTTGCCCGAGCAGCGTCTGAATCAGCGCATCTTTGCTCGCGTACTCGCTCCAGTCAAACCACTTCGTCCGCGCGTCATGGCGGAACCATGTCCATTGGCGCTTGGCATAGCGCCGGGAGCCCTGTTTGATCAGTTCCACCGCGCGTTCCATGGTGATCTCTCCGCGCAGGGCGCTGACAATTTCCTTGTAGCCGATTGCCTGCATGGCTCCGCCCTCCTGGCGGGGCTCAATCCCCCGCGCAAGCAGCGCCTCCACCTCACCGGCCAAACCGGCTTTCATCATATCGTCGACCCGGGCGTTGATGCGCGCATACATCTGTTCGCGCGGAAGCGAAAGCCCATAAACCAGCACGCGGTACGGGCCCTCCCGCCGCTGCTCATCGGTCTGCTCGCTCTTCGCCCTGCCGGATGTTTCAAAGATTTCCAGCGCCCGGATGACGCGGCGGACATCATGGGGATGCAGCTTGGCCGCGCTCTCCGGGTCCACCTCGCACAGCCTGGCATGCAGCCGCTCAGGCCCGCCAGGCTCCTGCGCAATCCGGTTGAGCCTCCGGCGAAGGGCGCTGTCCGCGCCATTTTCTCCCAGGCTCATGTCATAGCTCAGCGCGTTGAGATACAGCCCCGTTCCTCCGACGAGAAGCGGCTGCTTTTTGCGCGAGAGGATATCGTCAATCGCCTGCATCGCCTGCTGCCGGTACGTGGAAACTGTAAACAGCTCGTCCGGGTCCGCCACATCGATCATGTGATGGCGGACAGCCGACCGCTCCTCGCGTGTCGGCTTAGCCGTGCCGATATCCATGCCCCGATAGATCTGCATGGAATCCATGGAGACGATCTCCGCATTCAATTCGCCGCTGATGCGTATGGCCGTGTCCGTCTTTCCCGCTCCCGTCGGCCCTACAAGCGCCAGCACCACAGGCTTCACAGGCGTCCCTCCCGTCAGTTGTTGATGCGCCTGAAACGCTTTTCAAGCTCGTTTCGGGTGAGTACGACGACGAGCGGTCTGCCATGCGGGCAGGTGGGCGGCGCTCCGGTCGCCATCATGTCCGCCAGCAGGGGCGCGATCTCCTCCATCGTCAGCTTGTCGCCGCCCTTGATCGCCTTCTTGCAGGCCATCTGCAAAATGGCGTCACGCCGCTTCTGCTGGGTGGAAAGCACGCGCAGTTCGCCCAGATGATCGACCATATCCAGAAAAGCGCCCTTTGTCTGCGGAATTCCAAGCACATTGGGCACCGCGCGAATCTGATAAGCGTCATCTCCAAAGGGCTCGATATCGAATCCTGCCGACCGGATTTCTTCGGCGTACTGCTCGATCTTTGCGCGATCCTGCGGCGTAACATGCACCACCTGCGCAACCATCAGCATCTGCGATCCCTTGCCCGCGTCGATCTCCCGCATCAGCTTTTCATAGAGAATGCGCTCATGCGCCGCATGCTGGTCGATGAGGATCAGCTGCTTATCGTTCTGCAGGATGATATAGGTGTCAAACGCGACACCGACCATCCGATAGCCGCTCAGCGCGCTTTCCCCTGCCTTGTCTCCCGTCTGCCCCAGCATGTTCTCCTGCACAGGCTGCGCAAAACGCTCCTCTTTCCGCGCGGATGTCTCCGCAGCGGCGGGCGCGCCGACTGTGGGAGCCGCTGTGTCCGGCGCACGCTTCCCCTCGGGCTCAAGCTGGCCAAAGTCAATCGGCTGCCTCAGCGTTCCCGGAACGGCCGATTCGCGCAGAGCAGCCCCTCCGAAATACTCCGTGACAAATGACGTAAACTGCGCCTGCTGCCGGGGGCTTGGCTTCAAAGCCGCGTTCCTCTCAGATGTGCCTTCAGACGCATCCGTCTGCTTTGTAGCAGGTGTTACATCGATCACCTGCACCCTGACGGGCGCTGCGGGCACATCCGGCGCGGCGCTCTCCTGCCGAGCCTGCTCGACGCCTTCCCTTGTATCCGTGTCGATGACGCGCACTGTGCTCGGATTCAGCGTATCGGTATTTTCCTCGCGGGTCAGCACCATTTTAGGCGCGCTGTCCAGAGGCGAAATGGCAAAGCTGTCGGCTACGGCGCCCTTCAGATTTTGATAAACCAGGTTCTCGTCGCTGAAGCGTACCTCCAGCTTATTCGGATGGACGTTCACATCCACCATGCCCACCGGCAGCTGCACATTCAGCACGCAGATGGGATAGTGTCCGATGGTTACGCGCTCGCGGCATCCATCCTCCAGCGCCTGCGTCAAAAGCTGGCTTCGGATGGTGCGTCCGTTGACGATAAACGTCTGGCGCGCCCGGTTGGATCGCGCCTGCAGCCCGACGCCGACAAGGCCGGATACCGCCACGGCTCCCTCGGAATGCACGGGAATCATGGATGTTGCGGTTTCCCGGCCATACAGGCAGAAGACCGCGCTGCGCAGATCGCCGCTGCCGGAGCTTGCATATACCTGCTTATTGTTGTGGATCAGCCGGAAGGACACATCCGGATGCGCGAGAATCATCCGGGCGATGACCTCCGCGACTTTGGCCGCCTCCGTCACGGGCTTTTTGAGGAATTTCAGGCGTACCGGCGTGTTGTAGAACAATTCCCGCGCTACGATGGTTGTTCCCTGTGGACTGGCCGATTCGGTGATGCTCCTGATGACACCGCCCTCGTTGACGGCCCGTGTGCCCGCGTCCTCGCCCGCATGCCTCGTCGTCAGCACGAGCTTGGAAACCGCCGCAATAGAGGCCAGCGCCTCGCCGCGGAAGCCGAGGGTGTGCAGGTCAAACAGATCATCCGACTTGCGGATTTTGCTGGTCGCGTGTCTTTCAAACGCCAGGCGGACATCCCTGCTGGGAATCCCCCGCCCGTTGTCCGTCACCCGCAGATAGGAAATGCCGCCGTCGCGAATCTCCACCGTGACACAGCTCGCCCCCGCGTCAAGGCTGTTTTCCACCAGCTCCTTGATGGCAGAGGCCGGGCTTTCCACGACCTCGCCCGCCGCAATTTTTCCGATGATCTCCGCGTCAAGCTTGAGTATCGGTCTGTCCTCCACGCCGTCATCCTCCTTTTCCTTCGCGCCTTTGCGCGTGATTAGGCACGCCGCGCCTTTTCTTTCAGCGTAAACAATGTGTTGAGCGCGTCAATCGGCGTCATCGCCAGCACGTCGAGCGCGCGAATCTCCTCCACCAAATCCATCGCGGGCGCTTCAAACAGGTTGACCTGCTTGGGCTTCTTCTCCTGATCGTCGCCCAGGATATTCTGGCCGATGCTGGCCTTGTTGACATCGTTGGTCTCCAGCCGGGCGAGGATCTCATGCGCGCGCATGATCACGGGCCGGGGCATGCCAGCCAGATGCGCAACGTGAATGCCGAAGCTCTTGTCCGCACCGCCGCGCTCGATCTTTCGCAGGAAAATGACATCCTCGCCGTGTTCCTTGACGCCGATGCGGTAGTTCACCACCCCCGCAAGATGTCCTTCCAGCTCGCTGAGCTCGTGATAATGCGTGGCAAACAGCGTCTTCGCGCCGATCTTGTCCTTGTCGACCAGGTATTCGACCACAGCCCAGGCGATGCTCAAACCGTCAAACGTGCTCGTACCGCGCCCGATTTCATCAAGGACGATCAGCGAACGCGGCGTGGCGCTGCGCAGGATGTGCGCCATCTCGTTCATCTCCACCATGAATGTGGACTGACCGCTGGCAAGATCATCCGATGCGCCTACGCGCGTGAAAATGCGGTCGACAAGACCAATCCGCGCGCTGTCCGCGGGCACAAAGCTGCCCATATGCGCCATCAGCGTGATGAGCGCCACCTGGCGCATATACGTGCTCTTGCCGGCCATGTTCGGCCCGGTGATGATCAGCATGCGGTTGTCGTTCCCGTCCATCAGCGTGCTGTTGGGCACAAACTGCTCGTCCCCGCGCAGACCATCCTCCACAACGGGATGACGCCCGTTTTCGATCTCCAGCACGCCGTCCTCCGTGACTTCCGGACGGACATAGTGGTGGCGCACCGCCGCAATCGCCAGGGAAACCAGCGCGTCGAGCGTCTTGAGTCCGGCGGCCGTGCGCTGAATGCGCGGAATCTGCTGGGAAAGGAACTCGCGAATCTCGATAAACAGGGCCTGCTCCAGCCGCAGCGCCTTTTCCTGCGCGCCGAGAACGGTTTCCTCGATCTCGTGCAGCTCCGGCGTCATATATCGCTCGCAGTTGGCCAGCGTCTGCTTGCGCGTATAGCGGTAAGGCACCTGGTCATAGTTCGACTTGGTGACCTCGATGTAATAGCCAAAGACCTTGTTATACTGGATACGCAGATTCTTGATGCCCGTGAGCTGGCGCTCCTTGGCCTCCAGATCGGCGATCCACTGCCGGCCGTTTTCGGAGGCGGAGCGCAGCTTGTCAAGCTCCGCGTTGTAGCCCTTTTTTATGTACCGGCCCTCGCTCATCAGCATAGGCGCCTCGGGATTGATCGCGCGGGAAAGCAGATCGACCACATCCTCAAGCGGCGTGAGCTGATCAAGCAGGTCGGCCAGCATGCCCTCGGGCGCGAGGCTCTTCACGGCATCATGAATCGCGGGCACGTGGGACAGCGAATCGCGCAGCGCAAGGCAATCCTTCGCGTTGATGCTCTTATAGGAAATGCGGCTGAGCAGCCGCTCCACATCGTAGACCTCGGTCAGCTCCTCGCGCAATAAATCCACGGCCATATCCGCGTCCCTGAGCGCCTGAACAGCATCAAGCCGCCTGTCGATATCCGCCTTGACAGCCAGGGGCTGCTCGATGAAGCTGCGCAGCATGCGCCCGCCCATCGCCGTGCACGTATAGTCAAGAATCCCCAGAAGCGTCCCCTGCTTCTGGCGGGAGCGCATTGTCTCGGTCAGTTCGAGATTCCGCCGGGCTGTGTGATCGAGCATCATGTAGCGCTTGTCGTGATACTGCGCGATGCACGTCATATGCTCAAGCGCATTCTTCTGCGTCTCCTGAAGATATTTCATCAGCGCGCCGGCGGCACGCACGCCGAGTTTCAGCGTCTCAATGCCCAGCACCTCCAGGGACTGCACCTTAAAGTGCGCGAGCAATGCCGACTTTGCCTTTGCGTATTGGAAGTTCACGCCGTCCTGGATGCCCACAGGCAAGGCTGTCGTCCCATCCGGCAGCTCCGCGTTGGCGATGATCTCCTTCGGAGAGATGCGCACCAGCTCGTCCTGCAGGCGCGCGGCGGCCTTGTCGATCTCGTAGACGAAGAATTCGCCGGTGGAGACATCCGCAAACGCGATGCCCGCATTCCTTCCGTCCAGACAGACGCAGAGCAAGTAGCTGTTCCTGCGCTCCTCGAGCATGGACTGCTCGATCACAGTGCCCGGAGTCACCACTCGGATGACATCACGCTTCACGATGCCCTTGGCCGTCGCAGGGTCCTCCATCTGCTCGCAGATGGCGACCTTATATCCCTTCTCAATCAGCCGGTTGATATACGTATCCGCGCTGTGGAAGGGAACGCCGCACATCGGCGCCCTCTCCGGCAAACCGCAGCTCTTCCCCGTGAGCGTCAATTCCAGCTCTTTTGAAACCAGCTTGGCGTCGTCAAAGAACATTTCATAGAAATCGCCCAGCCGGAAAAACAGGATCATTCCCGGATATTTTTCCTTCGTCTCCAGATACTGACGCATCATCGGGGTCATGTTCGCCATGTTTCAGCCTCCGTAAATCGCTCTCTCAGAGCCTGTGTTTGGTGTCAATCATTTTCAAAGAGGAGGGTTTTCTCCTCTTCGCGCAGCGCTCAGTGGCAGCCGGCACAGCCGCTGCAATTGCCGGAGCAGCCGCCGCCCTGCTGCACCTCGCCTGTAATGATGAATTCGAGAATCTTGTTGACCTGATTCATCAGCTCGGAAAACTTCTGGCGGGAATCGGTCATCGCATCCACGACGGGCATGCTGTTCATCGTCTGCTGCATCTCGTCCATTTCACGGCCGTATTGAGCGATCAGCTCCGGATCGGGGTCCTCCTGGCTCATCAGGTTGCCGATCAGCTCCTTGAGCTCCATATAGCGGCCCATGGCCTCCGCCACCGCAGGATCGCTCATGGCGGCCTCCTCGGTGATCTGCATGTTCTTATATTCCTCGGAATCGACGATCGCTTCGCCCAGCGCGCGGGCGCACTCGGTAACCTTGCTCATGTGAATACTCCTCCTGTTTAAAATAGTTTGGAATCAAACGCGTTCCCCTCGCAGCGTGCTTTCGCCCGCGGAGGTGATCCTGACGCGAACAATCTGGCCGATCAGCTCCGCCGTACCCGGGAAATTGACCGTGATGTTGTACTCATTCTTTCCAGCCATCTGATGTTCATCCCGCTTGGATGCTTCCTCCACCAGCACGCTGTGCACCTGACCGATGTAACCGGCATAGCGGCGATGCGTGATTTCCTTTTGAATGGCAATGAGCTTTTGAATCCGCCGGGAGGAAACCTCCTCCGGAATCTGATCGGGCATGTCCCCGGCGCGCGTACCCACGCGGGGTGAATAGATGAACGTGAACGCGCTGTCATAGCCCACCTCGCTCACGAGCGAGCAGGTGTCTTCGAATTCCTCCTCGCTTTCCCCGGGATAGCCGACGATCAGGTCGGTCGTCAGGCTCATATCCGGCACCTTGGCGCGGATAGCGGCTACGCGCTCCAGATACCGCTCACGCGTATAGCGTCGGTTCATCGACTGAAGGATGCGGTTATTGCCGTGCTGGACCGGCAGATGCAGCGCGTGGCAGATATGCCGGGATGCCGCGATGACATCAATCAGCTCATCGGAGATATCCTTGGGATGCGAGGTCATAAACCGGATGCGCTCAATGCCCACCTCGTCGAGCCTGGCGAGCAGCTGGGCAAAGCTCAGCTCTCCTTCGGCATCCAGGCCGTAGGAATTGACGTTTTGCCCCAGCAGCATGATTTCCTTCACGCCCTGCTCATGCAGCATCCTGGCTTCCTCCAAAATGCGCGCGGAGGCGCGGGAACGCTCCCTGCCGCGGACGTACGGCACAATGCAATATGAGCAGAAATTGTTGCAGCCATACATGATGGTGATATACGCGTGGTATGGACTGCTGCGGCGAACCGGCAGTTCCTCCGGGATGCTGCCCTCGTCCTCCTGCAAAACCTCGACCACGCGGCGGCGGCTCTTCACCGCCTGAAGCATCAGCTGGGCAAAGCGGTACAGATTATGCGTGCCGAACGCCAGATCCACAAACGGATATTGCTTCAAAATCTGCTCGCCCATGCCGGGCTGCTGCATCATGCAGCCGCAAACCGCCACCATCAGCTCCGGCCTCGTCTTTTTAAGCTCCTTCAGCCAGACAACGTTGCCCAGCGCGCGGCGCTGCGCATTGTCGCGCACGCAGCAGGTGTTGAAGATGACGAAATCCGCCGTCTCCCGGCTTTCGGCCTTTTCCATGCCCATTTCGCTGAGCATGCCCTCGAGGGTCTCGCTGTCGTGCGCGTTCATCTGACAGCCATAGGTGACCACGCAGTACGTGCGCGGCCGGTCGGGCAGCGCGGCAAACTCACGCATCAGCACCCGCTGATGCTCGATCTCCTCGGCAGGCAATTCAATCGCTTCTCTTCTTTTCATGCTTTTTTATTCCTCTATAGCTCTCTTGTCAAGCGCCTTCGCCCCCTGGGGAGGAGGCACATCGGCGCCGATTTGCTCAATATCGAATTTTTCGACATGGCGCCCAGCCGTACCGAGCGCATACACCGGCGCATCCATTCCCGACGGCAGAGCCGCCAATTCCTGTGCCGCGGCAGGCGCGCAGCGCACCACAAACGGCCCGCGCTGGCCGCCCAGCGCCATGCGCCGCACCTGACGAAGCGCGCGCATGGCCACCTCGCCGGGGGCAAGCACCTCGCCCACACCGGCGCAATAGCTGCATCCGACGCGCATCTGCTTGCGAAGCTCCGCATTCGCGCGCCTGCGGGTCAGCTCCATCAGGCCCAGTCTCGTGAAATCGATCACCTTCACCGGCGAACGGTCTGCCGCTGTGGCCTGTCTCATCCGTGCCTTCAGCCGCTCCCGGTTTTCACAGTCCCGCATGTCGATGAAATCGACAACCACCATACCGCCGACATCGCGCAGGCGAAGCTGCCTGGCAATCTCGTCCGCTGCCTCCAGATTCACGCGAAGCGCGGTATCCTCAATGCCCCGCCCCAGCGTCATTTTGCCGGAGTTGACATCGATCACCGTCATCGCCTCGCAGCTGTCGATGATCAGATACCCGCCGCACGGAAGCCATACGCGCCGGTTCAGCGCCTTTTCGATCTGCTTTTCAAGCTGGAAAGCGTCGTAAACCAGCCGGTCCTTTTCTTCAAAATATTCTAGCGCCGTGTCCATGCTCAGGCGCTGCTCGCTCTGGGCTTTTCTGAGCGCGTTCCACGCCGGCATGTCGTTGACAACAATCCGGGAAAGTTCCCTCAAATCGCGCGCAAGACGCATGTGCAGCCGCTCCTGCTCATAGACGACGCCGGGCCTCGTCTGCCCCGCGGCCTTTTGCAGGATCAGCCGCCAGGTTTCATCGAGTGCCCGTGCTTCATCCTCAAGCAGCTCCGCGGTCATGCCCTCAGAGGCCGTGCGCACGATCAGCGCGCACCCCGGCGGACAAATCGCTTCGCCCGCCTGCGTCAGCTCCCGGCGAAAATCCGGGTCCCTGATCTTTTTCGAAATGCGCACGCCCGAGCCGTCCGGAACAAGCACCAGCCATCTGCCCGCCAGATTGATCCGCCGGGTGACGCGAAGGCCCTTGGTATCCGTCGCCTGCCTCGCCGCACCCTGCACGAGGATCATCTCCCCGCAGCGCAGCTGTTCGCCTTCCTCCAGCGGCAAAAAAGCATTCAGTTCCCGACCGATGTCCACAAAAGCGGCGCAGACCGACGGTCTGACAGACTGCACCCGCCCCAAAAACAGACTGTCCGTCAGTTTTGTCTCGCTGTCACGCTCACAATGGATCTCGCTCAGCACGCCGTCCTCCACAACGGCCGCACGAACAGCGCCCTGCGAGATATCCAGAAACAGCTCCCTTTTCATGGCGCCTGCATGTCGATCAGAGGCACCGGCTGATCGCCCGACAAGCCGAACAGCTGCGTGCGCCGGATCTCGCATCTGGGAAGCTCCGCCTGCGCATAAGCGCTCAGCGCCTCCATCAGCAGCTCCGGCTTGAGCGTCGCCGCTTCGACGAAAGAAACGCGTGCCGACAGCACGGCGCAGTCCGCCTCTGCGTCAAAATCCACCGTCAGCTCATGGAGCATCGGGCGAATGTTGACCATCACCTCCTGGCGCTTGCTCTTTCGCAGGGCCATGATCTCCTCCTCCGCGAGGAATGCGGGCACGGCATCCGCGATTTTCCGCGCGTCCCCGCCGCGCAGCGTGATGCGATACTGCGCCTGACGCAGGGCGGCCGTGACCTTGGGAAACCGATCATCCACCAGGCGTACACGCGAAACGCTGAGCGCCGGCGGCAGCACACGGTTCATCTTCTCCAGGCATTCTCTCTCCGTCGCCTCGCCGCTCAGCGAGACATCCAGCAATTCTGCGTCGCCCGGGATGCCCGAGGAGAGCGCAGAGGCAAACGACATCACGATGTGCGGATTGAAGCCCTTCGAATACGAAATGGGCAGGCCGCTTCGCCGCAGCGCGCGCTGTATCGTGCGCTGCAAGTCCAACAGCCCCAGATGCCTGACGAGATCGCCCTTTTGAAACTGCAGAAGCATTCTCATCGTCCCACACACGCTCCTTCAAATCGCTTCAGGCCGCAGCCCTGGCAGCCCTTGCGGCAATCCGGCGTGATCTGCGCTTTCACCGCGCGCTCGCGCTCGCGCCACAAAAACGCCTGTGTCACGCCCGCATCGATAAAGGCCCACGGAAGCAGTTCATCCTTCTCCCTGCGGCGGTTGGCGTAAAAGGCCGGGTCCACGCCGCAATTAGCGAACGCCTGCATCCACTTGTCAAAGGAAAACTGGTCCGTCCAGCCGTCAAACCGGCATCCGAGCCGCCAGGCCTCCTCCAGCACGTCGGCCACCCTGCGGTCCCCGCGTGCGAATACCGCCTCCAGAAACGAGACATGCGGCTCATGCCAGTTGAATTCCACACCCTTGATCCGCATGATCTGGCACAGATGCTTCTGCTTTTCCGTGAACTGCTCAATGGTATCCTGCGGCTCCCACTGGAACGGCGTAAACGGCTTGGGAACAAAGCAGGACGCGCTGCAATTGACGCGCAGCCCGCGCGCCCGGATATTTCTGGGCGTCTCAAAATACTTGCGCACGACCTTGCCCGCCAGATCGGCGATGCCGTCGAGATCCTCCATCGTCTCCGTCGGCAGGCCGAACATGAAATACAGCTTGATGCTGCTCCATCCGCCCGCAAACGCGTCGGTGACGGAGCTCATCAGGTCTTCCTCGGTAATGCCCTTGTTGATCACGTCCCGCAGGCGCTGGGTGCCCGCCTCCATGGCGTAGGTGAGGCTGGTTTTGCGCACCTTCTGCGTCTCCTCCAGCGTGGCCTTGAGCTCACTGTCAAGGCGCAGAGACGGCAGGGACAGGGCGACGCGCTTTTCGGCGAATCTCTCCATCAGCTCATGTGCCAGCTGCGGCAGGCAGGAATAATCGCCCGTGGAAAGGGAGGAAAGCGTGATCTCCTCATAGCCCGTCTCATCGACAAGGTGCTTGGCGAGATCGAGCAGATGCTCCATGCTGCGCTCACGCACCGGGCGGTAAATCATGCCCGCCTGACAAAAACGGCATCCGCGCGTGCAACCGCGCAACACCTCGATATTGATGCGGTCATGCACGATCTCCATAAACGGGACGATGATGCTCTGCGGATACTCCGCCCGATCAAGGTCGGCCACCATATTCTTGACAACGGTGCGCGGCACGCCCTCCTCCGTCGGCTCAAAGGATGCGAGCGTGCCATCCTCATGATAAGCCGCTTCATACAGGCTGGGCACGTACACGCCGCGCAGCCCGGCAAGGCGGCGCAGGCACTCCTGACGGGATACGCCCTCCTGCTTACACCGCCTGACCACGTCGATCGTCTCAAGTGTGCTGATCTCGCCGTCGCCGATGGAAAACGCGTCGATGAAGTGATACAGCGGCTCCGGATTGAACGCGCAAGGCCCGCCCGCAATGACGATGGGATGCTCCCACGTCCTGTCCTCGCTGTGGAGCGGAATGCCGGACAGATCGAGAATTTCCAGGATATTGGTATAGCTCATCTCATACTGAAGCGTGATGCCCAGCATGTCAAAGCCGCCCACCGGGGAGCGCGTCTCCATCGAAAACAGCGGCACGTGCTCCGCGCGCATCAAATCCGCCATATCCACCCACGGCATAAAGACACGCTCACACAGCGCGTCCTCCCGTTTATTGATGATGTCATACAGAATGCGCGAACCCAAATGGGACATGCCCACCTCATACACATCCGGAAACGCAAAAGCGTAGCGGATGGCGACGCTGTCCGGGTCCTTGATGATGCTGTTCATCTCTCCGCCCATATATCGGGCAGGCTTTTGCACCCGGTCAAGCAAAGCGTCAATCTGGTCTTTGAGCAAAGCAGTCCCTCCCTACTATACAATCGTATACATTTTATCCTGTTTTGCGTGTTTGGTCAAGCCCTGAAGGCGGGATCATCCGGCGCTGCGCCTTCCGCCTCAATTTGCATGATCGCCCAGCGCGCATGCTCGCGCACCGCCTCAAACGGCGACTGCGCCCATCCCCTGAGCACGGGCAGATCAGCGCCGCATCTCCTGTTTCCCGCGAGCAGCGCCGCCTGGGCGCGCACGCGCTGAGGTCTCGCCGCATTGCGTCCGATTTGCGCCGCCAGACGCGCGACGCTGCCGGAAAACGCCCGGTCATCCGCCGTCATAAACATGTCCAGCGTGTATTCCTCATCGCGCTCCGTTTCAAAGCGCGGCTGCATAGGGCAAACGCGCTGGCAAATATCACAGCCGATCAGGCGCATGCCCATCTTCCGCCTGACCGGTTCCGGCACGACGACGCCCTCCATCATATAGTTGCGCAGGCAGCGCTCCGGATGGCTCATCCCCTGCGCGTCAATCGCGCCGCCGGGGCAGGCCCGTGCGCAGCGTCCGCAGTTCAGGCATCCCTCGTTCTCCCGCGCCGGGGCGCTTTTGCCCGTCACCGGGATATCCGTCGCCATCAGGATGATGACCGTGCGCGTGCCGAAACGCGGAGAGATCAGCAGGCCGTTTCTTCCGATTGCGCCCATGCCCGCGCGCACGGCCGCCTCACGGGCGGGATAATTGACATTGGCCTTCGCAAAACCACCGGCCTCCTGCACGCGCGCTTCGAGCGCCCTCGCGGCGTGATATGCCGCGTTGGACGCAAAGTAGTAGCTATCCACAAACACACGCCCACCGCCGGCGATGGGCGCAGGCGCATACGGCCAGAGCAATACGGCGAGGCTGCGCGTCTGCGGTGCGTCCGCGCCGGGATAAAAGCGAAGCTGCTTTCGCTCCGCAATGGGCGCCTGCTGCTCAACGGCCAGGCGCTCCCGCTCAAAATCATCCGCTTCGCACAGCGCCGCTTCGCCAAAGCCCAGATCAAGCGCCCATGCGCGCAGGGTGTTTTCATCGATCATATCTGCTGCCTCGCCAGTCAAACCGAGGGCAGATCGCTCTGCCCTCAAATCCTATCCATTTCAAGACGCGGAGGAAAGCCGCTCCTTTTCCGTGCGGTTGCTCCCCTCCCTGCACAGCCGCCTGTATTGATCGCTCACCTGCTGGAGCTGGAACTCAAAATCCCGCTTGTCCTTCTCCTGCAATGTGGAGAGGATCAGCCCGGCGATAAACAGCAGCAGCGCCGCCAGGAGCGTCACGCAGCAGGCGATCAGCGTCGGAAAGCGCGGCACCAAGCCGGTCGCAAAGAACTCCAGCAGCACCGGCACCATGAATGCCACGGACAGCACGCACAGCAGCAGGGAAATCAGCCCGAAGAATGCGAACGGCTTATAGTTCTTGTACAGCCGCGCAATGGTCATCAGCACCTTCGCCCCGTCGGAGTAGGTGTTGAGCTTGGAGACGCTGCCATCCGGCCTGTCGCGGTAATCGACCACCACGTTGGCCACCTGCATATTGCGGTTGATGGCGTGGATGGTCATATCCGTCTCAATCTCAAATCCCTTGGACAGCACCGGATACGTCTTCACAAACGCATAGCTGAACGCGCGATAGCCCGTCATAATGTCCTTAATATCGCTGCCAAACAGCCGGTTAATGCTTCCCCTCACCAATCCGTTGCCCAGATTGTGGAAGGGCCGCTTGTTCTCGCTAAAGTACGTGCTCGAGAGCCGGTCGCCCACAACCATATCCGCCTGCTCCTCCAGCACCATGCGCGCCAGCTCCGGCGCATCCTCCGCGGGATAGGTATCGTCGCCGTCGGCCATGATATAGCAGTCCGCGTCGATCTCCCTGAACATGCGGCGGATGACGTTGCCCTTCCCCTGCATGTGCTCCCGGCGCACGACGGCGCCCGCCCGCTCAGCGATTTCGCCCGTGCCATCGGTGGAATTATTGTCGTACACATAGATGGTCGCGTCGGGCAGCACACGCCGAAAATCTCGCACCACCTTTTCGACTGTTTTGCTCTCGTTATAGCAGGGGATCAGCACGGCAATGTGGTCTTTCATATCATCTACTCCTGTGTGTGGATCTTTGTACGCTCAATCACGTTTGATTATACCATATCCGTTTCAAAATGTACAGGCGCACGCCAATAAAGCGCTCACTCCGCGCTCTTGCGGCTGCCGAAAGCTTTGTTCAGCGGCATCCAAAGGAAGACGCCCATGCACCACCCGCACACGTTGGCTGTCAGGTCGTTGATATCGCAGATGCCGCGATGCGTGATCAGCTGCGCCAGCTCAATCCCCAGGGAAAGCCCCGCACCAATCAGCGCCGTCTTCCACTTGGGCAGCCGCTCAAAGAGGCAGCACGCGACGAAGCCCGCGGGCAGAAAGAGGGCCGCATTTTGCACAAAGCCATACCAATCCGGCAGCGTATAGTGATCAAATAACCGCAACGAATAGCGGACCTCGAATATCGGTACCCTCGAGAGCGTGGTGAGATACAGCACGGCAGCAAGCCAGACGCCCATGGCCGCGGCGCAAACCGCGCGGTATATCCCCCTTTTGCATCGTCTTTCAAGTCCGTACATTGCGGCACAGATCAGGAGGCCGGCGAGCACTTCAGCGGAGATCTCGCTCATGACCACTTCAAAAAAGACGCTGTGCATTGCATTCTTCTCCTATCGCGTCGGAAAAAAGCTTTTCATTCAGGAATACGGCCTTCGCCCGCATAGCCGGCGGACTTCTTTTTTTAGCAGCAAAAAGCGCGCCGATGCGCGCTTGGTATCCGATTACTTGGTGCCGAACAGACGGTCTCCCGCGTCGCCCAGGCCCGGGATGATGTAGCCGTGATCATTGAGCTTTTCATCCATCGCGGCGACAAAGATGTCCACATCCGGGTGATCCGCCTGCACACGCGCGGCGCCCTCCGGCGCGGCAATCAGGCAGACGAGCTTGATATTCTTGCAGCCGCGCTTCTTGATGAAGCGGATCGCCGCGGAAGCGGAACCGCCCGTCGCGAGCATGGGATCGACAAGCAGGATCTCGCGCTCCTCCGCGTCGGCAGGAAGCTTGCAGTAGTATTCGACGGGCTCCAGCGTATTCGGATCACGGTACAGCCCGATGTGACCGACCTTCGCAGCCGGAACGAGGCTCATAATGCCATCCACCATGCCAAGACCCGCGCGCAGGATCGGCACAATGGCCAGCTTCTTGCCCGAGATGACCTTGGTCTGCGCGCGGCAGATCGGCGTCTCGATCTCCACCGTCTTGAGGGGCAGATCACGCGTAACCTCGTATGCCATCAGCATGGATATCTCATTGAGCAGCTCGCGGAACTCCTTCGCGCCGGTTTCCTTATCTCTCATCAGGGATACCTTATGCTGAATCAGCGGGTGATCCATAACATGAACATTAGACATGTGCATCCTCCTTCGCGGCCGCGGACAGGCGCCGCGTCATGTGTTTTTTCTATTATATCATTTCACACCAGCGGCGGCAAGGGGCTGGTCAAACTTTCGCCAGCGCGTTTTTTTGCCGCGCGGCAATTCAGCTTGCTTGACACGCGGATAGCGCCGCGCTATACTACCATAATAAAGAAGGAATTTACCGGAAAACCAGATATCGGAGGTAACTATGCTCAGCAGGCCCATGATTGACCGTATCGCTGTTTTCGGCATCAGCTGGTATGCCATCCTGATCGTCGCGTCCATCCTCATCGGCTTGGCGTTATGCACGAGCGAGGCGCGCCGCCTCAATCTTCCGCATGACATCATCATTGATTTCTTGCTCTACGCCATCCCGCTGGGAATCATCTGCGCGCGGCTGTATTATGTCGCCTTCCGCTTTAACATATATGCCGAAGACCCGCTCTCCATCCTCGACATTCGTTCGGGCGGCCTGGCGATCTACGGCGGTGTGATCGGCGGGCTGATCGCCTCGCGGATCGTCGCGCGCAAGCATGACGTTCCCATGCTGACGCTGCTTGATGTGGTCGCGCCGGCACTGGTGCTCGGCCAGGCTATCGGCCGCTGGGGCAATTACATCAATATGGAAGCGTACGGCCTTCGCATCAACGAGGAGGCCCTCCAGTTTTTCCCATTCGCGGTGGAGATCCCCGTGGGCCAGGTCTGGTACTGGCACATGGCGACGTTCTTCTACGAATTCTGCTGGGACATCCTCGTATTCGCGCTGCTGCTCGTCATCCGCGGACATAAGCGCCGGGGCGGCGACGTGTTCTGCTGGTATCTGCTGCTCTACTGCGCCGGCCGCACCGTGATCGAGGGACTGCGAAACGACAGCCTGACTTTCATCAGCGAATTCGTGCGCATCTCGCAGGTGCTCTCCGCCATCGCGGCGCTGTGCGTGGTGATCTATTTCTTCGTCCGTATCCGCGACAGGATCAGCGCGGTCACCGTCGCACCGCTGATCAGCGCCGTGCTGTGCATCATCACGACATTCCTGGGGGAATTCGAGCGCGGCGCATACAGCACGCTTTTCACCTTCTCCCAATTGAGCCTAGCGCTGCTCATCGCCTCCCAGATCGCGATCATCGTGCTCTGGACGCTTGACAGCGGCCGGTTTGACCTGCATACGGCGCTGCCGCTGATCCTGTGCGGCTTGTGTATCGCGGGACTGCTGCTGGGCGGCATCGGCCGTGCAAACGCGGACAACACGTATTACGTCTCCCTGCGCCAGTGTGCGGCCATGATTCAGCTGATTCTCTGCGGCTGGCTGCTGTGCTATCCCTTTTGCCCCATGACCAATGAAAGTGAGCGATAAAACCATGCGTAACCTGACGATGATGACGGATCTTTACCAACTGACGATGATGAGCGGCTATCTGCGCTTTGGCATGGAGAAAAACCGCGCCTGCTTCGATTTGTTCTACCGCAAGCAGGGCGATATCACCGCCTATGCCGTAGCCGCCGGCCTTGAGCAGGCCGTCGATTATGTGAAGAATCTCCGCTTCTCCGAGGATGATATCTCCTATCTCCGCAGCCTGGGCATCTTTGACGACGCTTTCCTCGCCTATCTGCGCGATTTCAAATTCACGGGCGACATTCTCGCCGTTCCGGAGGGCACGATCATCTTCCCGAACGAGCCGATCATGCGCATCACGGCGCCGATCATGGAAGCGCAGCTGCTGGAAACGGCCCTGCTCAATATCATCAACCACCAGACGCTGATCGCCACGAAATCCTCCCGCGTCGTGCAGGCCGCGCGCGGGGACAGCGTGCTGGAATTCGGCCTGCGCCGTGCTCAGGGCCCGGATGCGGGCATCTACGGCGCGCGTGCCGCGATCATCGGCGGCTGCCAGGCTACCAGCAATGTGCTCACGGGCCAGCTGTTCGGTGTGCCCATCGGCGGCACGCACGCGCACAGCTGGGTGATGTCCTTCCCGTACGAAATCAGCGCCTTCCGCGCCTATGCCGAGGTCTTTCCGGACAATTGCCTGCTACTGGTGGACACATACGACACGCTGTCAAGCGGTGTACCCAACGCGATCACCGTGTTTAACGAGCTTCGCGGCCAGGGCCATGAGCCCGTCGGTATTCGCCTGGACAGCGGCGATCTCGCCTTCCTCAGCCGCCAGGCGCGGCGGATGCTCGACGAAGCCGGCTTCCCGAAGGCGAAAATCTTTGCTTCCGGCGATCTTGACGAGGAGGTCATCTGGGACCTCAAGGCGCAGGGTGCGGCCATCGACGTCTGGGGCGTCGGCACGCGGATGATCACCAGCATGGGCAATCCCGCCCTGGGCGGCGTATACAAGCTGGCTGCCGAGGAGGTCAACGGCACATTCATCCCGCGCATCAAAATCTCCGAAAATCCGGCCAAGGTGACCAATCCCGGGCTCAAACGGCTGTATCGCTTCTACGATCAGCGCTCCGGCAAGGCGCTCGCTGACCTGATCGCGCTGGAGGATGAGGATTTCTCCTCCGGGGAGCCTGTCGAAATCTTTGATCCCGAGAACACGTGGAAGCGTATGACGCTGTGTGATTATCACGCCCGGCCGCTCCTCGTCTCCGTATTTGAACGCGGCAAGCTCGTCTACGATCTTCCCTCTCTTCGCGAGATCTCCGTTTACGCCAAGCAGGAGATGGATACGTTCTGGGACGAGTATAAACGCCTGCACAGCCCGCACCGCTACAAGGTCGATCTCTCCCAGCGGCTCTACGATCTCAAGCACGATCTGATCAAAAGACAGCGCCATTGATGACGAAAGGTGGACAGCCCCTTGTCTGCACACTCCCTCATGCTCGCCAGCGTCAAACGCGATCACGGCCTGGCGATTCTCACGCTCTCCGACGGGGAGACGCTGCGCATGCCGCGGGCGATGCTCAAGGAGCGTCCCTACCGCGGCGGCACGCCGTTTGACCGGGACGCTTTCACCGCTTTTCTCAAAGAGCGTTCCTATCCCTTTGCGATGGAGAAGGCCGTCGCCCTGCTTGCCACACGCGCGCGCACGGAGAAGGAGATTTGCGACGCTTTGCGAAAAAACGCCTATCCCGAGACGACAATCGCGCGCGTGATGGCTCGCCTTCAAGAGGCAGGTTACATCGACGATGCCGATTTCGCCGGGCATTGGGCCGCCTCCCGCGCGCAAAAGGGCCTGGGTTCACGACGAATCCGCATGGAGCTGAGACAAAAGGGCGTTGATCCCGAGACCATCGACCAAACCCTCTCCGCAATCGATGAGAATCAGCTGCGGCAAAGCGCCCGCAAGGCTGCGGAAAAAGCCGCGCGCGGGCGCGATCTTACCAATCCGGGAGAACGACAGAAGGTGCTCGCCGCGCTTGCCAGGCGCGGTTATGATTTTCCGCTCGCCCGCCGGGCGCTTCAGGAAGTCATCGATGACAGCGAAGACGAACCGTGATACCGGCAAAAGCCTGATCTTCCCCTGAAAGAGGGCAGCGCGCCAGGCATTGGGTACTCACGCCATGGGCGGCAGCTTGCTTATACAGCAAGCTTAGAGGGAGCTGCCGGGCGACGCCGGAACTGGCTCTGCAAAAAGCGGCCAGTGGGCCGCTTGCCCTCCCGAAAACCAATGCAAATCGCCCGATTGGGGCGAACGCGGCCAGTTTTTACGCAATTTTCTATAAGGCAAAAAGGTCGCCAGGGTTTTCTTATCCTGACGGCCTTTTTTGTCTGCCTTTATCGGCATTCCGCGGTGTATTTACTGATCGGCAGATCCTCACGCTTCTTCTCAGGCGGCAAAGCTTTTCACGGTTCATCACCCGCTGCCGCCCGGCCATGCCCTCATCTGAACAGCGGCATGCTGCCCGTCAGCTTGTTCACCTTTTTCTTCGCGCCGTATAGCGCAATCCCCAAGTACCGCAGATCATCCCCTCGCGCTGACGCCATCCTTTCGATGAACTCATCGTATGTCCTGCATCCCTGTGCCAGATCGGAAAAATCGACCGCCATCACATCCCCAAAGATCGGATCGCAGAGCTTTCCGCGCAGTATGCCGATCTCTTCCGCCGTGGCACGCAGAATGGGTACCGGCACTTCGACGATACCCAAGTGCGCATGGCCGTCCTGATCGGCCACATCGCATCCGACGGCCTGCGGCACCTGCTTCCCCAGCGTAATCCCTAGAATTGCCGCCGTATTGGCCGCCACGCCGGCGGGCAGGCTCCCGTCGATCACCATCACACATTTTTCATCCGTCATCGATCATGGCCTCCTCTTGCGAAATGATTCCTTTTCCGACAGAAACAATCCGGTCAACGTCAGCACGGTTCCGACGATCGCGATGACGGTGATCCTCTCCCGAAGCACGAGCGCAGAGGCCGTCACCGTGATCGCAGGCACCATGTAGATATACACGCTCGTCTTCACGGCGCCCAGCAGCTTGACCGCGCTGTTCCACGTCACAAAGCACAGGGCCGACGCCCCAACCCCCAGATAGAGCAAATGCCACACATGTGCCGGATGCGCCAGGATGGTATCCAAACGGATTTCAGCATTCATCAAAAGCGCAGCCGGCGCCATGAACAGCAGGCCGTAAAAGAATATGTGCCTGGTCGTGAGCAGCGTAGGATAACCGAAGCCGGCAATCTTCCGCGTGAGCACGGAATAGCACGCCCACACGGCCGCGGCCAGAAGCGCGAGCAAATCGCCCTTCAAATTGATCTCAAGGCGCGAACCGCCAAAGCTTATCAGCGCTATGCCTGTCATCGCTATGGCAAAGCCGACGAAAAAACCAGCGCGCAGGGGCTCACTCTCTCGGTTGATCACATGCGAAATGAGCGCGGTAAAAAACGGTGCGACGGAAATGATCACGCCGACATTGGATGCGAGCGTATAGGTCAGGGCGACATTTTCGAGCAGATAATACAGGCAGATGCCGCAAAGCCCCGCCGCCGCCAAAGCGGCCTCCTGCCGCGCGGTGACATCCCTGAGCCTGTGCGGACAGACGATCATCAGCGCCGCGTAACCGATCACAAAGC
>JAUNJB010000217.1 GCA_030535375.1 Clostridia bacterium | reverse complement strand
AACGGCAGCTCGTTGGATCATACGAAATCAGCCTGCACTCAAGCGTCATCGGCAGCTCGTCGATCAGCGGAGCGTCCACGAACTCTGACTTTGTTGTATGAAAGCCCGCACGTGAAAGCTTGTCCGATACGCCGTTTCCAGAAGCAATGCCCACATAATCGCAGGCAATCATCTGCGCCGCCGTTCCCATGCTGACGGTAAACGCCTTGCACACAAGGATGTTCTTCGTCGTTTTGTGCTCCGCACTGATGCACATAGAAATCTCACTGCTTTCGCTAATTCCTCCCCATGCCGCGTTCATCGCATTAGGAACGCCGCTTTCATCGTATGCAGCCAAGATAAATACCGGCTGTGGATAGCAGTACGGCTTCGCCCCAAAGTTCTTTCTCATCTCTCTCCACTCCTCAAAACAGATACTCCAGCAGGTATTTTTTCCTCTGCGCTTCGTGTGCTGTGTTCCGCCCTTTCTGAAAGAGTTCCTCCATCAGTATAGCACTTCGCTCATCATCCGTCCAGCGCTTTCAATTGTCCACTTTCATATCAGCGGCATTCTCCCCAAGACATCGTTGCGCACTGCCCATAAAGAAGCCCGATGGGACGGGAAAACGTGTTCTCGGCTATTGAGCATACGGCAGCAATTTAACCACCAGAGCCTGCGCGCTGGTACTGCTCTTGTTGTTGCACAGGCCGGCAAGGACATAACTGCCATCCTGCGGATCGATAGCCGCGGCATTAAACGAATCGTCTCCGCTCAGACCGCTGGCGTACTGCCAAAGCATACGTCCGTTGCCATCGATGCAAATCGCCCATGCATCCTTGGAATTGCCAGTCGCCCCGGACACATTGCCGTCGTCGGATGTCGTGTATCCCAACAGCAGACTGGTGCCGTCATCAAGAATCGTCGTTCCGCAAAGCTCCTCATCCCCGCTGCCGCCGTAACGCTTGACCCAAATGGAGCGCCCAAGCGAGTCGATATTCATCGCCCAGAAATCCAATCCACCTTTAGGATTGCCCACACCATTGCCTGAGGGACTGTCCGTAAACCCGGTCACTAAATATGTACCATCGTCCAGTGCGCGAATATTGTCAAAGATATCCTCACCGCTTCCTCCATAGATGCAACGATTCACGATATTCAGATTGCTGTCGAGAACAAGAATAAATCCATCAGCCGTACCGGCGCTTCGGGTACAGCCCGTCATGATGAGCCCGCCGTCCGGTGTGGCTACAGCGCTGTCCGGCACGTCATTTTCTCGTCCGCCGAAACAGGCCATATTCAACACCTCGCCATCGGGGGAAAGTTTCACTACATAGAAATCCTGTTTTCCATTGCCGCGCAGCGTCCCCTTGCTGCTCGCGGTCATCCATCCCGCACCTGCAATATTGCCGTCGGCCAACTGAATCACCATATCAAATCCATAAGAAGCATCGCCCGAACCAAAGCTCTTCACCCAACGAATGGAAAAATCCTCATTCAGCCGCGCGATCAGCGCGTTGGAACGGCTGGCAGTCTTTCCGGTTTTTCCGGTGGTGCTTGAAGCATACCACGCGCCAGCGAAATCTACGTTATTGGATCGTGTGATGCCGGAAACATAGTAGCCATCTTCGGCAGCAAGAATGCAGTGATATGAATCGACATCCGATCCTCCGGCCGTGACAGCCTGCTCAATGGCACCCCCATTATCAAGCGTGACGACGAATGCATCCCTCTCTCCTCTGTTTTGACCAAACGGCTTTTTTCCGGAAGTCGTGCGTCCCGAAAGCACCACGCCGGAACCATCCTTCTGCGGAATGGCCCACATCACCTCCGTATAGCCGCCGCCAAATGTGACACGCCATGCGTACTGCGCCGAGGCATAGCCCAGCCGGAATCCCTCAGCAGTCTGAATCTGCCAATCCTTTACACAGTCAGCCGGCACATAGACGAGATTAAGCTCACCATCCGGCTGCACATAAAGCCACTCATTGCCGCTGATGTCGCGCTCGGCATGACGGACTATGATTCGCTGTCCGGCCAGTAAAGAACCTGCCTCAGGCGACAACTCATAGGGAATTCGATGCGCGACCGTATCCGTGAAAAGTTCAGCCGCGATATCCAGCCAAATCATATCCGGCACATATCCATCGACGGCTACGGCAGTCGCCGGCACCCATCCCCGGCACGCTTGCCCGTTCCCATCCGGGAACATGATAAAATCATATTCCGAAGCAGAATCATAGGCCAGCACGCCGACAGACGTGTTTTTACCCAGCTTGCAGATTTCCGCCCCCTCCTTGCCGGGATAGGACCGCACAGTCACATCCGTGCTTATCCGCCCGGGCGCCGGAATCTCAAGGCCGCGGGTCCGCTCACCGGTAAACGGGTCAATTGCATAGATATCAAGCGGATTATAGCTTTCATCGGTAAAAGTAAGTACGCCGTCGACCAACCGGAGTGTATGACACATGGCCGGATGAGTCTGGACGTTTTGACGGATCAGCTCTCTTTCCACAGCGCTCAATCCGCGTAGTTCCGTGAGGACATAAGAGCCTCTGCCCGTCGTAGAGCCATGCAGAGAGATGCGGTAATCACCATCATAGAGCAAAACCAGTTTCTCGTCCATATCATCGCCCAGCACCCAAAATGCGCCAAAGGAAGCGGTGTCTTTGTAATTCCACGCGGCAGATGAAAGATACTCGCCCTGATCATTCTCGATATACAGGTCCATGCTGCCATCCACCCACAGACGATAGAATACCGCATTGGAGTTTCCCATGCTGCCGGACATGGCGATAGTCATAAACGCCGAAGCCAGATTAGCTGTAATATCCGCCACATCATCAAAATCCACCTCAAAATAGCGGGTTTCATAGCCTGCGGCGAGTGTCTGCCGCGTAATCCTGCGCGAGGACTCATCCATCCCACCCACAAGGCCAATGGTATAGACCAATCCCCTCTCAGCCGCGGCATGCCCCTGCTCCACCGCGTACTGTATAGGATCGAGCGCACCTTCATTCGCCAATCCGTCGGACAGCAGCAGAACCATTCGCTGACAATCCGGTGTACATCGGTCATCCAACATCGAAATCGCCTGCATCATTCCCCCGCCGGTGTTGGTCATATTTCCCAGTGTGATCCCTCGGACAGCTGCATAAAGCTGATTCTGTTCATTCACATCCTTGAAATCCGACACGACCTGTGCTCCATCCGCATAGCTGACAACGGCCACCCGACTGTCCGGATTAATCGCATACAGCGTCTTGCTGAAAGCAATCGCCGCATCCTGCGCATAAGAAAGCAGTGCCTTATTATTCACCGGATTCCTTCGATCCATGGAGCCGGATGCATCCAGCACCAGCACCACCTCCACGGGAACAAGCGCCTCAGCATCCTCCCGAAGCTGCGCGTCCTCCTCGGGCACATCGCCATTCACGATCTGCCCGACGCTTTGCGCCGCATC
>JAUNJB010000216.1 GCA_030535375.1 Clostridia bacterium | reverse complement strand
CCACTGGCCGCTTTTGCATTTCTGCCGTCGTATATGGAATCTGGTATTGACAATATGATATTAAAGTGATTTTATTACGATAAAAACAAGGAGGATGAGACGATGCGAGAGGTTTTGAAAATTGATGGGCTGACCAAGGTGTATCCGAGCGGGAAGCGCGCGGTGAGCAGCCTGAGCCTGACGGTGACGGCCGGAGAAATCTATGGGTTTATCGGCCACAACGGAGCGGGAAAATCGACGACCATCCGCGCCGTCTGCGGCGTGATGGAATTTGACGAGGGGGAAATCACCGTGGATGGGTGCAGCATGCGCGCTCAGCCGATCGAATGCAAGCGGCATATCGCCTACGTTCCGGACAATCCCGACCTTTACGAATTCATGACCGGCAGGCAGTATGTGACGCTGCTTGCGGATTTGTATGGCGTGAATGCCATGGATCGTCAGGGGCGCACGGCGCGCTATGCACGGCTGTTTGGCATGGAGGACAGCCTGGATGAAATGATCGGCGCATATTCGCACGGCATGAAGCAGAAGACCGCGCTGATTGGCGCGCTGGTGCACAAGCCCAGCCTGATGGTGCTGGATGAGCCCTTTGTGGGACTTGATCCGGAGGCGGCCTTCCATCTGAAGGCGGCGATGCGGGAGCTGTGCGCGGAGGGAGGCGCTATTTTCTTCTCGACCCATGTGCTGGAGGTTGCGGAAAAGCTCTGCGACCGCATTGCGATCATCCGGCGCGGCGTGCTGACGGCACAGGGCACGGTCAGGCAGATTGTCGGAGAGGGAACGCTGGAGGATGTATTCATGGCGGAGGCGGAAGAGCATGCGTAAGATGTGGAGAGAAACGGCGCTGCTAATGCGCATTCAGGCGTATGGGTTTTGCGGGATCAACACGCTGATTCATGGACGGGACGGACGGCAAAAGCGCCGCGCGCTGGGATCGCTTGCGCTGGGGCTTCTGCTGGCGGGCATGGCATGCGGATACGCGGCGATGTGCAGCGCTGCGCTTGCGGTGACCGGCGCGCAGGACATGCTGCCGGGCCTGTCGGCGTGGGTGACCACGCTGCTGGCGCTGGGCATCGGCCTGTTCAGGGGGCCGGAGATGATATTCGGCGGGCGGGATACGGAGGGACTGCGCGCGCTGCCCGTGCACACGGTGTCGCTGGTGGGCAGCCGCGTGCTGGGCGTGCTCCTGCCGGAAATCGCCTTTGCGCTTCTGATCATGGGGCCTGCGGCATTCGTCTATGCCGCGTACGGCGGGCACGGCGCGCAGAGCGTTGTGATGCTTCTGCTGTCGGCGTGCCTGATGCCGGTCATTCCGATGGCCGCCGCGCTCGCCGTGGGAACGCTGATCGCGAGGCTGACGCTGCGGATGCGCCATCGCGCGCTGGCCTCCGCGGGATTGGGCATCGCGGTGCTTGCGGGGGTGATGGCGGCGTCGGAGAGGATCACCATGGCCTATCAGAGGGGAACACTCGACGACGCGGCGGTACTGCATTGGGGCGCCGGGATGATTGCGCGGATGGAGGGCATATATCCGCCCGCGAATTGGGCGGCGGGGGCCGCGCGGGGCGACGTGGCGTCGCTGATGCTGCTGGCGCTCCTGTCCGCATGCGTGTTGGCGGCGCTGGTTGCCGGGGCGGCGGCGGGATTTGAGCGCATTGCCGATGGACTGCGCGGACGCGCGGAACCGGCGCGCAGGCACGGCAATGTGATGCGGGTGCATTCGCCCCTCGGCGCGCTGTTTCGCAAGGAACTGCGGCGATATTTTGCGAGCAGCGCATATGTGATGAACACGGCGTTCGGATGGGTGCTGTACGGGCTGCTGACCGTCAAAATCTGCCTGACGCCAAGGGGTGAGCTGGAGGCCCTGCTTCATCTGCCGACCGGAGGGCTGAATGCCTGGCTGCCGCTGGCAGCGGCGATGTTCATTGGGATGTCCGCGACGACGCAGTGCTCCGTTTCCATGGAAGGGAAACAGATGGACATCATGCGCGCGCTGCCCGTGCGGCCGCGCGACTGGCTGATGGCGAAGCTGGGGCTTTCCGTGGCGGCGGCGCTGCCCGCGACGGTGATCTGTGGCGCGGCGCTGACGTTCACTCAAGGGCTTCAAGCCGCGCAGGCGGCGCTGCTGCTGCTCGTGCCGGTCTCCAGCGCGCTGTTTATCGGAACGCTGGGGCTGTCGCTCAATCTCCGTTTTCCGGATTTTGACTGGAACCAGGAGATCCAGGTGGTCAAGCGGGGGATTCCCGTGGTGACCGGCGTGCTCACGGCCATGCTGCTGCCCGCCGCGGTTCTTGGGCTGGCGGCGGCCGTCGGGCGTCCGAAGCTCGTGACGGCGCTTTTCTGTGCGGCACAGTGCGTCGCGGCCGCGTGTCTTTGGCGGGAAGCGGTGCGTCGGGGAATACCGCGATGAAGGAGGGTGATCGATGCGAGGCATAAAGCCATAAAAATAAGAAGAGCTTTTATTTCGGCAGGATGAAGGCAGAGCGGCCGTCGGAGGCTGTCGGACGAATTCCGAACCTTCCGGAAAAGCGGTTTTCTGGGCCAATCAAGCTTTGGCGAGGCTCCGTCCGGGGGAATCCGCATGGGCGCGATTTCGCGCACCCTGCGATCGCAGAGCGGTACGCCGACCGTAGGCCGTGGACGGCACCCTTTCCGGCGCGCCGCCGGCCTGATCCGCCATCGGCGGTAGCGGGCTCCGGCTCCTCAACGCTGCGCCAAAGAGGCTTCCATCCGTCTGCTTCCGTCATTGACGGCGGCGGATGGAAGCCTAAAATACCCGTTTTTTCTTGGAATAACTGAATTTTAGCAGCCCCTTTTTTACGGGGGCTGCGCTTTTCCTCTTTTTTCCCTGCTTTTTACATGAACGTGACCACGCGCTTAACGCAGGGCGTCTACAATAAAGCCGTTCCTGGAAGACGGGAGCGATACATTTAAACCGTGAAGAAAAGAGGAGAGAGTATCATGAACAGGATTGCAAAAGCCATTGTTTCCGCCGCGTTGGCGCTGTGCTGCATCGCCGGTACGGCCAGCGCGCAATTTGACGCGAGCAAGAGCATCAACGTCATCTCCCGCGAGGAGGGCTCCGGCACGCGCGGCGCGTTCGTCGAGCTCACCGGTGTGGAGCAAACGATCGACGGCAAAAAAGTCGATATGACCACCGTGGATGCGCAGGTGACCAACAACACCTCCGCCATGCTGATGACCGTCGCCGGGGATGAGCAGGCCATCGGCTACGTATCCCTCGGCTCGCTCAACGACAGCGTGAAGGCCGTGAAGGTGGACGGCGTGCAGGCGACGGCGGAAAACGTGGCGAGCGGCATCTACGGCATCGCCCGTCCGTTCAACGTCGCTTATAAGGCGGACGCGCAGTCCGACCTTTCAAAGGACTTCATCGCCTTCATCGTGAGCGCCGAGGGGCAGAAGATTGTGTCGGACAACGGCTATGTCGGCACGGAAGACGCCGCGGCT